>JAOADT010000009.1 GCA_026417175.1 Deltaproteobacteria bacterium | reverse complement strand
ATAGGTCAAGAAGCAGACCCTAAGAACTTCCTCCTTATGCACGCTATGGGTCCCAATGTTGCAGGGGTTATTGGAACTGCTGTTGCAGCAGGGGCATTTTTGACATTGCTTAAATGATAAAGAGAGGAATAGAAAGCTTAGAAATATATTTAAAGCCAACAGAAATAATTGATTCAAATAGTCCCGTTATAGTGAAATACGCCTCTGAAATAAAAGGGAGTATGGAGGATCCGCGGGACGTAGCGAAAAGGCTTTTTATTGCCGTAAGGGATGGGATAATATATGATCCGTACACCCCATTTTTTCTTCCTGAACATTACAGGGCCAGTTTAGTACTTGAAAGAAAACGAGGTTTCTGCATACCAAAA
This sequence comes from Deltaproteobacteria bacterium, assembly GCA_026417175.1. Lineage (GTDB taxonomy): Bacteria > Desulfobacterota > Syntrophorhabdia > Syntrophorhabdales > JANXAF01 > JAOADT01. The sequence continues at coordinate 82,598 of JAOADT010000009.1, read as the reverse complement.
GCTTCTTTACTTTGTGCTCTCTCCAGAGCATGTGGGATACCGGCCCGCATAGGTTTTGCTACAGTAAAAAATCATTTAGCAACGCGTGAGCTTATTGAGTTTCTCGGAAGTGATCTCTTTCCATACCACGCATACGTGGAATTCTATATAGAAGGAATGTGGGTAAAAGCGACCCCTGCCTTCAATAAAGAGCTGTGTAATAAGTTCAAAGTGCCTCCTATAGACTTTGATGGCGAACATGATGCCATATTTCAGCCATACAATATGGAAGAGAAAAAGTTTATGGAATATGTAGAGTTTCTTGGGATATACGCAGACATTCCAGTTGAGAAAATAGTTTCGGGTTTTAAAAAAGCTTACGGTGAGGAAAAAGTAAATTCCTGGATACAAAGATACTTAGAAAAGGGGTACATAAGGGGACCATTTGAGAATGAAGTCAACAGAATGATTTCTTCATCCTATTAAATTTATCCCCTCTATCTCAAGAAGCCTTTTCTTTATATGAGTTCCAATGGAAAAGCCACCGATTTTCCCGGACTTTTCTATAACTCTATGACATGGAATAATAATCGGTATCGGGTTTTTTTTAAGAGCCTGTCCAATGGGTCTAGCGGTTGTTTTATAACCCAGATTTTCAGCTATCCAAGAGTAAGAGCGTGTTTCTCCATAGGGAATCTTTCTAACCTGGAGAAGCACTGCCTTTGTAAATGACGTTGAGAAGGGAAGAATCAATTCTATATCAAAAAAATCTACACGATCCCCAGCAAAATACCTTTCCAGTAAGATCCTAAGTCTTTTGAATTCGTTTTCGTCATTACTGGCACCAGGGAATCTTTTAAGAATATCCTTTTTAATTGATATTTCGTTTTCTTCGCTGAGCTTCATTTCGAAAAGTTTTCCATCCATGGCAAGAAGGGCTATGTTACTCAGGGCAGACGAATATATGGCATATTTTACAATCAACGATTGACAACTCCTTTTTTTGATGCGTATAATCCAGTAACATTTTTTTCATATAGAATCAAATCGTGAGTGGGTTCATAAAATTTCTAGGGACCGGTGGAGCAAGATTCGTAGTTTCAAAGCAGTTAAGATCTACTGCCGGAATCTGGCTGAATTACAAGGATACAAACGTTTACATAGATCCCGGACCTGGGGCGATAGTTAAGATTAGAACTTCCAAAACTAGACTTGAGCCAGAAAAACTGGACGGTATTATTCTTACACACAAACATTTAGATCATTCAAACGATGTAAATGTTTTAATCGAGGCTATGACAGAAGGGGGCTTCAGAAAGAGAGGTGTCCTCGTTTGTCCCAAAGATGCGGTATCCGGTGAAGCGGTGATATTTTCCAATTTTATAACGAAATTGGACAGAGTGGATTTAATGGAGGAAGGAAAGAGTTACACCATAAAAGGAATTTCTTTTGCTACTCCAGTAAAGCACATTCATCCTGTTGAGACTTATGGATTAGTTTTTCATTTTGAACCTACGATAGGGATAATCTCTGATACGAAGTATTTTGAAGCTCTTTGTGAGCATTATAAAACGGACATATTAATTGTTAATGTGCTTAGATCAAGACCCATAGAAAAGAACGATGAGATTGATCACCTTTCTTTGTCTGACTTTGTTACCTTGGTTAACAGCATAAGACCCCGGCTGGCCATTATGACCCATTTTGGGATGAGTCTTATCAGGGAAAGACCTCACATTTTGGCAGAGAGACTCACTCACGAAATAGGTATAGAAATCATCGCAGCCTATGATGGAATGACAGTCGATTTTTGATTAAGTGGGAAATAAACAAAAAAGGTCGTACCTTCTCCTTTTTGGCTTGTAAACGTTATAGTTCCACCATTGGCCTCAACGAGTCTCTTACATATGGATAGCCCAAGTCCAGTACCTTCACCTTTTTTTTTAGTTGTAAAGAAAGGTTCAAATATTTTCTCTCTTATATCGTCTGAAATGCCATGTCCCTTATCTGTCACAGAGAAAAACACCTTATCCCGATCAAACCCGGTTCTTATCTTTATAGGTCCTCCTTGTGGCATAGCTTGCGCTGCATTTATGAGGAGATTTGCCAAAACCTGTTGGAGATGAATTTTGTCCAGCTCAACAGGGGGGAGTCCCTCCTCAAGCTCAACGATTAAGTTTACATTTTTGAATCTTGTAAGATGATGTTCTAAAAAGGCCAATGTATCTTTTATTGCTTCGTTTAGTTCTACCTTTTCTTTTTTGGGCTGATCCATTCTTGAGAATTCAAGAAGTCTTTGTAAAACTTCTGTGAGCTTTTCTGCGTCATTAACTATGATTTTTGCATATGATTTTACCTTTTCTACATCATCGGAAGTAGTAATTCTCTTTGCAAACCCTAGGATAGAAACGAGAGGGTTTTTGATTTGATGGGCTATCGCACTTGAGATCTCACCTAAAAGAGAAAGTTTGTTTGCCCTCTCTAGCCTCACTTCAATTTCCCTTATCTTTTCGTCCTTTATCTTTAACTCCTGAAGTTTTTCTCGTAAAGCAGCATAAAGGTCCTCGAGTTCTTTTAAATTTCTTTCAAGTAACCTTCTTCTGACTTCTGAGAGCTCTTTTTCCTCTGAAAGGGCGATTTCGAGCTCGGTTTTTTTTCTCATTAACTCTCGGATATAGTCTTCCATAGGCGAGTTTAGTAAAGGATGATATCAAACTCGCAGTAGTTATACCCAACTGACCAACTTTTGGTCTGGGTAGATTTTGCTTTTTTACCAGTAATCTTTTCAAAGAGTCCTGCGAGAATTCCACTCTCCATATCGCAAAACATTTCTCCAGTGTACGGAAAGCCAGCGCACGTAATACATTCATAGAGCTTTACGATATAGTGACTTTCATCTTTTTTTTCAATCTGGGGTATTCCTATTCTTAAGCTTTTAATAACATCTTTTATTTCTTCTTCATTGGACACATCAAGAATAGAACCAACATATTTTCCCATCATGTATAATGCAGCACCCGAACTCTCTCCTAGGAGGTTTCTCATACCTATTATTCTTAAGATCCGAAAGAGCTCCAAAGGTACCTCGTTTCCAAGACTCGGTCTTACTATACTTTTAATTTCTTCAATGGTGTAAGCTTTCATTTTCCCCCCAGTTATTCCCCGGAATTGAGTATTTTTATCATTTCAGCGTGGATAAGCCCGTTAGAGGCAACTATTTCATCTTTGTATATATCTATCGGATTTCCCTGAAAGTCAGTTACAAGCCCACCAGCTTCTTTGACCAATAGTGTTCCTGCTGCCACGTCCCAAGGGTTAAGTTTTATTTCCCAGAAACCGTCAAAGCGACCTGCTGCAACGTATGACAAATTTAGGGCTGCAGAACCGTCTCTTCTTATTGCCTGAGCCCGAAAGATAAACCTTAAGAAGTTGTCAATGTTGTTTCTTTTGCTCGTAGCCAGGTCGTAAGGGAAACCTGTGCTTAAAAGAGCTATCTTTAAGTCACTTATCTTGGAAACCCTTATGCGATCGCCGTTAAAGTATGACCCCTTTCCTTTTTTCGCGTAAAAAAGCTCTTCAAATATGGGATTATAAACTGCGCCTACTAAGAGTTCCCCTTCTTCCTCGCATGCCACAGAGGTGCAGAAAAAAGGATATCCGTGAGCATAGTTGGTTGTCCCGTCTAAAGGATCTATAATCCACCTTCTTTTTGCGTTTGAAAGCACGTTATGACGTTCCTCGCTTAATATGTCATCGTCTGAAAATTCTGAGCTGATTATAGATATAATTTTTTCCTGACATTCTAAATCCACATTTGTAACCAGATTTATATCGCCTTTATGCTGAACTTTAACGGCTTTTTGAAAGTACTTTTTTTGGATTTTTCCCGACTCCTTTACACAATGTATGACAAATTTGACAAGTTCGTCCATGTGCATATTTTAAATATCAAGATAAGAATTTGCAAATGGTTCTTTGACAACTTATGGAACTTCGGGTAATATGTACTTGTGCCGGAGATAAGAAGGGATCCTATATCTGGGAACTGGGTTGTTGTTGGGTATAAGTATATTAGCATAGATAATAGAGCAATTTGCCCATTTTGCCCAGGAAATGAAGATTTAACACCTCCCACAATTAGGGAAGTGAAAGATGAAACTGGTTCGTGGAGAATTAGGTGTTTTCCTTCTAGAAATTTTCTTTTCGTTATCGAAGCTTCTGAGGAAAAGAGGGCGGAAGGTCTTTATGATAAGATGTCAAATCTGGGTGCACATGAAATTATTGTGGAAACACCTGAACATGCTAAGATATTCTCGAATTTTACGGAAAAAGAGGTTGAATTACTCTTCAGGTTTTATCAAGAACGGGTCTTTGACCTCAAAAGAGACAAAAGATTCAGGTATATACAAGTTTTCAAAAATTACGGAGAACTGGCGGGTTCGTATATTTTTCATCCTCATTCACATGTACTTGCTACTCCAATTTTACCTCAGAGAATAGAACACGAGTTAAAAAACGCCAAAGAGCACTATATGAGAAAAGAAAGATGTCTTTTCTGCGATGTGCTCAGACAGGAAGTAAGAGACAAAAAGAGAGTTGTAATTCAGAATGTGCACTTTGTGGCTTTTTGTCCCTTTGCCTCAAGGTTTCCCTTTGAGACATGGATAGTCCCCAAACAGCACAAAGACAGTTTTGAAGATATAAACGAAGAGGAAGTGGTTTCTTCTTTTACCCAAATCCTTCTTAATACTATGAAAAGGATCGAAAAACTCACAAACGCTTATACTATCGTTTACCATACCTCCCCTAATTTTGTATACACCAATCCCCTTGCAGAGGGAGACTCGTCACCTTCTAATTACTTTCACTGGCATGTGGAGATAATGCCCAGAGATTTCAGATCTTCTAAATACAAAAGGGAAGATGAATTTTATGTTACAGCGCTTTTACCTGAGGAAGCTGCTGCTATATTAAGGGCTCAAAAAGTCTGATTGCTTATACGCTATTTGGTGTTAAATGCTGTTTGCATTAATTTACTTATCTCTTTGGCGAAATGATTTAGATTTTATTTTGAATTGCTGAAAATTTTTATAAAAATTTATAAAAAAGTTGGTCAATCTATGAAGCAAAAATCCAGTTATGAACTTTTCTTTCGACCTTGATAAAATTTGATACTCACAACCCTAAATCCTCTGCTATAGTGTTCATTGCTTTAATACATATATCCGAAAAGGTTTCCAGTTCGATATCCAGATACTCCTTACATTTCAATATAACTTCCCTTCTTACCCCTTTAGCAAAACTTTTTTCCTTAAAACGGTTGAGCAAATTCTCAGGTTTTAGGTGAGATATCTTTTTTGACGGCAAAACTAAAGTTGCAGCCACAATCAGTCCAGTTATGGGATCGACACAATATAAGGCCTTGGCCATACGCGAAGCGGGAACTACACCGTGAGCCTCGTTGTGAGATAAAACAGCTTGGCAAATATCGTCATCAAACCCATGTTTCTTAAGAATTCTTACGCCTTCGAGAGAATGTCTTTTCATATCACCATTTACAACTTCGTAGTCAATATCGTGAATCAAGCCACATAGACCCCATTTTTCAGGATCTTCCCCGAACCTGGAGGCAAGCGATCGCATGCATGATTCAGTCGCCAAAGAATGCTTGATCAGATTTTGATTAGATATGTAGGTATTTAGAAGTTCAAGAGCTTTTTCTCGATTCATTTACTAATTTTATAATTCGGGTCAAAGAAAAATCAATAGAGAGAAGTTTTAGGACAAGTTACCTAAAATTTTTATTGACAATGCGCTTCGTCTTTAATTAATTAATTAGTGAAATCTGGAACATATTAGGCATTGTCAAAAAAAATCAAAGGAGGAGTGTGCTATGCCTTTTACAATTTCAAAAAAATACCTTGAAGCAGATCCAAGGAAATTGGCAGACTGGCAGATAGCTGAGATAGCAGAAGAAACGCTACCCACGCTGGAAGAGGCGCAGGAAAAGCTGGGGTTACAGAAAGACGAGATAATTCCTTATGGGAAGCTTTGTAAAATCGATTATATGAAAGTCATCGAAAGGTTAAAGGACAAACCAGATGGGAAGTACATTGAGGTTACAGCTATAACCCCCACACCCCTTGGAGAGGGAAAAACAACAACGACAATGGGACTGATTCAAGGTCTAGGCAAAAGAGGTAAAAATGTAGGAGGATGTATAAGACAGCCTTCCGGAGGCCCCACATTTAATATAAAGGGAACTGCCGCCGGTGGAGGGAAAGCTCTGCTAATCCCGATGACAGAATTTTCACTGGGACTCACCGGTGATATAGATGCGATCACCAACGCACACAACCTAGCAATGGTAGCTCTTACTTCTAGGATGCAACATGAAAGAAATTACGATGATGCTGAGCTGGCAAAAAGAAATCTTAGAAGATTAGATATCGATCCTACTGCTGTGGAGATGGGATGGGCAATTGATTTTTGCGCTCAGGCTTTAAGGAACATTATTATCGGGATTGGCGGCAAGATGGATGGTTATATGATGCAATCGAAATTTCAGATTACTGTGAGTTCTGAACTCATGGCAATTCTTTCCATTTGTACGGATCTTAAAGACCTGAGAGAGAGACTAGGAAAGATAATTGTCGCTTATGATAAAAAAGGAAATCCGGTAACGACCTCTGACCTTGAGGTAGCAGGTGCCATGTGCGCATGGATGAGAAATACAATACACCCCACGCTCATGTGGACTACGGAATATCAGCCTTGCTTAGTGCACGCAGGTCCTTTTGCAAATATTGCTGTTGGACAGTCATCAATAATAGGTGATAAAATCGGACTTAAGCTTTTCGATTATCATGTTACTGAAAGTGGATTCGGTGCCGATATTGGTTTTGAAAAATTCTGGAACGTAAAGTGCAGACTGAGCGGATTAACACCCCACGTCTCAGTTCTGGTCACAACTATTAGAGCACTGAAAATGCACGGGGGAGGACCCACAGTTGTTCCTGGAAGACCGCTTCCTGAGGATTACACTAAGGAAAATCTTGTACTTCTGGAAAAAGGGATACCCAACATGCTTCATCACCTAAGTATAATTAAAAAGGCGGGCATAAACCCGGTTGTATGTATAAACACATTCCATACTGATACAAAAGAAGAAATCGCCCTCGTACGTAAATACGCAGAACAGGCAGGAGCAAGATGCGCTGTTTCAGAACACTGGCTTAAAGGAGGGGAAGGAGCACTAGAACTTACTGACGCTGTTTTGGATGCCTGTAATGAAAAGAACGAGTTTAAGTTCCTTTACCCACTTGAGATGCCATTAAGGCAGAGGGTCGAAATAATAGCAAAGGAAGTATACGGTGCAGATGGTGTCTCTTGGTCACCTGAGGCAGAACAAAAGGCAAAAAGAATAGAAGCAGATCCAAATATGAAAGATTTTATGACCATGATGGTTAAAACTCACCTAAGCTTGTCTCACGATCCGAATAAAAAAGGCGTACCAAAAGGATGGATTTTACCTGTAAGAGATCTTCTCATATTCGCTGGAGCAAGGTTTGTATGTCCAATGACTGGAACTATAAGTCTCATGCCGGGAACTAGCTCTGATCCAGCTTTTAGAAGAATCGATGTTGATGTAAATACAGGTAAAGTCATGGGATTGTTCTAAGTCTCGAAACCCGGTCCTTAAGGGACCGGGTTAAAATATTTTACGGGGGTAGCAAAAATGGCAGCAAAAATAATAAATGGAAATGAAATAGCTCAACAAATACGCGAAGAAGTAAGACAAGAAGTAATCTACATAAAAGAGAAGTATAACGTGGTACCAGGACTTGTGACTATTCTTGTAGGTCAAAATCCAGCGTCCATTTCATATGTAACTGGTAAGCAGAAAACGGCCAAAGAACTGGGATTTTATTCGGTACAAGATAATCAGCCAGAGACTATAACAGAAGAAGAATTATTAAAATTAATTGATAAGTACAACAAAGATCCACAAATCCATGGAATTCTAGTCCAACTGCCGCTTCCAAAACATATAAACGAAAACAATATACTTTACGCAATAGATCCGAGAAAAGACGTAGACGGGTTTCACCCTGTGAATGTGGGTAAGTTAATGATAGGAGAACCTGATTTTCTACCTTGTACACCCGCAGGAATTCAACAGATTCTCATACGCTCTGGGGTTGAAACTGATGGCGCAGAAGTTGTAGTTGTCGGGAGATCAAACATTGTTGGAAAACCTATAGCTAATATCTTGATTCAGAAACAAAAAGGTGCGAATGCGACGGTAACCATCTGCCATACGGGAACTAAAAATTTGGCGTCCCACACAAAAAGGGCAGACATTCTTATTGTTGCGGCAGGAAAGCCAAAGGCTATCACTGCAGACATGGTAAAAGAAGGCGCAGTTGTCATCGATGTTGGGGTGAATAGAATTGGAACCACACCCGATGGTAAGGCAAAGCTCTGTGGAGATGTTGACTTTGACGCAGTCAAAGAAAAGGCTAGCATGATAACCCCTGTGCCGGGTGGAGTGGGTCCCATGACAATAACAATGCTAATGGTAAACACGCTTAAAGCCTGTAAACTGCATGCGGGTATAAAGTAAGTGACAGAGGTGAACGTTGTAATTGATGGACAACAAATAAAATGTAAAAAGGGCGATATTCTATTGAGGGTAGCAATTACGAACGGAATTTATATTCCTAATCTTTGTTTCCTCGAAGAAAGAGAAGAACCCTATGCAGGGTGTAGACTCTGTTTCGTGGAAATTGAAGGGGATGAGCTGCCTAAATGTGCTTGCACAATACATGTAGAAGATGGAATAAAAGTTAATACTAGAGGAGAAAAGGCCTTAAGACTTCAAAAGACAGCGTTTGAACTAATAATGAGTACCCATCCTGTTGATTGCAAAAATTGTGGGAAAAATGGTATATGTGAGCTTCAAAGAATTGCAAAGCATCTAAAGATCAGTTTAAAGACCAATAAGTATCAAAAGTTTCTCAGTGATCTTCCCGTGGACGACTCAAGTCCAGTATTTGCGTTCGATCCTAATAAATGTGTGCAATGCGGGAGATGCGTTTACTTATCCGAGAGGGATGGGCTTAACTGCATTTCGTTTGCTTACAGGGGACTTAAAAGAAGGGTGTCGGCATTTATGGACGCGCCTTTGGGTACAACTAGGTGTAGTGAAAAAAAGGAACTAGTCCACATTTGTCCTGTTGGGGCATTCGTTTTCAAAGATAGGAAGAATAAATGACAGGAGGGGTTCATGATTATAATAGGTGAAAATATTCACGTGATTGCAAAAGAAGTCTCCCAAGCAATAAGAGAGAGGAATGCAAAAGTTATCCAAGATCTGGCAATTCAACAAAAAGAGGCAGGAGCGGATTATCTGGATCTTAATGTAGGTCCAGTTAAACGTGATACAGAAGAGACAATGAAGTGGTTAGTAGAATGTGTTCAGGAAGTTGTAGACCTTCCGTTATCTATAGACACGATGAACCCTGTGGCGATGGAAGCTGGTTTGAAATATTGCAAAAGAAGACCCCTTCTTAATTCTGCATCGGGAAAGACGGATTCGAAGCAAAACATGCTACCTTTGGCTAAAAAATACAACTGTGATGTGGTAGTTTCCGTAATGACAGATAAGGGAATGCCACCTGATTTGGAGACTAAGGTAGAGAGTATCTTGGACACGGTGACATATGCAAATGAACTGGGGATACCAAATGAGGATATATGGATAGATCCTATAATTTTACCCGTAAGTACGGCTGGTGAAGGACAGAGAATAGCTGTAGAAAATTTAGAATTCATAAAAATCCTGCAAGATGTGGTGCCTGGGGTTAAATCTACAGTCGGGCTTTCTAACGTATCAAACGGGGTACCACATCACCTTAGACCGATATTGAACAGAACCTACCTTGTGATGCTCGAGAGAAGTGGCCTCTACTCGGCAATAGCTGACCCCCTTGATGAAGAGCTGATGGCCCTCATTAGAGGCAAAATGGAGAATGTAAGGCAACTCATATACAAGGTAATGGATAAAGAGGAAATAGACATGTCCTCACTCACACAGAAGGAGATAGACTACGTAAAAACAGCTAGAATTCTGATGGGCGAAACTTTGTATTCTGACGCATGGCTTGAGATTTAATGACTTTTATTTTAAAATTATTCTGAAATAATGGGAGGTCCAGATGGAGTTCAAAGTACCGAAAGAGGCATACACGGGTAACGTAAGGGAAATAGTTATAGGAAAAGGGGAGAAGACATTAAAAATAGGAGGAGAAAATATATTACCCTTGCATTTTTTTGACGATGGAGTCCAACCAAATCCGCCACGATTTGCTCTTGAGGTATTAGATATGGTGCCTCAGGACTGGCCGGACTTTTTAAAAGAACCTTATCTTGATGTGATCTCTGACCCAATAAAATGGGCGAAAAAATGCGAAGAATATGGGGCAGATGCCATTTCACTTATGCTCTTAAGCACTGACCCTGCTGAAAAAGATACCAGTCCTGATGAGGCAGCTTCACTTGTAAAAAGAATGCTTTCCGAAGTAAGGAAACCTCTCATAGTGTATGGATGCGGTGACGAAAAAAAGGATTCAGAAGTTCTTCCACGGGTAGCGGAGGTGTGTAAAGGCGAAAATCTCTTAATTGGTCCTGTGCAGAAAGAAAACTATGAAATTGTGGGTAAAGCAATTCTCGAAAACGGCCATGTTGCTATAGCGCAGACACCCCTTGACATTAACTTGCTTAAAGAATTGAACATAAAACTTTGCAAGTTTCTTCCTCCGGAAAGGGTTGTTATTGATCCTCTTTCGTCGGCCCTGGGTTATGGCATTGAATACAGCTTTTCTATAATGGAAAGAGTAAAACAAATCGGCATAATTACGAAGGATAGTATGACAATGATGCCCATAATCGCTAACCTTGGAGGAGAGTGTTGGAAAACTAAACAGGCAAAGGAAGAGAAGAATCAGGGCCTCCTGTGGGAGGGTATAACTGCTATAGCTCTTCTTCTTGCAGGTGCTAATCTACTTGTTCTTAGACATCCAGAAACATTAAAGCTTGTAAAAGAAACTCTTGGAGGTAACAAGATATGGAACTAAAAGAAATAAGCAAAAGACTTGAGGAAGTCTATCAGAAGATAAAGGCAGATATTAACTGGGAGCCCGTTGGTCCAACACCAATGCCGGAACTGCCTGAATTAAGAAATTGGGATATGCGACTGCTTAAGACTTACAAACCTTTTTATGCTCCATTCTGCGACATGTGTTGTCTTTGCACATATGGTAAATGTGATTTGACTGAAAATAGACGGGGTGCATGTGGAATAGATATAGCAACTCAACAAGCAAGGTTAGTTCTTATGGCATGTCTTATAGGATGTGCGTGCCATACTGGTCATGCAGCACATATACTCGATCTACTCATTGAAAAGCACGGGCCTAACAAGAAGATAGACCTCGGAGAAGGTGTTGCTGTAGAGGCTCCTCACATAAGAACAGTATTGGGGATGAAGCCCGAGACCCTCGGAGATCTGAAAGTAGCAATCGAGTATGTATACAAGGAATTGACACACCTTTTGAGTGCTGTGCATACAGGCCAAGAAGGCAGTTATTTAGACTATGAATCGAAAGCACTTCATGCAGGAATGCTTGACCACGTAGGTATGGAAGTTGCCGAGTTGGCTCAAATAACTGGTTTCAATTATCCCACTTCGGTTGCTGAAACCCCTTTGGTAGGTCTCGGATGGAATGCGTTTGACAAAACTAAGCCTATTATTTTATTCGTAGGGCACAATCCAGCAACGTCTACCGCCGTAGTAGATTATCTTAGAGAAAACGGGCTTTATGATAAAGTCGAGTTTGGGGGCATATGTTGCACCGCCTTGGAAACCAGTAGGTATTCGGACAGAGCTAAGGTTGTAGGTCCTCTTTCAAGACAGCTTTTCTTTGTGCGTTCTGGCATAGCCGACGTCATAATGACTGACGAACAATGTATAAGAACAGACATGCCTCAAGAGGCTGCAAAAGTAGGTTCTGCTTTAATCGCTACTTTAGAGAAAGTAATGTACGGTCTTGAAGACGCAACTAGTATGGATACGGATGAAATAGTAAGAAAAATGGTGGATGAAAAGAAGCAGTTTGCCATTCTTGATCCAAAGAAGGCGGCAGAGGTCGCTGTAAAAGTTGCCCTCGAGATCGCTCCAAAGAGAAGAAAAGAATGGATCACCGAGGAAGAAGCAAAACAATTTGCGCAGAAGTGTGGCCTTTGTGGTCTATGTGAGCAAGTATGTCCCAATTTGTTTGAAATCGGAAAGGGTATAAGTGAAGTAGCAAAAGGTAACTTTGATGTCATACGAGATATATTCAACCTTTGCATAGGCTGTGGGAAATGCGAGGAAGAATGTCCGAGGAATATTCCAATATTCAAGATAATGCAGCAAGCAGCGAGCAAGGAGGTTTGGACAATAAGAGCTGGACGCGGACCAATAATGGACACAGAAATAAGAAATGTGGGAGCCCCAATTACTCTTGGAACGATCCCTGGGGTGATTGCCCTTGTTGGATGTTCGAATTATCCCGACCATCGGGATCTTGCAGAAATTGTGGAAGAATTTGCAAAAAGGAAATACATAGTTGTGCTCTCCGGTTGCGCGGCTATGGTTGCCGGCATGTGGAAAGACGCTGATGGAAAGACGATATATGAAAAGTATCCAGGCACGTTCGATGCTGGCTGTGTTGTAAATGTAGGGTCATGTGTTGCCAATAGTCATATAACTGGAGCTGCCATAAAGATTGCAAATATTTTTGCTGCATTGCCCCTTAGAGCCAATTACGAAGTTATGGCAGACTACGTTCTTAACCGGGTTGGAGCTGTGGGAGTAGCCTGGGGTGCTTATTCTCAGAAGGCAGCGGCAATAGCGACAGGATGTAACAGGCTGGGTATCCCTGTTGTGGTTGGACCACATGCCTCAAAATATAGAAGGCTATACTTGTCAAGGAAAGAAGAGGATGATTGGAAAGTTATGGATGCAAGAAAAAAACAGATTGTAGATACTGGCGAACCTTCCCCTGAGCACCTCATATATGTCTGCGAGACAAAAGAAAAGTTGATGGTTACGCTAGCAAAACTTTGCATAAGAAAGAACGACACACCTCAGGGTAGGGCGATTAAATTAAATCACTACATATCACTGTACAAAAAATATATGGGAGGAGGGTTGCCAGAAGACCTTCATTTATATGTGAGAAGAGATCCGGATATACCTCTTGTCTATAAAAAAGAGGTAAAAGCTTATCTTGAATCTATAGGTTGGAAACCTAAGGAACCTGTTGGGCTTCCAACGTGGATAGGTACTTATCCAACAAAAGTGCCGGTAGAAGCAGTTATTCATTAAAAGGAGGTTATCATGAGTCAACTTTCACCAATTCTTCCATTCCATAGAGTTAATACATTGACAGGAGTAAGAACCGCCAGGATGGTTGAGGATCCAAAGGATTTGGTAAAGCAGATAAAAAAGGCAAAAAGACCTCTTATAGTTATAGGCCCTCTTACAACTAAAATAACTCTCGGGGATAGGCTTCTTATAGAATATGCAATTGATATCGCAAAAGCTGGAAGCATTCCCATATGTGCTACCGCCACCACAAGAGCTAAATTATTAGAATATGGAATAAAACCTGACAGTGTTTACGATGTGGTAGAAATAATAAATGCACTTAAAGACCAGGAGTGGAAAGGCGTAAAAGGTGAAGGGAATCATGACCTTGTCTTATTTCTGGGTATAAGAAGTGACCTTGCAAACCAGGGTCTTTCAACTCTTAAACATTTCGCGCCGCACCTTTCTACTGTTACGCTTTGCAAGTTTTATCATCCTCACGCGGATTATTCTCTGCCAAACATTTTCAAGGATGAGAAGTGGAAAGCCATCCTTGAGGGAATAATTGAGAATTTAAAAACAGAATAACAATAAAGGAGGCTAACTATGGAATTCCACGTAGACATAGGACCCCAGTACGAGGGTGAAGTAATAAGAAAGGATAACCTTTACATGGAATTTGGAGGGCCAAAAGCGGAATATAAGTTTGAATTGGCTACGGTAAAAAGTCCTGACGAAATAGAGCACGAAAAAGTAGAAATTATCGGTCCAGACATAAATGAGCTTGAACCTTACGACCCTGAGACTGATAAAGGTGGTTCTTATCCTATTGCTATTTTGATAGATGTTGCTGGCTCAGAATTAGACAAAGACGCTGAACCAGTGATTGAGAGAAAGATTCACATGTATTCAAACTTTGTGGAAGGCATATATCATATGAACCAGAGACAGGACGTATGGATAAGACTTTCCAGAGAAGCATATAAAAAAGGGTTCAATTCTTTGAGAGAACTGGGAGAAATTTACAACTTTCTATTCACCTCAGAGATGCCAATAATTGAAAAAATACAAACGACTATTATCACTGATATTGAAAAGATAAAGGAACTATACCCGGAGGCCCTGAAAAGATATCAAGAGAGGGATGAAAGGGCTAGACAGATAAAAGATGAAGACGTGGATACATTCTATGGTTGTATTCTTTGTCAAAGTTTTGCACCAACTCACATGTGTGTGATTGCTCCCAATAGAATTGCCAACTGCGGTGCAATTAACTGGTTTGATGGAAGAGCAGCTTCAAAGATAGATCCAGAAGGACCTATTTTCGCAGTTCCAAAAGGTGAACTTTTGGATGAGACCAGAGGAGAGTATGAAGGTGTGAATAAGGTGGTGGCTGAAAAGTCTCTTGGTACCTATGACAGAGTTTACTTATACAGTGCTTTTGGATATCCTCATACCTCTTGTGGTTGTTTTCAAGCCATAGTCTTCTATATACCTGAGGTAGATGCTTTCGGAATAGTACACAGGGAATATAAGGGTTTAACAGTTCTAGGAATAACTTTCACTAAGATGGCAGGGGAGACATCTGGTGGAAAACAAATAGAGGGAAGATTAGGAACTGGACTTGAGCAGATAAGGTCACCTAAGTTCCTTCAGGCAGATGGTGGACTTGCCCGTATTGTGTGGATGCCAAAGGAGATAAAGGAAAGATACAAAGACGTACTTTTGGCTAAAGGGCTTTATGATAAGATTGCGACAGAGGAAGACGTAAAAAACGTGGACGAACTGATTGCATTCTTAGAGAAAGTAGGGCATCCATGGATAAAAGGTGAAGTTGAACTGCCTGCTTAAACAATAGAAAAAGGAGGCTTACCATGCCTGTTTCAGGTTCTGAGTTAGTAAAATTGTTGCCCGGTAGAAAACCTTGTAAGGACTGTGGATTTCCCACATGTTTTGCCTTTGCTATGAAATTAGCCACTGGTGGTACAACACCGGATAAATGTCCATACCTTTCCGACGAAGTTAAGGCGAAAATTGAAGAAATGTTAGCTCCAGCTATAAAGCTCGTGGTCATTGGTACAGGAGAGAATAAGGTCGAAGTGGGAAATGAAGAGGTTGTTTACAGACATGAAAAGACATATGTTCATCCCCCGGGAATAGCAATCCTTGTCTCTGATTCTGAATCAGAAGAGAAAGTTAACGAGAAGATAAAAAAGGTAACAGAACTTAAATACTCGTGGGTCGGTCTTACTCTCAAAGCAGAAATGATTGCCATAAAAAATGATTCAAAAAATAAAGATAGATTTGTATCCCTGGTAAAGAAGATTTATGAAAGTACCGATAAGGCATTGATCTTAATATCTGACGATCTGGATACACTTTTTTCAGCTAGAGACATCTGCTTTGACAGAAGACCTCTCCTTTACGGGATAACTAAAGAAAATATAGATTCTGCCATACCTAAGATCAAGGAAAGGCCCACACCAATTGGATTGAAAGGAGATTCAATCGAAGACCTCATCCCAATGACGAAGAAACTAAAAGAGAATGGTATTGATGATGCGATTTTGGATCCCGGATCAAAAGATGTACTTGAGGCGATAAGAGACCAAACTTTCATAAGGAGAGCCGCAATTAAGCAAGGATTTAGACCACTTGGTTATCCAACGATTGCGTTTCCGTGCTTCATGGCGAAAGACGGAATCAAAGAAATTCTGCTCGCATCGGTTTTCGTAATAAAGTTTGCTTCAATTGTGGTACTTTCGGATTTTGATCAGTATACCCTTCTTCCCTTACTGGTGTTGAGATTGAACGTGTACACAGATCCACGATTTCCGATGGCAGTAGAAGAAAAATACTACGAGATAGGTGAGCCAGATGAATACTCTCCTGTACTTGTGACTTCGAACTGGGCTTTAACGTATTTTATCGTTTATTCCGCGATAGAAGCTACTAAGATCCCCTCATTTTTATGTGTAAAAGATACGGAAGGGCTCGGTGTTTTAACTGGATGGGCGGCTGGGAAGTTCACTGGTGACTCTGTGGCTGCGATGATCCGAAGGTCTGGAATCGAAGCGAGGATAAAACATAAAAAGCTAGTTATACCAGGTAGGGTCGCAAGAATAAAGGGTGAATTGGAAGATGCTCTTCCTGGATGGGAAGTAATAGTAGGGCCAAGAGAAGCAACAGGGATAGGTGCATTTTTGCCGGAATTTGTGAAGACTCTTAGAAAATGAAAATGGAACAGAAATGGGATGACGACGAACCAACCCTCATTCAAGCTCTTATTGATATACAGAAAGGGTTAGGATTTTTACCTCCGGAGAAGCTAAGAGAGGTAGCAACCTCCTTTGGAATTTCAGAAGCATATATCTGGGGGGTTGCTACTTTCTACAATATCTTTAGGTTTAAGCCGAGAGGAAAAACTCATATAAAAGTATGTATGGGCACTGCATGTCATTTATCTGGCGGAGGATTAGTAGCCGAAGCTGCAGAACGAGAGTTGAACATAAAAGTGGGAGAGACAACGGATGATCAAGACTTCAGCTTAGAGAGGGTAGCGTGTGTGGGTTGTTGCATGCTAGCACCTGTTGTGGTTATAAATGATAGAGTGTATCCAAGAATGTCACCACTTAAACTAGAAGAAGTTCTCATAGAGTTCAAAAGAGATAAAAAGGAAGATTGATATTCGAAGAAATAAAAAAGAAGGCCACAGCCTATCTACAAGACCTGGAGTCTACCACAAATATCCGCGTTGGAACACCAACGTGTGGAAAAGCTGCTGGAGCAGATGATGTAATTATTGAGTTTCGTAAAGAACTGGAGAAAAAAGGTTTAGAAATTCCTTTGATTGAAGTTGGCTGCATGGGACTTTGTTTCGCCGAGCCTCTTGTTGCGGTTTTTAAACCTCAGATGTTTACCATTCTATATCAAAATGTAAATACCCAAAAGGTAAAGAGGTTGATAGAAGGCTACATAGAAGGAGACGACCCATGTTTTGAGATGGCGCTCGGAACTTTAGAGTTCGATGAGAACGGTTTGCCTTTTATTCCTGAGTTAAAAAGATCGGAGTTTGAAAAAAGGATTCTTCTTCGGAGATGCGGAATAGTAGATCCAAAGAATATATTACACTACATAGGTCTCGGCGGATATAAAGGTCTAGAGCAGGCACTCGGGATGTCACCCGATAGAGTAGTCAAAGAAATAAATGACTCAAAATTAAGGGGAAGAGGGGGAGCAGGATTTCCAACAGGAATAAAGTGGGAAAAATGTGCAAATAACTCGTCAAAAAAAAAATACGTCATATGTAATGCCGACGAGGGGGATCCAGGGGCTTTCATGGACAGGGTAATACTGGAAAGTGATCCTCACCAGGTAATAGAGGGGATGCTCATAGCAGGTTATGCGGTCGGTGCCAACGAGGGTTTTATATATATAAGAGCTGAGTACCCAATGGCTTTAGAAATTGTAAGAAACGCCAAGCGGGAAGCCGAAGAATTTGGTATACTTGGAGATAGTGTACTTGGAAGTAGTTTCTCGTTCCATTTGCGCATTATAGAAGGTGCCGGTGCTTTCGTTTCTGGTGAAGAAACTGGTCTTATGGCAGCAATTGAGGGGAAAAGAAGTGAACCCAGAGTAAGGCCACCTTACCCATCTGAGTACGGTCTTTTTGGCAGGTCTACCTTGATAGATAATGTAAAGACCTTTTCTTACGTCCCATGGATAATTGAAAATGGCGCAGAAAGATTCGCTAAGATAGGCACAGAGAACTCCAAAGGAACTGCCATTTTTACCCTCGCAGGAAAGGTTAAAAATCCAGGTCTTACCGAGGTTCCGATGGGAACTACATTAAGAACCATAGCGTACGAAATAGCAGGAGGAGCGCCTAATGAGAGGGAGATAAAAGGGATTCAAATAGGGGGTCCCTCAGGAGGTTGTATACCAAATAGTCTTTTCGATAGTCCTGTTGACTATGAAGTACTCCTATCTCTTGGTTCAATGATGGGATCTGGCGGAATGATATTTATGGATGAAAATGACTGTGTGGTGGATACTGCCAAGTTTTTTCTCGATTTTGTGCAGAAAGAATCCTGTGGGAAGTGTACTATGTGCAGAATAGGGACACTTCAGCTGCTTCACATGATGGAAAAAATAACGAAGGGCCTGGCAAATTTAGAAGATTTGGATAAACTTAAGAATCTTGCAGAGGACGTAAAAATAGGTTCACTCTGTGGTCTTGGTAAGTCGGCACCAAACCCTGTTCTTACCACTTTGCACTACTTTTATGACGAGTATGTGGCCCATGTGGCTGAGAAGAGATGTCCTGCACTAGTTTGTAAGGATTTGTTAGCTTACTTTATAGTACCTGCCAAATGTGACAGAGCATGTGAACATTGCAAGTTAACATGCCCTACGGAGGCAATAGGCGGTGTAATAGGCGAACCAAAATATATTATCCAGGATAAATGCGTAAAATGTGGAACCTGTATGAATGTTTGTCCACCAGAATATAGCGCAGTAATTAAGGTATCACCTGTTGATAAGTTATATGAATTAAAGGAGAAAGGGGTTTAAAATGGCTCGTAAACTAGTAGTAACTGGAAGAGGAGGAGCTGGGAAAAGCACTTTTGTAGCCCTCATGAGTAGATTTTTACCATCTCCCTCTCTTTTTATCGACTTGGATCCAGACCTCTCTTTGGCAGACATGCTTGGAATTGACTTGGAAAAAGAAAAGAAGAGAACTGTGATAGAAGTGCTTTACGACGTTGTGGATGAGAGAAAGAAAGGTGGAGATCCTTTGATTCCCGTAGAAGAAAAATTTAAAGGTCTCATATGGACGGAGGCTTTATACGAAGGGAAAGGCTTCGATCTCATTGTTCTTGGGACTAAAGATATGGAGGGTTGCTATTGTTTTCCAGACCATCTTATGAGAAAAACCATTTCAGATCTTGTGAAGACTTATAAAAATGTGGTTATAGATTCTCCAGCAGGTTTGGAACATCTAAATAGGAACATCGTCTCTGAGATCGATGATCTTTTTGTTGTAATAGATCCATCGGAGAAATCTTTATCCCATATAAAAAGGGTAAGGGAGATAGCAAAAGAAGTTGGAATAAAATACCAAAATTTTTATGTGGTGGGAAATTACATGTTCAGTGAAGAAGACGAAAAATTTTTCGAAACCGAAAAAACATCCTTTCTCGGAAAAATAGATTATGACAAACTGGTTGAAGAATGGAATCTCAAAGGGGTTTCACTCAAAATGTTGCCTGACGATTCTCCTGCCCTTATATCTACAAAGAAACTATTAGAGAAAGCGAGGGTGATATAGATGGCAAAAATAACAGTAATAACAGGAAGGGGAGGAGCCGGAAAATCGACATTTACGACACTCTTTGCACGATTTGTTAAAATAGATAAACTTTTACTCATAGATTTGGATCCCGATTCAAGCCTACCTAAGATGGCCGGAGTGGACTTAGAAAGAGAAGGAAAACTTACCGTATCTGAGGCCTTATACGATATAATGGTGAAAGACAGGAAAGATGACGCCCCCACGCTAATAGAGCAAAGGCTTAGAGATGGCTCTATAATTTACAAGGGCCAAAAATTCGACCTCATAACACTGGGGACAAAAATAGCTCCGGGATGTTACTGTCTTCCTGATGAGATGATTCGGGACATGATCCAAACACTTAAAGAAAACTACGATCTTGTTCTAGTTGATTCTCCCGCGGGTTTAGAGCACCTAAATAGAAAGGTAACACCAGACGTGGATGATCTTTTTGTGATCCTTGATCCCTCTGATAAATCGGTAAAGCATATAGAAAGAGTAAAAAAGGTTATAAAGGGAGTAAATATAACGTACAGAAATTTTTATTTAGTGGCTAATTATAGATACACACAGGAGAATATTAAATATCTTGAAGCTTCTGGAGAGAGAGTGTTAGGTAGTATATCTTATGACCAAAACATAAGAAATTTGAATCTGAATGGGCAATCTTTGTTTTTACTTCCTTCTGATTCTCCAGCTGTGATTTCTGTAAAAAAAATACTCGCGGAGGCCAATTATGATATTGTATGAGAACATAACTGAGGAAGCCTTCGGACTCGCAGTGAGAATTGCAGCTGATAAACTTAAGGCTTTAGATCCTAATGGCGTATGTGAAAGAACTGGGGCCCAAATATTCGATAATGAGACGATACAAATAGAGTATTTAAATTCTCCTTACTACGTTAATTTGAGAACAGGTGCTATATTGGATAAAGACAACAAAGATAGTCTTCAGCTGAGAGATAAAATAATTCTTCTTCACTATCTAGTAGACGCGAAAGGTTCACCCCCTTCGGGAAAACTTATAACCTATGCCCAGATTGAGGGTGGAAAATTCTATTTTCCCGTTTTTCACAAAAGAACTGTTGAACCTATGATCAAATATTTTTCCGACAAACCAGAGCTACTTATTGAGGTTTCTGAGCCCTTGGGTGCTCAAAAAGAAAGATACGGTGATACCTCTATTTCCCTTTACCCTTTACCTTTGGTTAAGATGTACATAATCCTTTGGAAAGGCGACGAGGATATTCCTGCTAACGGAAATATACTTTTTGATAAGAACGTCACTGACTATCTTTGCGCAGAGGATATTGCAGTTTTAACGGAAATCGTGGTTTGGAGACTCATAAGATCAATAGGTAAAGGGGTAGCACGATTTTAGAAAGAAAATATGACGACAATTACGTTAGCAAAGAAACATTTAAATGTCCCAATATCCTTTTTTAATATTGCAATACGTGGGTAAAGTCACTGGAATTACAGGTTATAAGAGAGCATTTCAGAGCAAGTTTGTAAAGATAAAAGGAAAATAAAAAATTAGTTGAGGTGGAAGACACAGAGCTTGACATTTTATGGTTCAGTAGAGTAGAGATAGTGAACCCGTAATTTGTACCCGAAAAGATCTGAGACGTATAAAGACCTTATAGGATGCAACGAAAATAACTTATAGCGGATACCTAAAATGGATAAAATAAGCAGGCTTAGGGGATTTAGAGACATCTGGAAGGATGAGCTTGAAAAGCTCAGAAAAATTGAAGAAGTCGCGAGAAAGTATCTTAATCTTCTTGGTTTTGATGAATTAAAAGTTCCAATTTTAGAGAAAACTGAGCTCTTCGTAAGAAGCATAGGTGAAACCACAGACATAGTTCAAAAGGAAATGTTTACGTTTCACGACCCGTCAGGTGATTCTGTTACATTAAGACCAGAGGCAACGGCAGGAGTAGTTCGAGCGTATATCGAAGCATCATTGTTCGCAACTCAGAGAATCACGAAGCTTTTCACCATTGGTAGCATGTTTAGACACGAAAGACCTCAAAAAGGAAGATTTAGAGAGTTCAACCAGATAGATGTGGAAGTTTTCGGATCAAAGGGTCCTTTGATAGATGCGGAACTTCTTTGGTTGATAAGCCTCATACTTGATGAATTAAAGGTAAAAAATTTTGAAATCGAAGTTAACACAGTTGGATGCTGGGAATGCAGGAAAAAATTTAAGGAGGTATTTTTAAGCTATATCGAAAAAAAATTAGACCACCTTTGCGAAGACTGTAAGACGAGAGCCAGAAGGAATCCTCTAAGAATTTTTGATTGTAAAAAAGATGAATGTCTTTTTTTGACTAAAGATTCGCCATTACTTTTTGAAAACCTTTGCGAAGAATGCAAGATACATTTCAACAAGTTCTTAAATTATCTTATAAAGTTCGAAGTAAAAGTGAAACATAATGAGAGACTTGTAAGAGGGCTAGATTACTATACAAAAACTGTTTTTGAAGTGAAATCCTCTGCTCTCGGTGCCCAGAATGCTTTTATAGCTGGTGGAAGGTATGATGGACTTGTGAAGGAAATGGGTGGCCCTGATGTGCCCGGAATAGGGTTCGCTATAGGACTTGAACGTTTATCTCTGATTGTAAACACAGGTAACCCCAAAGAAAACCTTACAGTATTTATAGCTTTTGTGGACGACAAGGCAAGGGAGCATCTTTTTAGATTAGTCAAGCAGTTTGTAAAAAGTAATATCCGTGTATTCTACGATCCCGATTCTAAATCTTTGAAGTCGCAAATGAGATATGCGCATGCATTAAATGCTGATTACGCGATAATAGTTGGAGAGGAAGAGATAAAAAATAACATTGTTTCGTTACGAAATATGAAAACGGGAGAGCAAAAATCGTATCCAAATGATCTAGAATACCTTATTAAAGATATCTCTTATACAAAGTAAGAGTATCAATTTTGTAAATAAGCTTTGATTTTTAAAGAAAAGTTCGTAAAGAGGAACCAGAGAATTTGACTTCTGTTGACATTTTTTATCTTGCTTGGTAGATAGTTTTGGTGATTGGGGGGATCAAATCGCGTGATCAGGAAGTGTTTGGTGTACTCTATTTTTTCACAGTTTCCCTTAGGCGAGGTAAGGAAAAAAGAATTCGTTAAACGGAAAAAATTATGGAGGATCAATTTTTAGAATATTTGCAGACAAAAAATAAACACGCCGAAATAGAATTTTTGGACGGTAGGACTATTCGGGTGATATTATTGGAGAATCTCCATGGGCGAATAGAAACGATTACTGTACTTTTTGAGCCAGTTCGGATTCTTCAAAAGTACTCTCTTAACGAAATTTGTTTTATCGGGATTTTAGACAAGATCGAATTAGAAATCCCACTTGAAGCACTTACTTCTGTAGATGTTACTACCATTACAGGTGGTCTTTACAGGGTCAAAATTTTCAAACATGAAATGAAGGATAATGCGTTCTTTGCAATACCAGTTGATCCCAGGTCTCCATATTCCCTGATACTTTTTGCGCGCTGGGGAATTAAATCGTGGTGTGAACTTAAGCCAGTAGGTCAGATACTCGTGGCTGACGGAATGATCGAGACTAAAACATTGGAAGAAGCGCTTATAGAACAAAAGAAACTGAGAGAAAAGAAGATAGGGGAAATAATATCAGAACAAACACCCGTATCTCAGACCGCTATAGAGGAAAAGATTTTAAAGGCCAAAATGGAGGGTCGGCATCCTCGCATACCAGTGGGGGAGCTTTTGATAGAAGAGGGGGTCATAACACGGGAGCAATTGGAACACGCACTTGCGGAACAAGAAAAGGGTAAGAAGAAAAAGCTCGGAGAGCTTCTCATAGAAAAAGGTTTCATTACTGAAGATCAGCTGATCAGAGTTCTAGCAAAGAAATTTTACATGCCAACTGTTGATTTGAATAATGAGATACCAAATCCGAAAGCTTTAGAGACAGTTCCTTTTGAAATTTCTCAGCAGTTAAAAATTTTTCCTATTTTGGACGATGGAACAAAATTAGTTGTAGCAACTTGTGATCCCACTGATTATTCAATTTATGATTATCTTCGTTTTTACTCTGGTAGGAGAGTGGAACTTGTCGCCACAACAAGACGACAAATAGAAGAAGCCATACAACGATACTATCCAAATCGCATTCCATATTCCGATCAGACAATAGAAGATTTTGTTCTTATTGGGGATGAAGAGGTTGAGAAAGAAGAGGAGATACTGTCCATTAGTGAGTCTGATTCTAAAATAGTGAATCTCGCAAACAAGTTGTTAATAGATGCTTACAATAAGGAGGCTTCTGATATACATTTAGAACCTGGATTCGGGGATTATCCGTTCACAATAAGATATAGGATTGATGGAATACTAAGGATTGCTCATCAGATACCGAGTAGCTACAGGAAGGCACTTATATCACGTTTGAAGATAATGGCAAATTTGGATATTACGGAACACAGAAAGCCACAAAGCGGAAAGATACTAATCAAATATCAAGATAGAAAAATCGAGTATCGGCTGGAGGTAACACCGACGGTCGGCGGTAACGAAGATGCGGTCCTACGAATCCTTTCTTTGGCGAAACCGTTACCGCTGGAAAGTATGGGATTTTCTTCACATAATCTGGAATTGTTCAAAAAACTTCTTGAACATCCATATGGCATTATTCTTTGTGTTGGCCCAACTGGGTCTGGAAAGACAACCACCTTACATTCTGCTTTAAGTCAGATAAACACTGCAGAGAGAAAAATCTGGACCGTGGAAGATCCTGTTGAAATAGTACAACCCGGGCTTAGACAGGTCCAGGTAAACCCGAAAATAGGAGTTACGTTTGCGGAAGTACTTAGATCGTTCTTACGTGCGGACCCTGATGTTATTATGGTAGGTGAGATGAGAGATTTTGAAACGGCTAAAACCGCAATAGAAGCATCCCTTACCGGGCACCTCGTTCTAAGTACACTTCATACTAATAGTGCGCCGGAGACGATCCAGAGGCTTATAGAGATGGGGATAGATCCTATAAACTTTGCTGATGCACTTTTAGGGATATTGGCACAGCGTTTGGCAAGAAGGTTATGTGATAGGTGTAAATATCCGTATCATCCTTCACAGGACGAGTTTGAACGTATGGTATATTACTACAATGCGGACTGGTGGAAAAAGCATGGAATGCCCTCTTACCATAACGATCTACTACTTTACAGGAAGGCAGGGTGTAACGCTTGCAACGGGACAGGATATCGTGGAAGACTTGCCATTCATGAACTTCTTACGGGTACGAAGAAGATAAAAGAAGCTATAAAGAATAAACGTCACTCCGATGAGGTTAAAGAGATTGCTTTGGAAGAAGGGATGCGCACTCTCCTTATGGACGGTATAGCTAAGGTCTTACGAGGAGAGACGGATCTTGAACAGGTCCTCAAGGTATGTCTAACATCAACGGTAATGGATTATCGGTAACAGTTGTCCCTTTACTGTGTGGGCTTTAAAATTATCTTTAAAATTATATTGAGATCTCATCCACTAGAAAAAGTGAATTTAAGCGGTTAAATGGTGTAGAAGTTTTGTTAATTGCAGATTTAGAATTAGCTTGACAAATTACTCAGTGATGTAATAGAAAGCTTAAAATTCTTCAGGAGGTTGGATTATGAAATTTAGATGGTTAATCGTTGTAGCTATTATGGTTCTTTTTAGTTTTTCGGCTGCGAAAGCAGATGTTATTAAGTTAAAGGCAGCGAATTATCTTCCCACGACTCATGCAATGTCTTTACTTACTGGCTGGTTTTGTGACGAGGTGAAAAAGAGAACGAATGGCAGGGTAGAAATAGCTTACTATCCGGGTGGAACACTTCTTTCCCCAGTAAAAATGTATGACGGTATACTTTCTGGTATAGCTGACTTGGGACTCTCCCACATTCAGTATACTAGAGGAAGATTTCCAGTAATGGAGGTTTTCGATCTTCCTTTAGGTTTCCCTAGTGGATGGGTAAATACCCAGGTATGTATGGACTTTTACAATAGGTTCAAGCCTAAGGAATTCGAGGATGTGCAGGTCCTTTACGTTACTCCCGCTGGTGCTTTAATTCTTCAAACAACAAAAAAACCTGTAAAAACACTGGATGATCTAAAAGGTTTAAAAATAAGAGCTACTGGACAGCTCGCAGACGTTTTTAAATATCTTGGAGCTGTTCCTGTTCCTCTTGCCATGCCAGACGTGTATGAGTCTTTAAGACGAGGTGTCATAGACGGAGTCAGTGTAGATTATTCGACTCTTAAATACTGGAAGTTTGCAGAGGTTGTAAAGTATGTCACATCCACTTGGAGAGTAGGTACCACCATAACCTTTTATTTTGTAATTAACAAGAAAAAATGGGATCAGTTGCCAGCTGATGTACAGAAAATAATGACAGAAGTTGCACTCGAGGCGAAAGAAAGACAGGCAAGACTATGGAATCAGATGGATTTAGAGGGAATAGAAGTATTTAAGGCCCAGGGTGGACAGATTATAGATCTTTCAGAAGATGAGGCAAAAAGGTGGGCAAAGGCTGTAGAGCCCGTAATAGCCGAGTACAAAAAGGGCATGGTTGAGAAAGGTTTCAAGGAGTCAGATGTAGACACATGGATTAAATTCATAAAAGATCGGATTGAATATTGGAAGAAAGAAGAGAAGGCAAGAAACATACCTTCTCCTTTCTAAAAATTGAAATATGACGGTAAGAAATGGATAGGATGTTAGTCATTGCGAGCAAGTTCATAAGTCTAGTGGCAGGATTTGCCTTAACGTTCATGATGTTTCTCACCTTTTCGGACGTGATTTTGAGAGCGGTGGGGATGCCCATTATTGGAACATACGAGATGGTTTCGCTTCTTTTGGCTCTAGTTGTGGCAATGGGCCTCCCCCAGGTCACGGCTGAAAGAGGTCATGTTTACATGGAGTTTGTGATAGAAAGACTTGGAGAAAAAGGAAAAAAAATCCTTAATACCGCTACGAGACTTTGCGCGATTTTCCTGTTTCTAATAGCGGGAGTGTATCTTTTAGAAGTAGGAAGGGTTTACAAAGCCGCAAAAGAGGTAACAGCCACTATCCGAATTCCATTTTACCCATTTGCGTACATCGTTGCAATTTGCGCTTTTGTGCAATGCGCTATTCTTATACGGGAAATGATTTTTATCTGGAGAAGAAAAGATGAGTGAAGTAAATATCGGATTATTAGGTCTTTGTGTTCTTTTAGTCTTTTTTGCGACAGGTATAGAGCTTGGATTTGCAATGGCTTTGGTAGGTTTTTTAGGCTTTGCTTACACAAATGGACTGCAAGCTGCGGCTAACCTTTTAGCACGCGATCTTTTTGAGGTAATAACCAATTACGGTTACTCTGTATTCCCACTATTTATCCTCATGGGGCAAATCGGATTTAACGCAGGTATCGCAGCCCGTCTATATGACGCTGCTCATAAATTTATAGGACATGTACCAGGGGGGCTAGCTATGGCTACGGTATTGGGTGCAACTGCATTTAAGACTATATGTGGTTCTTCAGCGGCTACGTCAGCAACATTTGCAAGTGTGGCTATACCTGAGATGAGAAGATTCGGGTACAGCGAAAAACTTTCGGCAGGTGTGGTTGCCATAGTTGGAACACTTGGAGTGATTATTCCTCCAAGTGTGACCCTTATAATTTTGGGCATAGTGATGGAACAATCCATTGGTCAACTTTTTTTGGCCGGGATTATCCCTGGATTGCTGATTGCTGCATTATTTATGGGTATCATCTATGTATGGGCGAAGATCGATCCAAAAATAGCCCCAAGATCGGAAAAATATAATTGGAGAGACAGGATAAAGTCTCTGCCAGAGGTCTTTTGGGTACTTGTAGTATTTCTGCTTATTATAGGGGGAATCGCCGAAGGATTTTTCACTCCTACTGAGGCGGCATCAGTAGGTGCATTTGGGGTACTCCTTTTGGCATGGCTAAAGAAAGATATTACTTTAAAAAAGTACTATCAGTCGCTGAGAGAGTCCTTGCGTACCGCAATCATGTTACTCATGTTAGTGTATGGCTCAACCGTTTTTGGCCATTTCATAGCTGTGAC
Source organism: Deltaproteobacteria bacterium (assembly GCA_026417175.1). Taxonomy (GTDB): domain Bacteria; phylum Desulfobacterota; class Syntrophorhabdia; order Syntrophorhabdales; family JANXAF01; genus JAOADT01. Next base: position 54,762 of record JAOADT010000009.1, on the reverse strand, counting down.
AAATATTCCACAAATAGCTGCTGACTGGGTAGGCTCTCTCAATGTGAATCGTTACCTCATAATGATAATTATATGTCTTATTTACGAGCTCGGGGGTTCTTTTATTGATGACCTCGCTTTTCTGATACTCGCTACCCCAATCTTTTACCCTGTAGCAATGAAGCTGGGTTTTCATCCTCTGTGGTTTGGGATAGTAATCGGCGTAGTAGCCATGATTGGCGTCGTCATTCCTCCCGTGGCAATCTGTGTATTCGTTGTAAAAAATATAACAAAGATCCCTATGGGAGTGATTTATAAGGGAGTTTTACCTTTCCTTATTTCCCTTGTTATGGTTTGGATTTTACTTTTTGTTTTTCCTGAAATTGTTTTGTGGCTTCCATCTAGATTTTTCAATATTTAGGTTACCGTAAATGTGATAGCCGTTTTTTGGGATCGAATATATCTCTCAACCCCTCACCGATGAGGTTATAACCAATAACGGTGAGGAATATGGCAAGACCTGGGAAAAGGCTCAACCACCATGCTACCTCTATTGAATCCTTTGCCTGGGTTAAAATATTTCCCCAGCTTGGGGTCGGCGGCTGGACCCCAATACCAAGGAAACTTAAAGCTGATTCCGTAAGGATTGCTCCGCCTATACCAAATGTAGCTACAACGTATACAGGTGACATGGCGTTAGGCAGGATATGACTGAAGATTATTTTAAATTCGGAAAGCCCAATAGCCTTAGCAGCTAGCACAAAATCTTTTGTTTTTAAACTTAGAATTTCAGCTCGAACGAGTCTCGCAACACCCATCCAGTTTGTAAGCCCAATTACGACCATTATGTTCCAAATGCTTGGCTCGAGAAATGCAATGACTGCAAGAATCAGAAAAAAGGTGGGAAAGCACATCATGAGATCCACGAGTCTCATTACTAGATTGTCAACAAATCCACCATAATAACCAGAGATCGCACCTAGTACAACACCTATAAAGACAGAAATCCCAACAGAAACGAATCCTACGAGTAAAGAGACTCTACTTCCGTAAATTACTCTAGAAAATACATCTCTACCCAGCATGTCAGTGCCAAAAATGTGATCAAAAGAAGGTGGAGAAAGTATATTTTTTAAATCAGGTTCATAAGGACTATGCGTAGCAACAAGAGGCGCAAAGATAGCGCATCCAAACATGGGAAGAAGAATAATTAGCCCCATTTTTCCCAGTTTTGTGCGCCAAAGGTCTTTTAATAAATTCCACATTTTCATTAAGAACCTCTCGAAAAAATGTTGCAAAAATATTTAGGAATTTCTCATATAGACTTTTTTATCTGCAATGCAATGTTTGTTAAAAGGCTTAAAGTCAATGTACCTAATGACCAAATACCTATAGTAATAATAGTCTCTGGAAATGTGGGCATATATTTTTCTAATTCCACTTCCGGAGTAGGATTAAATCCAGCAACCATTAAAATCAATCCCTTATCCAGCCATATGCCAAATATAAGCATGGTAAGAATGAAAAATGCTAATTTCCGTTTGTACAAGAAGTTTCCAGACATAAGAATAAAAAAGGAGAAGACAGCTACAAAAAGGGATATCCACGAAAAAGCCACAAGGTGATAATGACCTTCATATCCGAAAAGCATGTATCGGAAAGGCTTTACATGTTCTGGATGATCACTGTAAAAAACTGTAAAAAATTCCACTAAGAAAAAGAAAATATGAACTGAAAGGGCATAGGTTACCGTCTTTCTAAGATTTTCTAAAGCGTTTTGTCCAGGATCAAAACCAGCGAATCTTTTTAACGCAAGACAAAAAATGAGAAGAATTGCAGGTCCAGACACAAAAGCGGTGGCGAGAAATCTCGGTGCTAGAAGTGCCGAAAACCAAAATGGCCTGGCTGAAAGCCCACAGTATATAAAAGCCGTAACGGTATGAATACTTATCGCCCAGGGGATTGAAATATAAACGAGTATCTTTGTCCAGTATGGCTGCTCTATTTCCCTTTTTTCAGCTTCGCAGGCCTTCCAACCTAGAATCAGATTCAAAATGAGATATCCTGTTAGAACCAACATATCCCAAAATAGGAGGGATTTAGGAGAGGGGAATAGAATTACATTGAAAAGTCTGTCAGGTCTACCCAAATCTACCAGAACGAATAGTAGGGCCACAAAAACTGACACAACCGCCAAAAATTCAGCGAATATCATTATTCTTGAATATTCATTTTTGCCATGCAGATAGTAAGGAATAACAAGCATAACGGCAGAGGCAGCGACGCCAACAAAAAAAGTAAAATTTGCGATGTAGAGACCCCAAGATACATTCCTACTCATTCCTGTTATCCCGAGTCCCACTTCAAGCTGTTTTAAATAACTAAGTAGACCTAAAAACGTAAGTGAAGATAAAAAGGCAAGCCACAACCAGTAGTTTTTTCCGCCAGTTAGAGCCTTTTCAATCATGGTTGGTCACAAAAGGTAAAAAACATTCGGATTGGTTCCAAGATACCCTTTCCTCACAAGAGAAGTCCTCTCTTTTAATACCTTCGAGACTGAGGAATCAGCATCATACAGGTTACCAAATTTCAATGCCCTTGATTCACAAGTCTCCACACATTTAGGTTGTAAGCCTTTCGCAATTCTTTCTTCGCAGAAGTTACACTTTTCTACAACGCCCTTATTGCGGAGAGGGAAGTCGTAATTAACATTTCCTACGTATCGCTTATTATCTCTCCAGTTAAAACTTCTAGCGCCGTATGGACACGCTGCCATACAGTATCTGCATCCTATACATCTGTGGTAATCCATCATCACTATCCCATCTTTTCTTTTCCAGGTAGCAGATGTGGGACAAACCTTTACACAGGGTGGATTTTCACAATGATTACACATTAAAATAACGGGCCAAGAACCTAATTTTTTTTGTGCTATGGGTGGGATCTCAGTCTCAAATACTTTCTCAAATTTTGAAAACCATATCCACTTAATCTGCTCTTTAGAACCACCGACATTTGGGACATTATGAGTTTCATGGCACGCCTTTATGCATGCTTCACAATCTCTGTTTTTAGCACATACAGAAACATCTACCAACATCACCCATCTTTTATCTCTATTCTTTTCTTGCGAGGCTAACACTCTAGGGAAAAAGATTCCCCAAATCGCACTTACACCCACTATCCATAAGAAATCTCTTCTTTTCATTTTCTTGTCTCCCTGGGTATGTTATGGCACCCAAAGCAGTAAGGTGTCACTCCTACATACCTATGACATCTGTCACAAAATTCTTGCTTATTCGTGTGACACTTAAGACATGTCCCGGAGAGGCTTATTTCGAATTTTTCCCCGTCTTCTCTAACATAGGTTCTGTTCCCGGTTCTTACCACCTCATCACGCCACACTTTGAGTAATTCCATATGATTTTTTTTCATATATGAGGTCCTTTTGACGCATTCTTTTCCATTTTTCTCAACTTTCAAGTCTGGTACATAATTTCCTTTTCCAAAAACCAAATTGTACCATGTCGGCGAACTTACAAGAACCACAAAAATGATCAACCCTGTAAGTGTTTTTCCTTTATCGTAGATCTTCTTCATTTTTTTCGGCTTCTAAAATGGGTTCTCCCCTCAAATTTTTTACTCTTTCTTTTTCCCCCTTCATAACAAGGGCGTTACCGACAAGTTCATGAACCCCGCATACCTCAACTCCTCCAACCCAATAGTCTAAAAGGACCGGAAGCGATGCTTTATCTATCGCACACATACAGGCAACCATATTTACACCAAATTTTTGCTTTACGTAGTTTACCGCATAAGCTCTGGGGAAACCACCTTTTAATCTCGCTTCAAGATTCTCATCCGCCCCTAACCCTGCTCCACTTCCACAGCAGAACGTTTTTTCCCTTATAGTATTTTCTGGCATTTCATAAAAGTTATTACACACGTTCCTTAGAATAAATCTTGGCTCCTCCAGAATACCCATACTTCTTGCGGTATTGCAGGAGTCATGGAAAGTTATAACCCATTTGTCATTCCTTTTTTTGTCTAATACGAGCTTTCCATGGTATATGAGGTCGGCAGTGAATTCTGCGATATGAACCATTTTTGTCGATTTTGCATTTAGAAATCTCGTGCCTGTTATGGGCGAAACAGGCTCTTCTAGGAAATCTGCCGGTCCATTAATTGTATCCATATACTGGTGGATGACTCTCCACATATGTCCACATTCTCCCCCTAGGATCCACTTGACCTTAAGTCTTTTTGCTTCTTCGTAAATCTTTGCGTTCAGTCTTTTCATTAGTTCATAAGAGTGAAAAAGGCCGAAATTACCCCCCTCTGACGCAAATGTGCTCCAAGTGTAGTCAAGTCCTATCTCGTGAAATACCATAAGGTATCCTAGTAGAGTATACCAATGAGGACTCGCAAAGTAATCGGCAGAAGGGGCGACAAAGAGTATTTCAGCACCTTTTCTATTTATAGGGATATCAATCTTTATACCGGTAAGTTCTTCAATCTCATCTCTTGCAAAGTCGAGAGTCTCTTTAAATGCAGAAGGAGGAACACCCAAATGGTTTCCTGTCCTGAATGAATTAGAGGCAGGTTCAACTATCCATTGGATATTGCAACCTACCAGGTTCAAAAGTTCTCTCCCCATCATTGTAATCTCGCAAGTATCTATACCATATGGACAGTAAAGGGAGCACCTTCTACATTCGGTACACTGGTAAAAATAGTAAAACCACTCTTTAAGAACTTCTTCTGTAAGTTCTCTGGCCCCCGCAAATTTCTTAAAAATTTTTCCAGGAAGCGTAAAATATCTCCTGTAGACTGACCGGAGTAACTCTGCTCTAAGCACAGGCATGTTTTTTGGATCCCCGGTTCCAACAAAGAAATGACACTTGTCTGTACATGCTCCACATCTTACACAAATGTCCATGAAAAGCTTAAAGGACCTATATTTTTCTAAAAGATCTTTCATTCCTTGAAGAATAATATCTTTCCAATTTTCCGGAAGATTCCAATCTTCACTATGAGGTTGCCATTCTCTCGGATTTGGAAGACCTAGGTAATTCTGGTGTTTAAGTGGAGCCCCATAACAGTAAGTCCCCTTTTTAAACTCCGCCTTCTTTTCCATCCAATTTTCGTCTTTTGGGGAAAGATTCATTTGAGGAGGTATTTCTTTTTTCAAATCTTTCTATCCTCCTTTTCAACGGGTATATTGGCCTCTTTCATCATTTCTCTGAATTCGTCCTCCCACTCATCGTATGTTCTAGTTTTTACTGGATAGTTCCAAGGATTCAAATATCTTATGGTTCTGCTATTATTTTCAAGGTTTCTCGTTGGAGAGAGAAAAACTCCTCCGGCATGGACGAGTTTACTAAACGGAAAATATGCGAATAAGAAAGAAACCAGAAACAAATGTACGTAAAAGCATGAGCCCACAAAATGAGGAATATAAGGATTGAAAAGGAAAAGTCCCAATGCAAATCTTTTTACATCCATTATGTCTACTCTGAATAGATGCCTCAAAAGTATACCGGTTAAAACCACAGATAGGAGTAAAAAAAGAACAAAATAGTCGCTAGTAAGGGAGATATACCTCACTTGACTTACAACAATCCTCCTCAACAAGAGGTAAGCGATGCAAACTAATACGATAATTTCTGTTAAGAGAATCGTTGGTATGGAGATCTCAAAAAGTGCATCAATCCTCGACAACAAATTTACTATAGATGGAATAGGTTCAAAGAAAAGCTTTAAATGCCTAAAAACAATTATCAGTAGCGAATAATGAAAGAGAATACTCATCAACCAAAATCTTTTGTTGGATGTAAAAAGCAACCATTTAGAAACATGAGGATTAGTTTTTTCATTTTTCAAAAGAGATCGGAAAAACAGGATCTCAAGTAGCATTCTCATGAAAATGCCGATCTTATTGTATGGACTTTCAATATAGCTACTCTTTATCCATTGGAGGGATCTCTGTTGTCCAGCCGTGAGTGGAATTTTAAATGGCTGCGGTGATGACACCCATGAAAGGACCCGTAAGATAGAACCAGCTAAAAAGATTAAAAAAGCGGAATAGGGAATCACTATAGAAAAAAATCTCGTTAGTCCAAGAATACCGACACCAAAAAGAGGTATCAAAATCAAAAACAGAGTTAAAACGAAAGCATAAATTAACCTAATCATCGATATATTTTCGATACACCCTCAGCGTAAAGGATCTTTTAAAAGTTTTTTCCTTTGTTTTCAAGTTTTTCAACCTTTCAGCTACCTTAGAATAGACATCCTGTTCGTAAATCGAAAGTTCCTTCATCGCTTCTTTTATCTTGTGAGCAATGCCTTCCGAAACCTGGATTTGTCTTTCTTCTAATACTTTTTCAAGTAATTCTGTGTATGACTTCCCATCGAAACAAGAATACCCGTGTAGACAACCGATCTTAATCATGTTTTCTAAGGCTAAGTGCACCTTTTCAGAATAGAATTCTTCACTTACTATTGCAAGAAGAATGGTATTTATGTTTTCACGATAAGTTGCACCGATGGGGTTCAAAAATATATTCTTTTCATCCATGTAAAAACTTTTTGTTTCTGGATGGTATGTATCAAGGATTTTTTCAAACCAAGCTTCCGCCAGGATTGCTATCATTTATAGAGTCTCATACAACAACTTATAATTGTTGTAAAAAAAATCAGCTTCCCCATCCTCCCGATACCACAATAGTCGTACCGGTTATATAGGACGCCTCATCTGAGGCCAAAAAAGCTGCAACCCTCGCTACTTCCTCTGGCTCTCCCATCCTTCCGAGTAAAGTCCGAGATATTATTGGTATTTTGTACTTATCTGGCATTTTAAGTATGGGTGGAGTACGAATAAGCCCTGGAACAATGGCATTGACGGTTACACCGTCAGGTCCACCTTCTTTTGCAACTGTTTTTGTGAGACCGATTATAGCTGCCTTTGCGGTGGAATAAGCCACCTCTCCCTTGGCGCCTTCTATACCGTACACAGAACTTATGTTTATTATTCTTCCCCATCTTTTGGTTCTCATATCGGGTATGAGCATTTTTATAAGCAGGAATGGCACGATCACGTGAATAGTAAAGACCTCTATGAACTTTCTTTTGTCCGTCTTTGCAACCACACCGGGTCTATCAAAGCCCGCGTTATTTATTAAGATATCCACAGGCTTTTGTGCTCTTATGGTACCGATCAATGACTCTAATTTTTTTGTGTGCATTAGATCAAATACATGATAATCGACTACAGAGCCTTTCGACTTTAAGTCTTCCGCCACCTGTGGAAGGGTCTTTTTATTTTTATCGATCAGTACAAGTTCAGCCCCCTCTTCAGCAAAAATTTCTGCACAGGCTTTTCCTATACCTTGTCCTGCTCCAGTAATCAAAGCTCTTTTATTTATGAGACGCATAACGCATTGGGTTATTTTATAAAAATTTTTGCAAAGGTACAACAAATTCTGTTATTTTTTTATCGTGCGTTTAAGTCACAAAGATATACTAATGGTGTTGAAGCGGATAACAATTTGGGTTTTCATTTTACTCCCGTTATGTTTGATTTTGAGTTGCGTAACTAATCCCGTTTCTGGACAGAAACAGCTTATGCTTCTTTCTGAGAAAGACGAATTAACACTCGGAAAAGAGTGGTATCCTAATATTCTATGGAGTGCTGAGGGAGGGGGAGGGGAATACAAAGACGAGAAACTCAAAACGTATCTAAAAGGGCTTATTCTTGAGATTAATAAGGTTTCCCATAGGCCACATCTACCTATAGATTTCGTAATTCAGAACACTTCTTTACCAAATGCGTGGGCAATTCCGGGGCATGTGGCAATAACCCGAGGACTTTTGCAAGCACTAGAAAGTGAGGCAGAATTTGTGTACATTATGGGCCACGAGATTGGCCATATTTCAGCCCGTCATTCCGCATCTCAGATTTCCAAGTCTATAATTGCAGATTTCCTGCTTACGGGAGCAAGTTATTCGCTCTCTGGAAAGGCATATGGTGATTTGGCTTTGACATTAGGATCTATAGGAACGAATCTAGTTCTTTTGAAATACTCGAGAAATGATGAATTAGAGGCGGATAGACTGGGTGTGGAATATATGACAAAGTTGGGTTATGATCCTAAGAACGCGCTTAAGGCTCACCTGAGCCTCAAAAAAGCATCTGAGGAGTATTTAAAGAAGGTGGGCAGGGATTCAGATGAGGGAAACTTTTTTTCAGAACTTCTTTCTACACATCCTCGAACTTCTGTTAGGATGGAAGAGTTAAGCAAAATTGTAGAAATGTCAAAACTGCCGTATTTGAGAGGGGATGGAACTCAAAAGAAAAAATTTCAAGAGGAGATTTCAGATTTAAAACGGACGCATAACCTTTACATTACTTACTACGATCCTGCAGTGGCTGCACTCAGAAAGAATAGAATCAGAGAAGCTGACGCTCTCATTGAGAAAGCTATAAATGAAAAAAGAGACGAACCAGCATTCTACGCTTTAAAGGGATTCATAGAACTGAGAAAATTGAGATCAAACGTGGCTGAAGAGTACTTTAAAAAGGCGATAGAACTTGATCCTGACTATCAACCAGCTTATAGAGGATTAGGAATTGTGTATTTTGAAAAAAACGAAATAGAGAGAGCCTTGCCCTTTTTTAAAAAAGCACTTTCAATCTTTCCTAACGATGTGTCGTCTCACTTTTTTCTCGGTATGTCGAATTTCAGGTTGAAAATCTATGAGAAGGCTATTCCTCATCTCGAAGTGGCGACTAAAGCATTTATGGATCATCCTTCAATTTATGGCACTCTTGGTATATGCTATGAGAAACAAGGCAACCTAAGAAAGGCATACGAAGCTTATTCAAAACAACTACAAGTAGCACCCGATAACGAAATGGGCAGGTACGCAAAAAATCGGCTCAGTTCTATGGGAAAGTGAGGATGCCGATATGTTGTATCAAGATAGATTTTACAGAAGAATATCCAGTCCTCCAGATCTTGTTTGCTATGAAGTAAAATATAAGGAGACCGATCTTTACTGTTGCACAAAGAGTGATCTAGCCGAATTGATAAAAGATCGAATCCTTTTTTATAGGAATCAAATTGAACAGTATATAAAAACCAATCCCCTTTTCAAGGAGACTCTAACACCTCTAAAATATGACGTCTTTGCGCCCTTGATAGTTAGACACATGATGGAATGTTCCCAAAGAATAGGAGTTGGACCGATGGCTACAGTTGCTGGAGCAATAGCGGAACATGTGGGGGAGGATATAAAAGACCTTTCTGATGAGTTTATAATTGAAAATGGTGGGGACATATACCTGAGAACCAAAAAAGACAGAATTGTGTTACTTTACGCTAAAGATTCTCCTTTGAGCCAAAGAATAGCGTTAAAAATAAAAGCCAATGATCAGCCTTATGGGATATGTACGTCTTCCGGTACTTTTGGTCATTCCCTAAGTTTTGGAAAGGCAGATGCCGTGTGTGTGATTACACGATCGGCAGCTTTTTCCGACGGTCTAGCTACGTATCTAGGTAATATTGTTAAGACAAAGGATCTGATCCCTCATGCCATCTGGGTAGCCAAAAAATTTCAAGAGGTGATTGGAGTGGTGATAATTATGGGAAAGTATATGGGTGTATGGGGAGACATAGAGCTAGTAAAAATTTAAAGTCACGGAGTCAAGCATGAAAAAGAGAATTTTGATTAGATTTAAGAAAAACACTATAGATAAACCGATAGTTTACAGGTTAGCTAAAGACTACGATCTTATTTTCAACATTCTTAGGGCGCACGTATATCCAAAAGCAGAATCTATAATGGTCTTGGAGATCGAGGGAGAGGAAGAAAATTTCGAAAGGGGTATGGAATATCTAAAAAGTAAAAACCTCCAAATAGAGCCAATAGAACAAGATATTACAAGAGACGAAAACAAATGTGTCCACTGCGGAATATGCACCAGTGTGTGTGCCACTGAAGCGCTCTTTATAGATAGGATGAAAAAGATGCGCGTAGGGTTCGACTACGAAAAATGTGTAGCATGTGAACTGTGTGTGAAAGTATGTCCGGTTAAGGCTATGAACGTCTATTTCGATTGAGCGTAATGAGACGGGTTTATTTAGATAACAACGCCACGACCCCAATTCACCCAGGTCTTTATAGTGAGTTAAAACCCTTTTTTGAAGATCTATTTGGCAATCCTTCAAGCATCCATTGGGCCGGGAAAGCTGTAAGGGATAAGCTAGAAGAAGCAAGATCCATTTTGGCAATGTTCATAGGTGCCAAGGAAAATGAAATCATCTTTACGGGTTCTGGCACAGAAAGTTCAAACCTGGCTATCAAAGGTGTAGCTCTCGCAAACAGAGATAGGGGAAACCACATAATTACTACACAAGTAGAACACCCGTGCGTATTAAACACTCTGAGATATCTCGAATCGAAGGGATTTGAGGTTACCTACCTCCCTGTAGACAGAAAAGGACAGCTAGATCCTGATGATGTAAAAAGGGCCATTAGAAAGGATACTATTCTCATAACTGTGATGTATGCTAATAATGAGACTGGTACTGTGCTACCTATAGGTGAGATAGGTAATATAGCAAAAGAAAAAGGAATTTATTTCCATTCAGACATGGTTCAAGCCCTTGGAAAAGTGAAATTGGATTTAAAAGATCTAAAAGTGGATCTTGCAAGTTTCTCAGGACATAAAACATATGCACCAAAGGGAATAGGTTTCCTTTACGTCCGTGACGGGACAAAAAATATTCATCCCATAATTCATGGTGGTCACCAAGAGAGAGGTTTAAGAGCTGGTACGGAAAATACCATAGGTATTGTGGCCATGGGCTTGGTTGCTTCGAATCTCGCAGAAGAGATTGACCTGTGCATAAATAAAATGGAGAACTTGCGCAGAAAGATAATTTCTGGGCTCATCCAAAGCTTGGATGGAATAACGCTAAACGGGGATCAAGAAAATAGGCTGCCAAATACTATAAATGTGAGTTTTGAAGGAATAAATGCTTCATCCCTTGTTTCTCTTCTTGATGGTTACGGGATTGCGGTTTCTTCTGGGGCTGCTTGTAGGGCGAAAGAAGCTTCGTTTTCACATGTGTTACAAGCTATGGGTCTGCCCCCTAGTGTAGTTATGGGCGCCATAAGGATTAGTGTGGGAAGATATAACACAGATGAGGAGATAGATTACGCGATCCCGCTCATCGTAAAAGCAGTAAAGACAATTAGGGAAGATTAACTAAAAAGAAAAAAGACCAAAAGGAGGTTTTTTATGGTGGACGCAGGAAGAGTTGCGAGAGTTACGGAAGTAATTGCAGGATCCCCTAAGAGTTTTGACGATGCAGTAATGGTTGGATTTAAAAGGGCTACAAAAACCTTGAGAGGTATTACAGGAATCCGGGTAAAAGATCACAGGTGCAGAGTAGAAAATGGAAAGATTGTAGAGTACAGGGTAACACTCGAAATAATCTTTGTTCTTGAGAGCTAGCGGAGTTTATTGAGTTTCTTTAAGCCATAATCGTCTGGTAGACCTTTTAAAAACCACATTAGAAGCCGAATGTGGAAAAGGAAGGATATTCTCTTTTTTGATGAAAATAAAAGGAAAGGGGCCAACAGAAAGGAAAGAACGATCATCAATGTCTTGAAGAAACGACAAAAAATGAAGCATTTAACGTACCATTTTCGGTGATGTTTATTAATGAATTTTACGAGAGATATATTATATTCAGTTTTTCCGTACATCCATACTTTTCTTACTGTCACACCTTGATCGTGTATCACTTTAACAGCCGGGACATAAAGAACTAAATGCCCGTTTTTTTTAACCCTTACGCAAAAATCTGTTTCCTCGAGAAAGAAAAAAAAACGTTCATCGAAACCATTTAAAGTTTGGAAAGTCTTTTTTCTGATTAATAGACATGCCCCTATCAGGGCAGAAGTACTGTAAACGGGGTGATCAAAAAAACGAATGTTTATTTTTTGTAAGCTTCGCTTAAGAAATAGAAGCTCGTAAATAAATCTTGGGATTATCTCGTTTAAAAGTGATGGTATATGAGAATAAGAGCGTTGAGGAGAACCGTCAGGATAAACTAACGCTGGACCGCACACAGCGACATCATCATTTTCATCCATTATTTTTTTTAACTTGAGGATTTCGCCTTTCGGGAGAATCACATCAGAGTTGAGAAGCAGGAAATAATCTCCCTTAGCGGATGCGGCAGAAAGATTGACAGCCTTTGAAAACCCTAAATTTTCTGCTGACCTTATATATTTGATGTTGATGTCAAAACCTTTTACCACCTCTTCAGTATTGTCCTTAGATCCATTATCAAAAATTACTATTTCACTTAAATCATTTAGTAATTCCGTGTCTTCAATTACAGAATTTAAAAGTCTTTTGATAAGTGGAGCACCGTCTTTTGTTACGATAAGAGCCGATATTTTGCTTCTAGGACTCAATTTTTCTTTCGCTCTTTGACACTTCGGGACAAACAAAAAGACAGTTACCGCACCTTACGCATAAGTCCCAGTTTATTCTAACTCTTTTCTTTAGTTCATCAAATTCTAAAGAAGGGCAATTGAAGTTTCTAATACACTTTCGGCATCCAGTACAGTACTGTTCTAAAGGTATATTTTTTTCCCACTTTGCCTTCGTCTGAAGAACGCACTCTCTCCTTGAAATTATAACAGAAGGGCCTTTATTTTTAGGAAGGGCTGAATATGAATCCTTTATTTGCTGAATAAGAAAAGGAATCTCATATGGGTCAACCACTTTTACATTTGGTATACCTAAAGCAGAGAGGGTAGCCTCCAGAGTTACAGAACGTGTTTTTTCTCCGCTGGCTGTTATACCTGACTGTGGTGTAGGTTGCATACCTGTCATGGCTGTTGTATTATTATCCATTATTATTAGTATAAATTTTTTATTTTTCTTTGCGGCATCGTAAATTGCCGGAAGACACGCATGGAAAAAGGTAGAGTCACCGACAGATGCCAAAATAGCTACACTTTTGCCTTCTTTAGAAAATGCATCATAAAAGCCAGATGCCATATTTACACTTCCACCCATATCTATAAATGCGTCCACAGCACCGAGAGGGATGCCAAGTGTATAACAACCTATATCGCCGGGAAACAAAGCATCTGGATATGCCTGTTTCATTGCATAAAAACAGGCTCTATGTGGACACCCACTGCACAACTTTGGAGGTCTACTAGCTACCCCTATCTCCTTAGCAACTTCTTCGAACTTGGTGTCATCTTTGAAGGGAACCTCAATATTAACAAGTCTACACATTTCAATTATTGCATTTCTAACTATGTCATAGGTTAATTCTCCAGCTCCAGGTAAAAAACCATTTAGTCTTCCGTAAACCTTTCCATTGAAACCCAATTTTGCCTCAACTACTGCATCTGTTTCCTCTAAAACAAGAATTTTTTCAATCTGGGTCACGAATTCAAAAGCCTTTTCATCCAATGGATTTGCTCTTAGAACCTTGAAAACTGGAATTTTCTCTTTTAGTCCAAGTTCTTGAAGTACATCCATTGCTAAACAAAATGACATGCCGGAGGATACAACACCGAAATTAGTTGTTTTTCCTTTATTCACCAGGCCTTCACTTAGCTTTACTTTCCTTTTTCCTTGATCAAAAATTTGTACTTTTTCCCTTGAGTGACTCACTCTATGTGTTGGTCTTATAACCACTGGTTTCTTTATTTTCCTGGAAAGCCTAAGGGCATAATAAGCCACATCTGCTGCCTCACGGGGAGAAGAAGGATCAAACACTGTGACACCGATTAGGCTACATAACATCCTCGTGTCCTGTTCTGTTTGAGAGGATTGAGGTCCAGGATCGTCACAGGAAACTACTACAAGCCCCCCAGACAACTCCTTTTCTATAGATTCCAAAAAGGAAGGAAACGCAACGTTGAGACCAACCTGTTTCATCATACATGCAGCATTTTTCCCATACATGGCGGCTCCAAACGCAACTTCGAAAGCAACACGCTCATTTACCGACCATTCGCAGTAAATTTTAATATTGTCCCTTTTTGAAAACTCTAAAATCCCAGGGAGTATCTCAGAACTTGGTGTACCTGGGTATGCAGCCGCTATTTGCACACCAGCCTCTACGAGGCCCCTAGCTATAGCATAATTTCCTATCATAAGTTCATACATTGAACTATCTCCCTACCTAATTCAAAACCCCTCTCAAACACTAGAAGATTTTTTTCGACCATCTTTCCTTTAAGCCTTTCAAGGATGGCCCCCTTTAAATTTTCGTAGGTAAAAGGCTCTATGTTAAGAGATGAAAAAAACCCTAAAATCGCCATATTAGAAGCCTGATAGAGCCCTCCTTCTCTCGCAATACCATCGGCATCCAAAGTATAGACACTTATTTTTCTTTTATTTAAGGCTTCTTTCACTTTAGACTCATAGGTTTCTTTTGGAGAGTTTACCACCGCGATCCCACCTATCTTTAGATAAGAGAGGTTTCTTAAAAATTCGCTTTCTTCAAATCCCAAAATTATGTCGGCGTTTCCCTTTCCTATGAACGGACTTTTTACTTTGCCAACTTTAACTAAAGATACGACGGATCCGCCTCTCTGACTCATTCCATATTCATCTGAACCAATTGCGTACACATCTTTTCTTATTGCTGAATCCATTAAAAGTGTAGACGCGAGAAGTACCCCTCTGCCTCCTATCCCGGCGCACAAAATTTGGATTGAATTGAAAAATTTTTTCATATCCCACCTTTTTTTAAAAAGACTGTAAGTCTTTTATTATCACTGTACCTCTCTATTTCAGAAAGCTCATTTATGAAATAGTAATTGTGGAAGTCCAAATTTTCCATAAAATGGACTAGTTCTGACTCTCTTTTACTACATAAAATAAGTAAATGATAATCGGAGCCATTGTAAAGGGCATTAATAAAAGCGGGTATCCCAGAGTGAAAAAAATGATCCTCATATGTTACAGCAAGAATGTTTTTCTCCGGGCTCAGCTTTTTAATACCGTGAGCCATATTCATTGATGACGCAGGTCCAAGGATATCCCTTACGAGCTCATATCCATGAATCCTTTCTTCTTTTTTAAAAGCTCCATTAAAAGAGGATTTTTCCGCTAAGGATGATTTTATCTTTTCCCTTGAATTTTGAAGTTGAAATCTCAAAACTGAATGAGGATCTGAGAGTATAAAAACTTCTTCCATCTCTTTTATGAATTCAGAAACAAGTTTTTTTGGTAGAGGGTACACAGTGGACAAAAAGAGAGTACTGAAATCATCTTTTAAAAGGTCAAGGGCTGCTTCTCTGTAAGTTATAAAACCGGTATTACCGTTTATTCTTGTTATGTTTCTCGGATAAGTTTCAAATTCCTCTCTAATTTTTTCTATTTTTTCGTTTAGAAGTACATGGAGCGTATATCTAAAGTTTGGAGTCGCAGCCCATCTTGTGGTATCTTTCACGAACTCTGCGCATGCCCTAGTCCCTTTTTCATCTTGTTTGATCTCGCATTGGATCCCATGGTTTATATTTTGTGGTAAACTTGTCACATCTAGTTCCACGAGTACAGGTATTTCATATTTTTTAGATATCGACATACCAAAGGATATGGCGTCCCTATAGTTTTTCACATTACCCTCGACAATTATGGGGATCTTAGCAAAAGGTCCCAAGAAGCTTAAATCATGTTCGGTGTCCCTTACTGAAATTATAAGCATTCCTCCTAGCACACCCATATAAACAGAACTCATCATCGGGTCTAAAGATTCAAAAACTGAACGGTTTGTGGTTACAAAAGCAGCGCTTTTTTTTACAATACTTGTAGCAAAGGCCATCTCGTATGCGATCTTTTCATTTGTTGTTACTTCAAAATGCAAAGATGAGAATTTGGTATACTTCCTTTCGAGTTCTATCAAAAATTTTTCGGCAGTGTAAATGAATTCTATACCTTCGGATACAAGTAAACCTACTACTTCATCATACATGGATAACATATTTATGCGAGTTTTCTCAAAATTTCAATGCCTCTAACCAGAGTCTCTTCGTCCTGGGCAAAAGATATTCTTATGTGACTTTTTCTTTTTGAAAAAACGCTTCCCGGGATAACAAATAGTTTCTCCCTTAATGCCTTCTCTACAAATGAATCCCCATCTCCCCCTGGAACCTCTGGGAAAATATAATATGCGCCCTTTGGTTTTTGAACAACATACTTGTCCTTTAGGCCCTCGTATATTAAATCCCTTTTTCGCCTATATTCTTGAATGATATTGGTAGTATCGTAATCGAATGCCAGAAGGGCAGCTTTTTGGGCGAAGGAGTTAACGCTACTGAAAACATACTGTTGCATAGTAACCATGCAATTTATAACTTCCTTTGGTCCTGCAACGTACCCCAACCTCCACCCCGTCATCGCCCATGTTTTTGAAAAACCGCCAAATGTCAATGTGTTCTCATAAAGAGCTCCCATATATATTCTTTCTTCTTCATTGTCGTATACGTACGCATCATATATGTCATCTGAAAAAACGAGTATATTTCTTTTTTTTGCAACTCTGGCAACTATTTGCAATTCTTCCTTCGTATAAACTGTACCGGTTGGATTATTCGGACTATTTATGAGTATAACCTTTGTTTTTTTAGATATGGCTCTTGTCAAGGCCTCTTCTCGGATTCTGAAGTCTGGATAGGTGTCGAAGAAAACGGGCTTTCCTCCAAGTAGTTGAATCTGATATTCGTAAAGTACAAAATATGGATCAGGTATTACCACCTCGTCGCCGGGGTTCAGAACTACCATAAAGGCTAGTAAAAGACCCCCTGTAACACCAGGCGTTATTATTGCATCCTCGCACATTACCCCTTTTTTTCTTAGATGTTCGATCACCTTTTGTCTCAGCTCTGGAATACCTCCAGAAGGTGTATATTTGTTGAATCCTGCTTCAATCCACTTTATACCTTCTTTTTTCAAAGGTGTTGGGATATCGAAATGGGGTTCACCTATACTCAGATTAATAGGATCCTTTACGGAGGACGCCATATCGAATATCCTTCTCACTCCTGAGGGTCTTACACTTTGTACTTTTTTTGACAGATAAGAATCCTTTTTCATGATTTAAAATCTTTATGGCCTTGGAAATTTATCAAGGTCTTTTACAAGCATACGAATCTCCTCATCAGAAAGTACGTAATCTTCAAGTTTTTTTGCCATGTACGAGTCATATGCGGAAAGATCAATTATTCCATGCCCGCTGAAATTGAATAGTATGACTTTTTCCTCTCCAGTTTCCCTTAGTTTTTTTGCTTCTTCAATAACGCAAGCTATGGCATGATTTGTCTCCGGTGCCGGGACAAAACCTTCGGTTTTTGCGAATATTAATCCGGCCGCAAATGTGGAATTCTGCGGATATGCTTTGGCTTCTACCATACCTTCCTTTACAAGAAGACTCACAAGTGGTGCCATCCCATGGTATCGTAAACCACCTGCGTGGATAGGTGGGGGAACAAACCTGTGTCCGATAGAATGCATGGGAAGTAAAGGAGTTGTCTCTGCTGTGTCACCAAAGTCGTAGACATAGGGTCCTTTAGTTAGAGTGGGACAAGAACTTGGTTCACAAGCAATAACTCTTAGTTCTTTCCCGTTTATCTTATCGCATAAAAAGGGGAACGATAATCCCGCAAAATTACTACCGCCCCCAACGCAACCTATTACTATATGAGGGTATTCGTGAATAGATTCCAATTGTTTTTTGGCCTCAAGCCCTATAATGGTCTGATGAAGAAGAACATGGTTAAGAACACTACCTAATGAGTACTTCGTGTCTTTAGAGTTTACCGCGTCTTCTATAGCCTCGCTTATAGCGATTCCTAGACTTCCTGGATGATTTGGATCTTCTGTATAATATTTTTTCCCAACTTGTGTATCTGCGCTAGGACTGGGCACGCATTTGGCTCCCCAGGTTTCCATTAATATTCTTCGATATGGTTTCTGGTTGTAACTTACCCTTACCATGTAAACCTTAAGTTCTAGTCCGAACTGATTGCAAGCAAACGCCAAAGCACTACCCCACTGGCCTGCACCTGTTTCAGTAGTCAACCTTCTTGTCCCGTAAACTTTATTATAATATGCCTGTGCAATGGCGGTGTTCGGTTTATGACTTCCAGGTGGACTCATCGCTTCATATTTGTAGTAAATTCTTGCAGGAGTTTTAAGATATCTTTCCAGCGAATAGGCTCTATATAACGGTGTTGGCCTCCAAATTAGTAATTTTTCTATGACTTCCTCAGGTATTTTAATCCATCGCTCTGTGCTTGTCTCCTGTTCGATTAAGTTACCAGGAAAGATCCTTGAAAGTTTCTCTGGATCAATTGGAGTCATAGTTTCCGGATCGAGTGGTGGCGGAAGAGGGTTTTTCAGATCTGCCTGAATGTTGTACCAGAAACGAGGTATTTCTTTTTCGGGTAAAGGAATCTTTTTCTCCATTACTACCTCCATTAAAAGATAAATAAAAAGGCCATAAGTCTTTTGACCCATGGCCCAAATAAAAAAGCCATGGACGGTGTGAAACCGTCCATGGCTTAAAGTGACGGCCTCACACCGTTTTACTTTTTAACCACCATATCCAGGCTATTATAAACCTTGGAAGACTCAGCATGCTTTTTTTACTTACCTCTTATTGACTTTTCTTGTCAAGGAAAATTTTGAGGTTCATTCTGATGAACAAAAACTCCAAAATACGATTTTAAAATCTATTGACATTTTTTCGGAATCGCGGTAAAGTTCTCTCGTAATTCGCGATCATGAACGAGCATAAGCTTGGAAAGACTTAAAAGTTATATAGCTACTATGGGAAGGTAATTATGACAAAAATAAGAATTGTGTGCCCCATATCTGGATCAGTCTGTATCGAGTGTCCCATTTACAGAGGAAGACATTACTATCTTTGTATATCTGGGGAATACAGAGTGGACTCCCAAGATGACTTACAGTTTTCAATTCCGGAAGAGTTATTCACATGTAAGAAAGTGATAAGAAATGTTGAAGAACTCATAGAAAGGAGTGAGCTATGATACACGATTTTCATTACTTAAGGCCCGACTCATTGCAGGAAGCAATGACAATGCTCTCTGAGTACGGGGACAGAAGCAAAATATTATGTGGGGGGCAGTCGCTTCTTATTGTTATGAGGCAAGGGATGGTGGCTCCGGAATACGTCATAGATATTAAACACTTAAATGAGTTGAACTATATAAGATTTGATGAAAAAAAGGGACTAGCAATCGGGGCGACAACCACACATCGGGCAATCGAAAAATCGGATGTGATCAAGAGGCGCTATCCAGTTATCGCTGATATGGAGAACAGACTGGCATCCATACAAACCAGGAACTGGGGAACGATTGGTGGAAATCTTGCACATGCAGACCCGGCCGGAGATCCTGCACCTGTTCTTATAGTTTTGGGTGCGGAGATTACTCTTGCGAGCCTAAAGGGAGAGAGAACCATGTTACTCGAAGAATTTTTTGTTGATTATTTTACTACTCAGTTGAACGAAGATGAAATCATAAAGGAAATTAATGTTCCTGTTTTGCCCCCCAGGAGTGGATGTGCTTATCAAAAGTTTAATCTCTTGAGAAATGACATGGGCATCGTCGGTGTAGCCGTAAAGGTTACGTTAAATGAGGCAGGGGTCTGTACGGATGCCAAAATTTGTCTTGGAAATGCCGGAAGGGTGCCGATAAGAGCAAGAAAAGCAGAAGGAGCAGTCATAGGACAAAAATACGATGAAAAATTATTCGCAGAAGCTGGTAAAATTGCTTCTGAGGAATGTGAACCTGTATCTGACATTCACGCATCTGAAGAGTTCAGAAGACACTTGGTTAGCGTCCTGACAAGAAGAATGCTGGTCGCCGCTTGGAAGGCGATATAGAGTAAGGAGGGCTTCATGGAGAAAAAACTGCTTAGATTTAAACTTAATGGACTTGAGTATGAAATTTTTATTAATCCTAAAACCCTTCTTGTAGATGTGATAAGAGATCACATCGGATTTACCGGAACAAAAAAGGGGTGTGAAAGCGGTTCTTGTGGTGCCTGTACAGTGATGGTTGAGGATATGGCAGTTAAGTCATGCTCGGTGCTTGCGATGCAGGTAGAGGGAATGAATGTGACTACTGTAGAAGGGCTAGAGAAGAACGGAAAATTAAGTCCTATCCAGGAAGCTTTTTTGGATTAC
The DNA here is from genome assembly GCA_026417175.1 of Deltaproteobacteria bacterium. Taxonomy (GTDB): domain Bacteria; phylum Desulfobacterota; class Syntrophorhabdia; order Syntrophorhabdales; family JANXAF01; genus JAOADT01. The sequence continues at coordinate 34,513 of JAOADT010000009.1, read as the reverse complement.
GGGGCGTTTCAATGTGGATTCTGCACCCCCGGTATGCTAATGTCTGCGACAGCCCTTCTTAAAGAGAACGAAGGAAAGGTCCTCACCGAGGAGGAAATAAGGGAGGGAATAGAAGGAAATATTTGCAGATGCACAGGTTATAACAGCATTATAAGGGCCATAGAAGCAGTATCAAAAGGAGAATACAAGGAGGGCTAATATGAGCGGGGAAATTAGAGAACTAAGATATTCTATGTTCAAGACAGGCGTAAGATACACAGTCATAAACCATAAAACCCGAAACATAGATGGTTATGCAAAGGTAACAGGTAGAGCACAGTATACTTTTGATATAAAACTACCAAATATGCTATACGGCAAAATTCTAAGAAGTCCTCATCCCCATGCAAAAATTAAAAACATAGATTATTCAAAGGCTTTAGAACTCCCTGGAGTGATGGCCGTTGTAACTGGCAAAGATACATTAGGTATTAAACAGGGAATATGGAGACGATATAAAGAGCTGTGTGATGAGCAGATCCTTGCGGTAGATAAAGTAAGATACATAGGTGAGCCGGTTGCAGCTGTTGCTGCAATAAGTGAAGAGATTGCAGAAAAGGCTCTTGATCTCATAGAGGTTGAATATGAGGTACTTCCTGCCGTATTTAATCCAATTGATGCTATGAAGAAGGATGCGCCAGAGATACACGAAGGTGTGGAGAGAAACATAAATGTGACTCGACATATAGAATGGGGTGACGTTGAAGAAGCTTTTGCAGAGGCAGAAAAAGATGGTTATATAAGAGAAGACTGGTTCCGGACTTCAAGTCAGCATCATATGTGTATGGAAACAAGAGCAGCGGTTTCTAGCTACACTCCCGACGGGAAACTCACAGTTTGGTGTTCAACCCAAGCTCCCTATTACATGCAGGCTTTGCTTGCATGGGTACTTGGTTTAAGAGAAGGAGATGTTAGGGTTATCGCCCAGTACGTGGGTGGCGGTTTCGGTGGTAAATTCGAGCTGGATGCGGCGATGTTCTGTAGCGCAGTTCTTTCGAAAAAACTTTGCAGACCAGTAAAAATAGTTTTTACAAGAGAGGAAGATTTCATAGCATCAAAGAGAAGGACACCGATGTATTACTATGTTCGTACTGCCATGAAGAAGGACGGAACATTTCTTGCTAGAGAAGTAAGAGTCTTTACAAACGGCGGTGCCTACACGGGGATGGGGGCTACGGCTCTTTACTTGACTGGATTTTTTTGCTCGTTTCCTTACAAGTGGAGGGCATACAGATATGATGGCTTCAGGGTCTATACAAATACGCTTCCTTCGACAGCTATGCGAGGTTTCGGTGCTCCTCAGGCAATGTTCTGCTCAGAGCAGCAAATCGAATGGATGTGTAAAGATTTAGGACTTGATCCATTTGAGGTGAGAAGAAAGAATGCTCATACAGAATGTTATGAAGTTCCTGGACAGGCTTACATCCAGAGTTGTGGAATGACTCAGTGCATAGACAAAATTGAACAGTGGGTAAAATCTAAAGGAGACCTTGGACCTAACAGAGCTATAGGGATATCCGCTGCCGGATTTATGTCAGGTGGAATATTTAACTGGTTTGACACGCCCTATTCATTCTCTTCAGCAGTCGTGATTATAAACCATGACGGAACCGTAGATCTTTATGTTGGATGTCAGGAGATAGGTCAGGGTTCTAATACCACAATGGCAATGATATGTGCGGAAACTTTAGGAGTAAGAGTTGAGGATGTGAGGGTATTTTCAGGTGACACGGGAATATGCCCTCCTGACCTGGGAGCATGGGGTTCTCGTCAGACCTTAATGGCAGGGAATGCTGTTAAAATGGCTGCAGAGGACGCAAAGAAACAATTACTCGAATTTGCTTACGCCGAGATGGGATTGAATATCGTATACGATCTTGACATCAAAGATAGATGGGTTCACGTAATTGCAAGGCCTGAAAGGGGTATGAAATATGAGGACCTGGTAAAGAAGGCAATAAGAGCCAAAGACGGACAGAGAATAGTTGGACGTGGATACTACACTCCACGCAGAAAAGGAATGATTTCACCCGCATATAGTTATATGATGCAGGCTGTGGATGCTGAAGTTGATCCTGAAACGGGTAAGATTACCATACATGAGGTTATGACTGCCCACGATTGTGGTCAGCCTATAAATCCACTTGGACTTATTGGGCAGTTAGAGGGAGCTGCCGCTATGGCCCTTGGATATGGATACCTCGAAGATCAACCTATGGACGAGGGAAAGATTCTCAATCCGAACCTTGTGGATTATAAGGTAATAAGAGCAACAGATATGCCCAAGACCGGCATGATAGAAATAGATACTTACGAAGCAGAAGGTCCATATGGAGCAAAAGAGGCCGGGGAAGGTCTAACCAATCCGACCGCTGCCGCACTGGGAAATGCCATTTTCCATGCGCTTGGAATCCAATTGAAAGAACTGCCATTTACACCCGAGAGAATACTTAAGGCTTTACGGGAAAAAAGTGAAAAAAAGGAGGCCAATTAGTTGGCGAGAAAGGAGGTAGACCGTGAATTTCAGGTGTCCGGTATGTAAAAAACAGTATGTTACGAGTCTCCAAGTTGCTCGTCATATCTTTGGAACCGGAGATAAACCGCACAGGGGGTGGGTTGAATCGAAAGGATACTCTTTTATAGACTTACTTCTCGAGCAGGCCACTGGTCCGGGAAACAAAAGTTACGAAATTTTGGCCAAGGTTGTGGAAGAATCACAGGCAGAAATAAAAGACTAAAAACGGAGGAAGGTATATGGTTATAGAGGGTGGATTCAAATTGAGGGCGGAAATTGAAAAGTTATTCGATTTTCTTCTTAAACCTGACACCATAATGACGTGTCTACCTGGGGCAGAATCTGTAAAATTGATTGATGAGAACACTTACGAATGTGTTGTAAAACAAAAGGTGGGTCCGATTTCTGCGAAGCTAAAGTTCATAAATAGGTTGACAAAGGTGGAAAAACCAACACACATCGAGATAGAGGGAGAAGGAGAGGATGTCACAAAACTTGGACATTTTAAGCAAAGAAGTGTTGTTGACCTGAAGGATCTTGGAAACGGAGAGGTGGAGATAACTTACAGGACTGATGTTAATATAGTTGGTAAACTTGCTATGTTTGGAGATAGAATAATGAGGGCAAAGGCCAAGGATGTAGAGAAAGAATTCACAAAAAACCTTCAAGAGAAACTAAAGGCTCTTAGTTAAAAGCTTACAAAAAGAAGAATACACAAATGAGGGGAGTATAGTCCCCTCATTTTTTCTATCCACCTGAGAGAAATACAATAAGATTTATGGTATCACCATCGCTTACCGGATGGGCCAATTCCTTAGGGAAAGCGCTCTTTGAGTTAACGAGTATGTCAATATAGCCTCTTATTTTTTTGTTTTTGTCAAATAGCTTCTCTTCTATCTGGGGATGAACCTTAAGAAGCTCTCTGATACACTCTCCTACGGTAGAACCTTTAACTTCCACTTCTAATTCTTTCCCATTGTTTAAGAAGGGATGAACAAAGACTTTCACGGACATTTATGGACCTCCAAAGAAAAAGGGGCGGAATGTCCGCCCCTTTTTAATCTAGCATCTCGGAGATTAACTCCGTAGACTTTTTGTGAGCTTGAGCAATCTTTTCTGCGGCATCTCTTTTTCTGAAGAGAGATTCTCTCGAGACCTCAGTGTAATTTACAGCCTTTTCGTCGCAAAAACGGACGCACTGTGGGTCTCCATCGCAGAGATCGCATTTAAAAACCTTTCTTTCAGCAGGATCAAAGCCCATTGCACCAAACGGGCAAACTGCCACGCATGACCTACAGCCGATACAGACATTATGATCAACCACAACACGGCCCAGTTCTTCATCCCTTGATATAGCTCTTACGGGACACACATTCATGCACGGTGCGTCTATGCACTGCCTACAGGACATAGGAATGTAGAGTCCTTCCCATTCCCACTTTTCGACCTTTATTCTGGCTTTTGCGGGATTAGACACGCCGTTGTGGTAAACAGAACAGACAAGTTCACAGAGTCTACAACCAGTGCATTTTTCGTAGTTTATTACAAGAGCCTTTGCATTCGCTTTCTCGTGCATAACTACCTCCTTTTATAAGAGATGGGACGGCTCGTTGTCAATACCAAGCCTTTTTAAAGTTTCTTCCGTGGGAGCCCCAGTTTTTTCATCCCATCCGTGGTATCTGTAAAACTCTGCTCTCATCTTTAAAAACTTCTCTCTGTCAATTCGGGCACCGATAACATCTGGGGCACCTCTTTTTGCCGGTTCATTGAAGTACCTATCAACCAGAATGTCACCTTTGTGGGGATCATCAGGGGTTAGACCTTCTCTAATGTTGAAGAGTCTTTCCATGTTGTTACATCTTTCTGCGATGGTCCAGAGTTCCTGAGGTGTGAATTCAAGACCTGTATTGTAATATATGACCTTTGGCCAATCCTCAAAGTTTGGAAGAGTCGCACCCAAGAATGTAGTGTGATACTTACAAATACCTAGACAGTCGACAGCCATGAAACACTGCTCCTGCCAGAATACTTGCCACGGTTTTCCCGCGTATTCTCTAAAATCAGAGCTAAGGGGTCCATCATAAGGAATAGGGCTTGAATATATCTTTCTCAATACAGGTTCAGGAAGATGGTAGAGGTCTATGGCTGGTCTGCTACGCAGATGGTCAGAACCTCTAGATGCTGTAGCAATGTTTAAAGCCAAAGCTGGTGTAGCCCTTTCGTCAGAGTGGAGATTCTGCATTCCTTTCACATGAATTAGATACTGTTCAGAATCTTTGCCGATAATCTCTGCAGCTCTTAGTCCACCTTCAGCAAGAACGTCACCTAACCATGTGTCTCTCTCACAAACATGTTTTATCATCTCTATAACAGCCTCGTCATTTCCGAATCTTAGGTCTATACCGCCGGTGTCTTTTATGGTAAGAATTCCCTTTTCATAAAGTTCCATCGCCCAGGAAATCAAACTTCCTAGCTCTAGCCAGTCGACCCCGTATTGGTTACATAGGTAGTTTCCGGTAAGCACGGTAAGTGCACTTGTACAACCCACCTCACTTGCAAATGCTCCCTGGGTGGTATATTCTGGCCCTTCATCGTAGCAACCTTTATATGGACCATCGGGTATTCTATATCGAGCTCTACAATGGACCTGACATGCAAAACAACCTGCCATGTGATACTTTCCAAATGTTTCGTTAGATATCTCATGGAACCTTTCAGGCTCTACGTCATCTGCAAAGAGCAGCTGGTTATACTGAAAGTTATTTACTCTCACACCGCCCCATGAATTTGTGGCGCCCCAAATGAATGGCGTACCTAAGATTCCCATAGTCTGGTTAACCTTGGCTGTCGTTATCTGTTCTATAAATCTTTTGTTGAATTCCAAGGCTTCTTTTGGATAAGCAATCTTAATGTCCATTGTACCGCGGACCGCTATGAGTTTTAGGTTCTTTGAACCCATAACGGCTCCCATTCCCGTTCTTCCTCCGGCATTTTTTACCCCAGTCATTACGTTTGCATATCTCACAAGCTTTTCCCCCGCCGGTCCGCAAACTAGGCATTTGACGTCAGGATCGCCAAGTTCTTCTCTCACAGCCCACTGCGCATCAGTTACAGACTTGCCCCAAAGATTTTTCGCATCTCTTATCTCTATTTCACCGTTATGAATCCAGATGTAAACTGGTTTATCTGCCTTTCCTTTAATGACGAGATGATCAAAGCCTGCCCATCTTAGCTCCGGTGAGAAAAAGCCCCCCATGTTACAGCTACCCAAAAGTCCTGTAAGAGGGGATTTTGCCATGGTATGAGTTCTAGATGTTGCTGAAGCTAAAGTTCCTACTAACAGCCCTGCACTCACAATAAGTGGATTCTCTGGAGAAAATGCATCGACACCCGGAGGACAATGATTATACAATAAATACGCATCGAGCCCTCTTCCGCCTAAAAACTTTTTTCTTATCTCCACTGGAATAGGTTTAGTCTCTATTTTACCAGTGGATAGATCAATATAAGCTACTCTCCTACTTAATGCCATACCTTATCCTCCTTTCTTTTCTACTTCCTCTAATTTTTTTCTAGCGATTTCAATATTTGTCTCCCAAACTGGACCCCTAATTCTAGGCAAATCTGGTTTTAGCCAAACCACCCTCCACTCTGTTCCACATTTCGGACACTTTACAGTTTTTTCCCCTGGTTTCGGCACAAGCCTGTCTAGACAGGTGGGGTTAGGGCATCTAAACTGACCATAAGTCCTAGTAGACTTTAAGGTCTCCGCTGTCGATTTGTCTTTAAACATGCGATCCTCCTTTCTCTAGGAAAAACTCATGCAGCCTCCTGTGCGGCTGCACTGTATGCCATCTTAATAAGCACCATTGGATGATAAATCTGAATTGGAGTTTTTGAACTGATCTGTAAACCACAGCCACCGCACTCTGTCACAACCCCATCGGGTTTTAAATCTTCGACCATTTTCCAGATCTTTTTACCAATTGCCGATGAGATTGGATAATTTTTCTTCTTCATTCCAAACGATCCGCCCATACCGCAACAGTCTCTATTTATGCCCAAAACTTGAATACCTGGAATAAGCTTCAGTACATATAAAGTAGCTTCGATGTTTTGAACCTTAAGATGGCAAGGATTATGGTAAAGTACCTTTAGCTCAAGCCTACCGAAATCTTTATTTAGTTTGTTGTTTAAGTCGAGCAAAACTATAAATTCAGAGGAATCGTAAATATTTTGGGAGACATATTCTGCTTCTTCGGATGGGAAAAAAGCCTTCCCTTCCTTTTTAAGCATCATGTTACAACTTGGACATGTGGTAACTATGGGATATGTTCCTTTTGAAGCCTCATATAGTGATCTAACTATTTTTGTATAGTTTCTCTTTGCGCCCTTAAAATTTGCATTTGCCATCATTGGCATTCCACAGCATAACTGTCCGGGAACAATGACTTCTATACCATTTTTCTCCATTACATACACAAGGGATTTTGAAATTTCTGGATCATAGTAGTTTGAAAAACATCCAGTGAAATAAACAACCTTATCCATGCTTTCTTTTCTCATACCACTCCCTAAATGTCTGTTGTGAAAAAGAAGGCAATTTTGCCCTATTATGAATACCAGGAAAAACTTTCATAATAGCTCGAACTAACGGGAATTTCATCACCCAATTCGAAAATGGGGCGAAATAGACTCCAATTTTTGCTAAAAGTTCAGGATTATCAAGCATCTTTTTCAGTATAGATCTTCCTTTCCTTTGATAGTATTCAACTTGAGCTTTCCACAAGAGTTCTGGAATTTGAATCCCCACGGGACATTCAACTTCACATCTACCACAATGGAGGCATAACTCGAACGGTTTTATGGCCCCTTGGAGGTGTAAGAGAAGTAAATTCTTCGGACTGTAAACCTTGTCCTTCATATCTGGCAAGTGTTGACCAACTGGACACTGTCTGGCGCATGCTCTACAGTCAATACATAAGAGCAAGTCAGTATAATGGCTCGAGAGCAAGCTTTTTCTTAAATTGTCAAAGATAACGATATGAATCTCTTTTTCTTTGTCTGTAAAAGGTAAACCTTCAAAGTCGAATTCCTCTTCTTTTTTTGGCTTGAGATCCAATATTACAGACTCTAAGCCAAAAATTCCCATCGAACGAACGTGAACCTTTGCGGAGTAGTCATCTTTCACTATCTTTTCTAAAGGTACAATGAAAAATATTGTATTTGCTTCTTTTATGTCTTTACTAATATTCGACATATGCTGCAAAAAGTACAGATTGCCTGTCTCAGCTGAGGCAGCATTGACCCCAAGGATAGATACATAGGTCCTTGATCTTCCATTTTTAGAAAAATCGATAGTCTCCTTAAGATCGAAGGTTTCGAGGAGGTTTTTTGCATGCAGTCCTGGAAGCATCCAATAATCAACTAGGAATTTTTTCTCTAGAGACAAATCTTCAAATTCAGAGAAGTATCTTATGTAAGAGTTTATGCCTAGCTTCTTTAAATATGGCCTGATCTCATTTATTACTACGTTGGATTTGTTAAGGGAAACAAATTTTGGGATTCCTGTCACCCTTTTTATAATCTCTGACAGAGATTTAGCATCTGGTGCAAAATGTATTTTCAAGTGAGGATATTTTTCAAGTGTATTTCTAAATCTTTCTGTGTTCGTTTCTATCGTTTCTCTGTTTTTTAGTCTTATTTCCTTTAATTCCTCTTTTATTTGGTCTAAAGTTTTAGTCGCAATTTTTTTTCTTCCGTATATTGATGCAACGTTCTTTCTCTTTTCATCGGATGAAGGTTCAAAGACGAAGACCTTTGGGACAGATGTGTTAACTATCATAAACATTTTTATATTATTTCAGCAACCTAAAAAATGTCAAGCATTTTTTTGTTGACAGATACAAAAATTTGTTTTTTATAATAGACACATGTATCAGGCGCCTCTCATAAAGAAGGTTTTCAAGGTAATAGATACTCTCGTGGAGGAAGGGAATGACCTAAGGCTCTCTTATATCGTGAAAAAGACAGGGATTAACAAGGGAACACTTTATGGCATACTTTCCGCGATGGAGAGAGAGGGGTATGTCAAAAAGGACAAAGAAAGAAAGACGTACTCCATATCTACTCGACTTGTAGATCTTGCCAAAAGGATCTTGAAAAAAGCTGATCTTCCCGGAATTGCACGACCTTTTTTGGAGAGATTATCTCAAAAATTCGACGAAACAGTTTTTCTTGGGGTCCGTGACGGGGATCATATAACCATACTTGACGTGGTAGAGCCTGCAAAAGTGTATAAAATTTCATCTCCTCCGGGTACGAAACTCCCGATCACCGCCGGTGCTACTGGAAAGGTTGTCCTATCGTTTTTAACCGATGATGAGATAAAGAGTATTATAAAAAAGAAAGGACTGAAAAGATACACAGAGAAAAGCATCTTGGATGAAAAAGAATTTTTAGAGGAGCTAAGGAGGGTAAGAGAGTCAAAGTACTCTATCGAATTCGAGGAGTACATGAAAGGCGTGTGGGCCTGTGCAGCTCCCGTTTTCTCGAATGGAAAGCCACTTGCTTTTGTGTGGATAGTGGGATTTACAAGTCTTTTAAGGGAGGAGAGAGTGCCGGAAATAATTGAAGAGGTAAAAGATACGGTCCATCTCGTCTCCCTTGCATACGAATCTTTTTGGAGAAAGGAGGAAAAGAGCTATGGATGAGACGTTATTAAAACTTTCGGAAAAAATCAAGGAGTTAAGGGCTGTGTCAGAAGAAATAATGAAAGTTGGGGGGCATATCCAAACTGTGAATAAGAACATGAAGAAAATACTTGCTAATGTAAAGATGCTGGAGTTAAATGTCTGTGATCTTGTTGAGTTGGAAAAAGAAAAGTAGATGAAAGGAGGCCAAAGATGAGAGAAAATATTTATTGGAATCCCTATATTGAAACACTTCCAAGAGAAAAACTAAAAATGCTTCAACTTAAGAAGTTTAAAAGGATTCTGAAATGGGCCTATGAGAACTCACCTTTTTACAGAAATTATTATCAATCATTCGGCCTTGAACCGGAAGATATAAAAACTCTTGAGGATATAAGGAAAGTACCTAAAATAGAAAAGGATATGTTGAGAGAAGTTCAGAAAAGAGAGCCATTTCCTTATGGAGATATTCTTGCTGTACCATTAGAGGAAGTGGTGGCTTTTAGGCAGACAAGCGGAACCACAGGGGTGCCCGTCTATCAGGGAGATACATGGCAAGATTGGGAGTGGCAGACAGAATGTTGGTCATATATACTTTATGCTCAGACGTATAGACCGAAAGATAGGGTTTTTTTTCCTTTTGGTTACAACGTATTTACAGCATTTTGGAATGCCCACTACGCTGCTGAAAAAATAGGTTGCGAAGTAATCCCTGGTGGCGTTTTAAACACAGAAGCTAGAATATTAAAGATGAAGGAACTTAAATGTAATGCCTTTCTTGCAACGCCTACGTATGTTCTTGGAATGGGAGATACAGCCTTGAAGATGGGATTGGATCCGAAAAAGGATCTTTACATCGAGAAAATTACATGTGCCGGTGAACCAGGAGCAAGCATCCCTTCTACTCGAAAAAGAATAGAGGAGATTTGGGGGGCGAAAGTATACGATCACATCGGGGCAACAGAAATAGGAGCTTGGAGCTTTGGGTGTACGCATTCTGGGCTTATGCTTCACGTCAATGAGGCATTCTTTCTTGTAGAAATTGAGGACATAGAAACAGGTGAATTGATTGAGGAACCAGGAAGGCAAGGGAAAATGGTTGTAACGACTTTTGATAGAATTGCAAAACCATGTATAAGATTTGACTCGAAAGATGTGATAAAATGGGCAGATCATACGTGTGAATGCGGAAGAACATTTAGATTAATAGATGGGGGGGTAATTGGAAGAGCCGATGACATAACGAAGGTTAAAGGAGTGTTGCTGGCTCCAACTGCGATAGAAGAAGTTGTAAGGTCGTTTCCTGAACTTTCAGACGAATACGAAGTGGTTGTTACTAAGAAAGGAGATATTGATGATATAACCCTAAAAATAGAGATAAAACCGGGATACGAAGGAAACCAAAAAGAAATTTTAGCCCGTCTCCAGAATGATCTTAGGCTTAAAACAAACCTAGGCTATAACATAGAAGTCCATCCCTATGGGAGCCTACCAAGGTACGATGTGAAAGCAAAAAGATTTAAAGATCTTCGAAAGCATTAAGAAAAAGGAGGGGATTCCCCTCCTTTACTTGTAGTCCTTTTTTTGTTTCGAGTTCGTCGGTGCAATTTCTCTGATTCCTATTGAGCAATCTAATTTTCGACAAAAAAATAACAAAATCCAGAATTGGTAACGGAGTTGAAAGGTTTATTCGATTAAGTTTGATCAATTGGTATTTTGAGGGTCATGCCTTTACGGATCCTATGGGTTTTCAAATTGTTGAGAGACTTTATAGAGTTAAGGTCAGACCCGTAACGTTTCGAGATAATAGCCAAGGTCTCTCCTTCTTTAACCTTGTGATATACTATTTTTTTCTTCTGAGTAGTTTTAGAGAATGTCTTTTTTTTGTAAGATGCGAACCTTGTTTTTTTAGACTCCAAATTCGCTTTTTCAGTTGGAGCCTCCTTATCCACACCGAATCTAGGAATATAGATTATTCGGCCTGGTCTGATACGTATAGTATCACTGTCACTATTCCATAGACACAAGGTCTCCTTTGAAATTCCATATTTGGAAGCAATCTTATTTAATGTGTCCGTGTTTTTCACTTTATAAGGAAAAAATCCTTTGAGTTTTGTTTGACCGGAAGTCATATCTGAAAACTTCCTGTAAAACATCTCTCTATCTATTCCATAAGGGAGTTTAACTACGAACTCCCTATCCGGTGGTGTTATACCACGGAGAAGTTCTGGATTGTATGATCTAACTGTTTCAAGACTCACCCCGGCAGCCTGTGCTATACATTTTAGAGATGTTGCTTTGGGCACGTTTAATTTTACGAAGCGTATTGGGTTATCGTAGTTTATTCTCTCGAATCCAAAGTCCTCGGGGTTTTTTGCTATTATGGCCGCTGCGATAAGTTTAGGTATATATTCCCTTGTTTCTCTTGGAAGAGTGTTATACTTTATGATCTCCCAGATATCGCGAGTGTTGTGTAGCTCAACTAATTTTTCTACCTTCCTTTCGCCTACGTTATAAGAAGCAGCCGCCAGATACCAGCAACCAAACTGATTAAATAGATCTTTGAGATAACGCGCTGCTGCGATTGTGGATTTTTCGGGATCTCTTCTTTCGTCGACCCAGTAATCTACCTTTAACCCATATCTTTCACCTGTTTTGTATATAAATTGCCATGGTCCAGAGGCTTTTGCAGGAGAATATGCTTTGGGATTGAACCCGCTCTCTATCATAGCAAGATAAACGAGATCTTCGGGAAGGCCTTCCTCCTTTAAAATCTCTCTCATAATTGGTACATATTTTTCTGATCGTTTTAACCAGTTGGCAAAGACTTTTCTTTTTTGGGTTGTAAAATAATTTATAAAGTAGTGAACAGCCTCATTGAAAACTAAAGGTATGTCAAATTTATTAGATAAATCTTCCTCAAGGACGCTTCTTATTTCTTCTTCGTCGTCTTGAGCCGCATCTGCTGAACTGGACGAAAAGGAAGATGAATTGCTCGGATCATGCCTTCTAGAACGAGGAAGCTCACAACAGATTTTATTTTTCTCATCAGTTTTCTCCTCTTTGGTAAAATTTTTGACAGGGACGTCATAATAAGCAGAAGCCAGCTCACTTGGTGACAGTACCTCGCCTTCTTCTACCAGGACTCTTGAAGAGCATCCTGAAGCAAGTAACAGTGCAAAAAGAAGATAAATGATAATTTTAGACATCTAATTTGACCTTCTTGTGTCAACTATAATGTAAGGTTTTCTAGGATCTACTACCTTTTTTCTCTTTGCTATAGATTCAACTTCATCTAAAGTCATCTGGCATGGAAACCTTAAGGGGTATTTTCCCGTAAAACACGCATCACAGAATGTGTAACCTGCGTGTGCTCCTGTTTTCATAAGAGCTCTCATCATTCCTTCCACACTCAAATACTCCAAAGTGTCAGTGCCCATGTATTTTCGAATCTCTTTTAGGTCATGTGATGATGCGATAAGCTCTTTTCTAGTAGGCGTATCAATACCGTAAAAACAAGGATGAGTGACGGGGGGAGAACTGACCCTGAAGTGGATTTCTTTTGCACCGCATTCTTTCAACATCTTTATTACCTTTCTCCCTGTTGTTGCCCTTACTATCGAATCGTCTATGACTATAATTCTTTTTCCTTTGACTGCCTCAGAAACGGGGTTTAGTTTCAATTTTACGCCAAAGTGCCTTATTCGCTCCTCCGGTTCTATAAAAGTTCTACCTACGTAATGATTTCTAATAAGTCCTAATTCAAAAGGTAAATTCACTTGCTGAGCGTACCCTATGGCTGCCCCAATTCCAGAATCTGGAATCGGGATTACCATATCAGCGTCCACGTGCGTTTCTTTTGCAAGTTCCATGCCCAAGGCTTTTCTGACTAAATAAACTGATCTTCCGAAAACAATGCTGTCTGGTCTTGCGAAATATATATACTCAAACACACAGTTTTTTTGCTTGACCTCTTTAAAAGGATAAAAAGATTCCGATCCCTGAGCCGTGATGAGAAGAATTTCCCCAGGGTTGATCTCGCGTTCGTATTCTGCTCCGATTAAGTCAAATGCACAACTTTCACTCGAGACTACATAAGAATCTTTAAGTTTTCCAAGGACCAATGGTCTGATCCCGTACGGATCTCTTGCTGCTATCAACTCGGAGTCTGTGAGGATTAAAAGTGAATAAGACCCGTTCACTTTTTTAAGAGCCTCTATAAGCCTGTCAACTGTGTTCTTCTTTTTTGAGATTGCCATGAGATGTATTATCACCTCTGAATCTGTTGTTGATTGAAAAATGGAACCCTTAACTTCGAGTTTTTGTCGAAGAATAGAAGCATTTATAAGATTTCCATTGTGAGCTATTGCCAGGGATCCATGGGAGTATTCAACTACAAGGGGTTGAGCATTTGATAAACTTGTAGTTCCGGAAGTTGAGTACCTTACATGTCCTATGGCTGAGGTACCACTAAGTTTTTTTATGAGCTCCCCCGTATAAACGTCAGAGACAAGTCCCATTGCTCTGTGAGACACGATTCCATTGGTGCCTGAAACAGCTATTCCTGAACTTTCTTGACCCCGGTGCTGAAGCGCATGCAACCCAAGATATACCATATTGGAGGCATACTTGTGATTGAATATTCCGAATATTCCACACATGTTCAGTTACTTATAGCAGGTTTTTTTTGCATAGACAAGTTCATTTTTGGCTTAAAATCGGAAATATCTTGACACAACCTGGATGATTTTTTAGTATCATTTCAGTGAAAGTCGATATTTTGGGCTGCTACGGCAATGTGGTTGGACCTTATAGGGCAACTTCCTTTCTTATAAATGATTCTATTCTTCTAGATGCGGGAACGGTAACAGAAGTTCTTACTGATGAAAGGATAAGAAATATAAAAGCTGCTTTTATAACGCATCCACACATAGACCATGTGAAAGGTCTATTTTCCCTCATTGATGAAATGGTAGCGTTAAGAGAGGATGGAATAGAGATTTTTGCTGCGAAGCAGGTGAAAGACATCATAACTGAAAATCTTTTCAACAACCTAATATGGCCCGATTTTACGAGTATTCCTTCAGCGGAAAGAGCGCTCATCAAACCTAATGAAATTGAACTGGAAGAAGAGGTAGAGGTTGTAGGTATCAATTTTAAGCCCATACTAATGAATCACAGTGTTTATACGACAGGGTTCGTTGTGAAAGAGTCTGAGAAGGGGTTTATGTTCACGTCAGATACTGGTGAAACAGAAAGATTTTGGGAAATAGCACGAAAAGAGGATGGAATAGAGTTTATTATTGCCGACGTTTCTTTTCCAGAAAGTCAAAAGAATATAGCTCAAATTTCTGGACACATGACCTTGTCCACACTTCTTCACTCGATAGACAGATATGGTCTGAGAGATATCCCGGTTTACATATATCATATGAAGCCATTTTTCATTGAGGAAATTCGCAAAGAGGTGGCGAACTCGAAGAGAAAGAATCTATTCTTTTTGGACCAGGGCACAAGCCTCTTTATCTAGCTTTTTAGCCAAAATGAGCCATAAATGGTGATTTCCAAGCGTCCTTCAAGGATTTTAAGTCAATATTAATAATTACTTTCCCATCTATTCCCTTTATGACAAACCTATCGTCTTTTCTTACTTTTCCCACAACATTGTAAGGCAGGCCGTTAAACAAAGCTTCAAAAGCTCTAAAATCTCTCTCTCTGACTGTTACCACAAACCGGTTTGCCGATTCAGAAAAAAGAATATAGTCATTAGTATAAACGTTTATCACTGGTACTTTTGAGAGATCCACCTCGGCACCCAGGCCTCCGGAGAATGCACATTCCGCTAAAGCACATGCAAGACCACCATCAGAGACGTCGTGACAAGACAGAAAAAGTCTTTTATTTGTCGCCTTATCTAACTTTAAAAAGATTTTTTTTGCTAATCTTCCCCTCACTTTTGGGAAAATACCCCCACTTTTTTTAAATAAACCAAAATACTCGCTCCCTCCCAGTTCGGGAAACGTTAGTCCAATTATTACTATTAAACTCTCAGGTTCCTTAAAATCCATTGTTACTACTTTATATGGGTCATCTATAATCGAGAGAGCCGAGATAAGAACAGTAGGTGGTATAGATATTTTTATATCTCCGTACACGTAATCATTTTTCATACTGTCCTTTCCTGATATGAAAGGCGTACCGTAAAGCTTTGCAAAATCGTAGAGAGCTTTTGCTGCCCGTACTAATTGAGCAAGTTTATAACTTCCATCAGGGTTCCTTTCAGACTCTACTGGGTCGGGCCAGCAAAAATTATCCAGAAGTGCCATTTTTTTTAGAGTTCCACCTACTGCAAGATTGTTTGCTATTGCTTCCGTAATTGCACATGCCGCCATATGATACGTATCGAATTCACTAAACTTTGGGCAGATTCCGTGACTTATGACTATAGCTTCATTACTTTCTGGGTCAGGTTTCAATACAGAGGCATCACTTGGTCCGTCGTTTTCGTTTCCGACAAGGGGTTTAATTATTGTCTGAGCTTGGACTTCATGGTCGTATTGTCTAACAACGTATTCCTTACTACATACGTTCCATCTTTTTAAAACATCAAGAAGTACCTGATTGTAATCGGTAGGTTCAATTGGAATATCCCCCTCTGAGATTTTCCTTTCCCATTTTGCTTTAAGAATCATTTTTGGCAGTCCATTGTGCAGGAAATCCATGTCAATGTATGCAACAGTTTGGTTTCTGTACAAGCAGTGGAACTTACCAGTGTCAGTAAATTCGCCAATAACGGTAGACTCTACCCCCATCTTTTTCGATAATGACATGAAGGCGTCAATCTTTTGTGGAGGTACAGCTAGAGTCATTCTTTCCTGTGCCTCAGAAAGAAGAATCTCCCACGGAGAAAGTCCCTCATACTTTAATGGAGGTTTATCCAAATAAATCACACAGCCATTAGTGTCTCTAGCCATCTCCCCCACGCTAGAGGAAAGTCCACCTGCGCCACAGTCTGTAATAGAATTATAAAGACCTTTATCTCTTGCCAAAAGGAGAAAATCCGTCATTCTTTTCTGCGTTATCGGATCTCCTATTTGAACTGCACTTGTGGGGGAACTCTCTGAGAGTTCTTCGGAAGAAAATGTTGCTCCGTGAATACCATCTTTTCCAATTCTGCCACCCACCATAACTATAAGATCTCCTCGTTTTGCTCCTTTCAAATAGGATGGCTCTCCCCTAATTTTTTTTGGCATCACTCCACAAGTTCCGCAAAATACAAGGGGTTTTCCTAAGAACCTTTCATGAAACGTGATTGACCCATTTACCGTGGGTATGCCACTTTTGTTTCCCCCATGTTCAACTCCTTCTCTTACACCTTCAAGTACTCTCTTTGGATGAAAGAGTCGAGGAGGAATCTTTCCCTCAAAATCCGGTGGGGCGAAACAGAACACATCCGTATTGAATATTAGCTTTGATCCTTTACCAGTGCCAAAAGGGTCTCTGTTTACCCCTACGATTCCAGTGAGTGCACCTCCATAAGGGTCCAAAGCTGACGGAGTGTTGTGAGTCTCGACCTTAAAAGCAAGGTTATATTTTCTGTTGAAGCTTATGACCCCAGCATTATCAGTGAAAACAGATAGACAGAAATCTCTTTTGCCCTTTTTATTTCTTATTTCTTCGGTTGCCCTTACTATAAAAGTTTTGAAAATGCTGTTAATCGTTTCCTTTTGTCCGTCTTGCTCATATTCAATAGTAGCGTTAAATATCTTATGTTTACAGTGTTCAGACCACGTCTGGGCAATAGCCTCAATCTCTACATCAGTTGGGTCTTCGCTAAGTCCGATCCTTCTCCTTTCTTCTTTTACATCGTTCCTTTTATAATAAGAGATTATTGCCCTTATTTCTTCTTCGGATAAAGCCCAAGTTCTTTCTTTACTTAACCTCATCCATGAATCAATCCCCATCTTTAGACTGAAAGTTTCAACCACCATGGACGTTCCACCTTTAGGTTTTGGAACTAATGTACCCATTCCTTTTTCATCGATATACCTTTTTCTATCTTTATACCTGTAATTTTGAATAAGAACGTTCGCTAATGCTTCTTCCGCTATTTTTTTTACCTCGTCTTCCTTTAGATTTCCCCATATCATGTATAAGCGGGAAGTGTAAACCCCCTCGGTGAATTTAAAATTGTAATTAGATACTGCTTCAATTACCTCTTTAGCGGTTCTTCCCACATTGTCTGTAACCCCTGGCTTGAATCCCACCTCAATAGCCCAATCTCCAACTATGGGACATGGTTCGTTCACATATGAACTCTGAATCACTGGATCACAAAAACCGTCTATTTTTAAACGCTCGATGACCCATTCCGGAATGTCTGCATCGATTGTATAGACATCTACAATGGTTACCTTGTGAATGTCGAATCCAAAATTTCGTACCAATGACCTTCTTATTTTTTCGCCAAGTACGTCTCTTATCCCCTCTTTGTATGCGACTTCTATTCTAAAAACCATACTACCAAAGAAAATCTCTAATCCTTTTTATACTCTCTATCGCTTGAGACTCATTATGTGGTTCGGCAACGTAGATTATCTCCTTTTCCTCAAGTCCTTTAACAAAATTTCTTAGTTCCCGGAATGGAAAGTTGCCTATACCTAATGGCATATGGTCATCCTCTGTGCCATAATTGTCATGGAGATGAAATTCTTTTATCCATTTTTTCATAGGTGTTAGCCACTTTTCTAAAGAAGTTTTAGAGAATACATTAAAGTGTCCAGTATCAAAACAAAACAATAGTTTTCCCTTGAAGTAGTTTAAAAGTTCTAATAAAGATTCGGGTGTTTCTTCAAAGACGTTTTCCACAAGAACGTGAGTGTTTCCTTCCTTTTCTTTAAGAACTTCCGTCCATGAAAGAAGACTGTTTTTAAACCAGAGTTCCACATTTCCGTCAAAGTGCCACCTGTCGTATCCGGGATGGCATACGATGGTTTCTGCGTTGATTATATTAGCGATCTCTACTGCTTTTTTTAGCCTTTCAACGCTTAAAGCCCGTATTTTTTGATCCTGTCCACCGGGACTCAAGTCCATGTAAGGAGCGTGTAAGGAGCATAAGATGCCGTAATCCCTCAGTTTTCTTGATAGTTCCTTCACCTCATCTGTTGTTACAGTGTCAAGAAGGTTATTTTCCAGATAAATTTCTATACCAATGTCCATAGACAGTATTCTTTTCAGGTTCGGCTCAACCAATTGGTAAGGCACACTTACGAAAATATGTTTCATAATCTTCTCCCGTCGGTTTTCGAATAATAATATAACATCCCTGAGTATTTCAACGAAAAATAAATAGGAGAGTTTCATTGAAATTGAGTTTCCCTTAATAGGAAGAACTAGCTAAGGTATTAGTAGGTATTGAATTTAGATCTGATCGCTACTCTTTATGACTAACTTATTTTACCTTGCATGTTATTTTATAAAAATTATCGTTTGTACTATTACCTAAGGTAAAATTGCAAGAAATACTTCATACTGTCATTAAAGTATTTTTTTGGTTCTAAACAGAGTATCGATATACTTGTCCCTTACTGTTATGTTAATAAAAATCATCTCAGATCAGTTGGTCTGATTTGATGCTCCTTAGTTTAAAACCCTTGTCCCTAGACCGAACATTCTTTTGTAGCAATAGACACATTTAGCTGAAAACAAGAAAACTTATAATGAACCTTAAAAAAAAGATTAAACACCAATTGGCTTGGAGAATGCAAATTTTAAATTTTAAAACAGGAGAAACCCATATCAATGAAGCTTTAATTCTTAAAGAAAGGAGATATAAAGTTCATACAAGTTTAAAATATGTAGTACTATTTTTACTATCAAAAGCGATGAACCAACGGAAATTACTCACTTAAAAATAACACGTATTTTTTGAAGAATTTGCTATTCTTGAACCTAAAGGCAGTTAGGTAAATCTAAAAGAGAGAAGATTTTCTTGACATTGAAGGATATAAGATAATAAAATTCTTGTAAAAAAAATCACAAGGAGTACGAATGGGGAACAACACGAGTCTATTGAGTTCTAAGAGAGGGTGGTTAGTAACATTCTGTGGGACCGGTATAAATCTCGCTTTGGGAATACTTTACTCGTGGAGTGTATTTAAGGGTGCCATTCCAGGAGATTGGGGATGGACGAATGCTCAGAAAGCCCTTCCCTACGCTGTTGCTTGTTTTGTTTTTTCTTTAGCAATGATACCCGCCGGAAGACTCCAAGATAAAATAGGCCCAAGGTGGGTTGCTACGATGGGAGGGGTTCTTGTGGGAATTGGATTCATAGTTGCCTCGCTATCTGGATCTTCTCTTTGGGGTTTTGTAATAGGTTTTGGGATATTGGGAGGTACGGGTATAGGATTTGGTTATGCATCAGCGACACCTCCTGCTGTGAAATGGTTCCCACCGGAAAAGACTGGGTTGATAACAGGGATTGTGGTCTCAGGGTTTGGGCTTGCCTCGGTTTACATTGCTCCTCTTGCTTCAAAGTTACTTGACGTATTTTCCGTTTCCCAAGCGATGATGATTTTTGGGGTCGCATTTCTTGTAATCGTTACGATTCTTTCTCAGTTTCTTGTCAATCCTCCTGCTAAATCAAACCCTTCTCAAAGTGTGTCAACGGTGTCTTTTAACAATGAACTTTCATGGAAAGAGATGGTTTCTAGTGGAAAGTTCTATGTCCTGTGGGTTACCTACTTTATCGGGGCAGGTGCTGGACTGACTTTTATAAGTTTTGCTCAAGATCTCGGAAAAAAATCTCTAGGCGAACTCGCATTCATAGCCGTTGCGATTCTTGCCATAGGTAATGCTGCCGGAAGGATAATCGCTGGCTTCTTTTCCGACAGGATAGGGAGAGAGAAAACGATCTTTTATTTTCTGCTAGCCCAAGCGATTACAGTTTTTATTCTTTATCTTGTGAAAGAAGGTGCAAGCTGGCCAATAATCCTTTTGATTATTCTTTTTATAGGAGGCAATTACGGTTCGAATCTTTCTCTTTTTCCTTCCGCTACTAAAGATTATTTCGGGCTTAAGAATTTTGGACTCAACTATGGTATAGTATTCACAGCGTGGGGGGCATCAGGTCTTTTTCTACCGTGGTTAAACGGAAAAATAAGGGATTTAACAGGAACGAATGACCTCACTTTTTTAGTTATTGTCGGACTTTTGCTTTTTGGAGCTTTCCTTATCAAGATATATTCCCCTTCAAAGAAGGGAACAAAAACTGCTTAGGGAGGTAACAATGGAGAAAGACACAAAAATCACTTCGATGCTCGACGAGAGAAGAGTTTTTTATGCTCCCGAAGAATTAAGGGCAAATGCCCGTGTAAAGAGCAGAGAAGAGTATGAGAAGCTCTACAAAAGGTCCTTGGAAGACCCTGAAGGATTTTGGAGTGAAATCGCTAATCAACTATTCTGGTTCAAAAAGTGGGATAAGGTGAACGAAGAAGATTTTCCAAAGGCAAAGATAAAATGGTTCATAGGCGGAAAAACCAATATATCCTATAACTGCTTGGATAGACAGGTGAAAAGTGGTAAAGGTGACAAGATAGCCATGATCTACCAGGGTGAACCAGAAGACGATGTTAAAAAGTTTACATACTCTGAACTACTTCGAGAGGTATGCAGATTTGCCAATGTACTAAAGAAAAAAGGTGTAAAGAAGGGAGATAGGGTCGCTATATATCTTCCAATGATCGCCGAGCTTCCAATTGCCCTTCTGGCATGTGCAAGAATCGGGGCAATTCATACTGTTGTGTTTGGGGGCTTCTCTGCGGAGGCTTTGCATGACCGGGTTTTAGATTCTGGCGCAAAAATACTTATTACCGCCAATGGCTATTGGAGATCTGGAAGAGTTGTGAGTTCCAAGGCCGGTGCCGATAGGGCCATAGAACTGTGTGCTCAAAAAGGTCACAAAGTTGAAAATGTTATAGTTGTTAAAAGACTCCCCGACTTTGATGTGCCCATGGTGACCGGGAGAGACACATGGTGGCACGAGGAGATCAGCTCACCCGATATAAGCGATTTTTGTCCAGCAGAGGAGATGGATGCAGAGGATCCACTCTTCATACTCTACACATCTGGAACCACTGGAAAACCAAAAGGCGTACTTCACACAACTGGCGGTTATATGGTCTACGTTTACATTACAATGCAGTACCACTTCGATCTGAAAGAAAACGACATTTATTGGTGTACCGCAGATATTGGATGGGTAACTGGTCATTCATACGTAGTTTACGGACCTCTTTTGAACGGTGTAACTACCATAGTATTTGAAGGTGTACCCACATACCCTCAGCCCGATAGGTTCTGGCAGATTATCGAAAAGTACAAGGTCACGGTCTTTTACACCGCTCCTACCGCTATAAGAGCATGCATGAGAGAAGGTGACGAATGGCCTAACAAACATGATCTATCCTCCCTAAGAGTGTTAGGATCTGTTGGCGAGCCCATAAACCCAGAAGCGTGGATGTGGTATTACAAGGTCATCGGAAAGGAGAGATGTCCCATATCTGACTGCTGGTGGCAGACAGAAACAGGCGGACATCTTATCGCTCCTATGCCCGGAGCATGGCCACTGAAGCCTGGCTCAGCTACATTACCTTTCTTTGGGGTTGAACCTGTAGTTCTCAAACCTAGAGCCACTCCAGACTCTCCACCAGTAGAAGCAGGTGTGAACGAGGGTGGTGAACTTTGTCTTAAGAGAAGCTGGCCTGGTATTATGAGAGGTGTTTATGGTGATCCTAATGCTTTCTACGAAAGATATTTTACTCAGCAGCCGGGCTTCTATTACTCCGGTGACGGGGCAAGAAAAGACGAAGATGGATATTTCTGGCTAATGGGAAGAATAGATGACGTTGTTAATGTTTCAGGACATAGAATTGGTACCGCGGAAGTGGAGAGTGCACTAGTGTCTCATCCCGCAGTCGCAGAGGCAGCTGTTGTAGGGTTCCCTCACGAGCTAAAAGGCGAGGATTTGTACGCATTTGTCATTCTAAAAGCCGGATTCGAACCTTCTGACGATTTACGGAAAGAATTGATAAATCACGTAAGAAAGGAAATTGGACCTATAGCATCTCCCGGAAAATTGCAGTTCGTTCCTGGACTCCCAAAGACTAGATCTGGGAAGATAATGAGAAGAATTTTAAGAAAAATTGCTTCTGGAGAAATTGATCAAATCGGGGACACAACAACATTAGCTGAACCTGCTGTGGTGGACGAAATTATAAAAGGAAGACTTTAACCTGAGCCAGGGGCTCACAATCAGTGAGCCCCTACAAGTCAATTTCGTTATTTTTACCTTCGAAATCCAACATCTAGTTTAAATTAAGCTAATAAACTCTCGTTTTTGAAAAATCTTGACCATACTTGTATAAAATTGTATTGCATTGTATTACTTTTTATGGTAATGGATAATCCTCTCATAAAATGAAGCCGAGACTTATTATCATATTATTTGTTGTTATATTGTGTAATTTTGCTCCAGGGGCTTCCAGTAAAGAAATCAACCAAGCATGCTTTAAATGTCATACGGAATTTAGTGAAAAGGATTACAAATTATCCATCCACGGACAATTTTCATGCTTTGTATGTCATAGGGATCTTAAACTGGACGAACATATAAAAGAACCTAAACCTGCAAGACCTATTTGGAGAAAAAATCTGAATACAGAATGCTATACATGCCACGATTTTAAGACCCTGTCTAGCAGGGCCCAACATTCAAAGGCAGTTTTGGACCAGATTCTTTGCAGTGAGTGCCACAATCCACATATTACAAAA
Organism: Deltaproteobacteria bacterium; assembly: GCA_026417175.1. GTDB lineage: Bacteria > Desulfobacterota > Syntrophorhabdia > Syntrophorhabdales > JANXAF01 > JAOADT01. The sequence continues at coordinate 11,437 of JAOADT010000009.1, read as the reverse complement.
TCTATGGAAGCCGAAAAGAGGGCAAAGGAGGAGCGTGTATATTGTATCACCTGTCACGGTAGACCGGAGTTGAAAAAGAGATTTAAAAATGGGGAAAACATATCTCTGTATGTCGATGAAAAACAGTTTTTAAAGTCGGCTCACGGTAAAAACCGCTGCTCTTTTTGTCATACCGATTTCTCTAAAGAAAAGCATCCAAAAAATACATATGAAAGTAAAAGGGATTTTATCGAAGAGCATTCGCCCAAAATCTGTTTGAGATGCCACGCCGAGGAATGTAAAAGATACGAAAGGTGTGTTCATGGGGCAGTGTCAAAAAAGAAAGACCCTAAGAGCGGTCCTGTATGTTCGGATTGTCATAAGCCCCACTATGTCAGGCTAGAAAAAGATGACGAGGATCTCCACCTACAGAGGTGCATCAAATGCCACGTGGATGTTTACGGACCATATAAAGAAAGTGTTCATTATAAAGGATGGAAAAAGGGGAACAAAAATGCCCCGCTGTGTACGGGATGTCACAAGCCACATGATGTTCTAATTACGTCCTTTAATCTTAAGAATAACGAAATTTGTTTTAATTGCCACAAAAATATAGAGAAGAAACACGTCCAATGGTTCTATAATCCACCTTTTAAATCAACGTCATTTGTAAAATTCCATCTGGAATCCATAACATGTAATGTTTGTCATTCGAAAGAAAAAGAAGGGGCGGTATATTTTCACCCTTATGACAAACGTACAAAAGAGCCTATAACCGTAGAAAGACTTGGCGAACTTATCGTATTACCAAGTGGTGACATAAATAAATATCTAGACAAAAACTCTGACGGATACGTGAATGCAAATGAGTTGTGGAAAGTGTTTAACGACCTTGTCGATAAAAATGTGGCTTTTACACTTATAGGATGGATGGATGTAAGAAATCCGGTACTTTCCCATCTGACTGAACCTAAAGAGAAAGCGTTGAGAAATTGTGAGGTTTGTCACAGAGCTGATTCTCCATTTTTCCGAGACGCTTTCGTAGTGCTCAGAGATCGGTATGGCTGGCCTACAGTGTTTAAAGCTCACAAAGATGTGTTAAGCACAAAAAGTGCCCTCTCACCGTTGTCTGATTTTTACGTTTTTGGGAGCACACGACTTGCCATTGTTGACTTTCTTCTTATATTGGCAATTCTTGGAGCTTTGTTAGTACCTTCTATCCACATAATTCTGAGGCTATGGACAAGAAAGTGGAGAAAAAGAGGTAGTTTATAATGAAAGGTAAGGTTTACTTACATCCACTACCTGTACGAATATGGCATTGGGTAAATGCCATATGCTTTTTTGTTCTGATGCTTTCTGGATTACAGATGAGGTATGGAGACATAATTGAGCTGATCTCATTTATGACCGCACTCAAACTTCACAATATCTTCGGATTCATCCTTATAGCCAATTTTTTTCTTTGGGCGATTTACTATCATGTTACTGGCAAGATATTTTCTCTTTATATCCCTGCCAAACCCGGCCAGATTGGAAAATTTTTAAAGGATCTCTTAATACAATCTATGTATTACGGTTATGGCCTTCTAATTGGAGATAGAAATCCACATGAACCGAAACCAGAAAGCAAGTTTAATCCCCTTCAAAAGGTTTCGTATCACTTTGTTATGCTGTTTATGCCTATTCAGATCATAACAGGACTTATGCTTTGGAATCCTGCTTGCTTCTCAAGATGGATAGACCTATTAGGTGGCATTTTAACAATAGATACCATACACGTATTTCTAACAATTTTTTACTTATCTTTCATTGTAGTCCATCTTTACTTTGCAACTTTGGGTCCAACCTTTTTTTCTCATATAAAAGCGATGTTTATTACTGGTTACGAAGAAGAACATTAATATGTCAAATGTGACTAAGTCGAAACTTGAAACTTTGAAGAAAACAATAGTTCAGATGGATAAGGCACTTATCGCCTATTCTGGCGGTGTGGACAGTACGTTTCTACTTAAGATTTGTTTAGATTCGTTAGGAGCGGAAAATGTGTTTCCTGTAACAGTAAGATCTCCGTTTTTCCCAGATAGGGAATTTGAGCAGGCGAGGAACGTGGTGAATTTCCTGGGAGCTAAACACTTAATTGTTGAGCATAACGAATTTGAGATAGAAGATATTGTTAAAAATACGCCTCAAAGATGCTACTACTGTAAAAAAGAGCTTTTCATAAAATTATTGAATCTCGCTAAAGAGTTTAAACTGAAGTACGTGCTAGACGGAACGACAAAAGACGATGAAAGAGACTTTAGACCTGGGATGAAGGCAAAGCGTGAACTCGGTATAATAAGCCCGCTTAATGAAGCCGGTTTTACGAAAGAAGAGATAAGAGAGATTTCTAAAAGCATGAATCTCCCTACTTACAACAAACCGTCATTCGCGTGTCTTGCAACACGGTTTCCTTATGGATACAGAATTACTCAGGAAGCCATAAGAATTGTAAATGAAGCAGAAGAATTCTTAATTGGGCTAGGGTTTAAATCACTAAGGGTGAGGCATTACGGAAAATTGGCAAGGATAGAGATAGAAAAAGATGATATTCCGCGATTTTTGGATCCAGATTTTAGAAAGATTTTGGTTAATAATTTCAAAAAATTGGGATACGTATATGTTACCCTTGATCTAGAAGGTTTAAGGAGCGGTTCTATGAACGAAGAATTACACCAAAGGGGGTAAAATGAGCCAGTACGACGATGATGAAAGGGAAAGACCGTCTTGGCGAGAGATAGACAGGCTAAGAGACAAAAGTAGGCACGTAAGGAAAGAAGAGAAAAAAGAAAAATCTTTGAAGGTAGACAGATGGAAAACAGGGAGGGCTAAAGAAGCTCTAGAAAGGCTCCTTAAAGGAGAAAAAGGCACACCTGCCCACGATAAACTCTATAACAAGATTCACAGTTCATATGGAACAGAAAGCTTTATTAAAAATGTGAAAAATTATATTGAAAAGTACGGTCTTCCAGATGATGCTTCGACACTCATGCTAATAATGGATACAAAGGTAGAAGAGGTAGTATTACCTGCCATAGAGAAACTCGAATTAATTTACACTAAACTTTCAGATAAAATGAAGGAAGATGTAAGAAGAAAGATATCCATCATAAAGATGACAGAAAAATCAGAAACAATAAGGGAAAAAGCGAAGGATTTTCTTGAAAAATTTTCTTGATTTAAAGGATAAACATTCATAAATACCCTCACATATAACCCCGGGTTTCAAAATTAAAAACTACCTTGAGAAGAGATTAAAAGGATAGGCACACACTTTGAATCAAGAAATAGTAAACACCCATTTCTGATCAATTTTAGTCAGGAGATATAAACTCACTGAGTTATAAAATGGAGCTGAGGGGCATCGAACCCCCGACCTCATGACTGCCAGTCATGCGCTCTCCCATCTGAGCTACAGCCCCCAATATATAAATAATACACCAAGTTATTATTTTGTTCAATGAATTATTTTTCTTACTATAGGTGCCATTTTTAAAGAGGTCGTTTAATGCCTTTTTTAATAATAAATCCAATAGCTGTGCAAGTGTAATGTGCAATGTATTTTTTTGGTAGCCTTCATATGTGAAATATGTTTGCTGTTGAGAAGACAGCAGAGCAACTTTAAAAAAATTCCTGTTTTATTCTCCGAAAAGCGGTAGGATCTCTTCGATGAAGTTTAAGAAAGACGTCTACTATTTTTGATATCACATGTGTCTCTAAACTTTGCTTAAAGGATGAATTGAAAAAGGTCACATTTTAATTTGAACTTCTAAAAAACCTCGATTTAAGCTTAAGGTGAAAAAAAGATAAAATGACAAAGAAATTTTTAGAGACATTCAATTACTACTATGACCCTTTACGTTTACATATATAGCTAGCAAACCAACCGAGACGATGCAAACTAGGACAATTAGTTCGCTTCTTATTCTTGTTGAGGCTTCCTAAGTGGATGAATGGTGGATAGTTTGACAGAAAGCCTTTGTTAGGGATTTTGTCTCTCTCTAAACGGAACAATATCAGACTTAGACATGGTCATCCATAAAAGTAATGTAAACAATCCCGACTTTGGGTACGCCATAAAATTTTTGTAAAACTTTTTAATTTTAATGATGAAGTTTGAATAGAAAATGGAAAAAAAATGGGATAACTGAAGGCATAGTGGAGGGTTATTAGAACTTTCCCGAAAATCTTTCCTACGTATTGCATGAAAACTGTTTGGAATGGACGCAGATTTGAAGAAGTTCTTGAAATTGAATGAAGAAGGAGTATTAGAAACAACACCAATTTGTTAGTCATGATGATAGACATTGATTTTTTTTGAATTACAACGATCACTACGGACACCTCGCAGGCGATGAGTGCCTGAAAAAAGTGACAGATGTAATAAAAACGTCATTAAAAAGGGCATCCGACTTTGTAGCGAGATATGGAGGTGAGGAATTTGTATGTATTTTACCGGATACTGACGTTAATGGTGGGATGGCAGTTGCTAGACAGATTAAGTATAGGATAAGAGAGCTATCTATCCCTCAGCAATTTTCACCGGTTGCAGATTATGTGACACTTAGTATGGGGTAATTACCATGAAACCGGAAAGAGGGAAGGATAAAGGACGAAACAAAATTTTAGGGAAGGATTTAGGAATTAACGAAATCATAGAAATCCGTTAAGTTAAGTCTGAAGATGAAAGGCTTATTCTGCTCGGGTAAAAGATTTATCAAAGGATAACATTCAGAAAATAGGGTATCTGAAAAAGATTAAGTGTCCTTGACAGAACCAAACGTTATATGTATTTTATGAGCAGAAAAAGAAAAGGAGGAAACATGAAAAAGTTAAGATTACCAAAATTTGCTTTTGTTTTTGCCATTTATTTTCTATTTTTTAGTTCTTCGCCTGCAATTTCAGGATTAGTGGCATCTTATTTTTCTTCTGATCAGTATATAAATCCGGATGATATTGACAAAATAAAAAACGTTTTAGAAATGAAAATAGTAGCAGAGAAGCTTAAAGCATATGGGCTCTCGCCAGAAGAAGTAAAAGCTAAGTTAAGTGAGATGTCACCGGAACAAATACATATGCTCGCTCAAGCGTCTAACAACCTCCTAGCAGGAGGAGATGGGATAGGCTTTGTAATCGGGGTACTGGTAATAGTTCTCCTTGTTCTTGTCATACTTAAATTACTAAATAAGACTATAGTTATAAAGTAGCGACAAGCAAGGTTGTATTTAATCGGGTTATTCGGATATATTCTACTATTCCAGACTCACATAATAACAAATGTACCTTTCACCAAACAACACGTTTCTTTATGTGGACCAGCCGTTTTAACCTCTCTCATGATTTTTTACGGCGAGAATGTGGATCAAGAGACGATTGCCAAGGAGATATTTTCAGAGAAGTTAAGAGGAACATTGATTACAGACATGGAAAACTATGCAAAAAAAAGAGGGTTTAAAACTTTACTTGCGAGGGGTACAATACAAGATATAAAGAATTACATATCTCAGAATAAACCCGTAATAGTTCTTGTTGATATAGGGTTTTGGTGGATTTCGAAGCTTCATTACCTTTTAGTGTTTGGCTTTGATAGCGAGGGATTTGTAGTGCACAACGGGATAGAAGAGAATAAACGTTATTCGTACAATGTTTTTGACAAGATATGGACTAAGGCAGGATGCGTATATCTTTTAATATCAAGGTAATCGCACTTCTCCAAATAGTTTTGATTTTTGGGGCTTGTGGTAAAATCACTTTTGTTGCGCCCTATAATCATCTCTCTGCAGAAGAGCATAACGACCTAGGACGAATATACGAAGATAAAGGCCTTTTAGACTTGGCTGAGAAAGAATATGAGAAGGCGAAAAAGAAAAATAAGGGCTGGTTCGTACCATACTTTAACCTAGGCAACATAGAATTTAAAAGAAATAGATATGGAAAGGCAGAAAAATGGTATCGAATGGCTCTCAAGATAAACCCTGGGAATCCTGATGTGATGAATAACCTCGCACTTTGTCTTCTTCGACAGGGAAAGACTGAAAAGGCCAGAGAAATGGTTCACAGAGCTTTGAGTATAGAAAGGAAACAAGAATATCTCGATACGTTGAAAGAAATAGAATCGGCCGTAATTGATAAAAATTAGATTTTTGAATTTTATTATCATTTTTTGATAGTTAAAAATTGATTTAGCAGTCCGGAGTTTTCCATGTTTCGTTCTTCATTTATTGAAGATCTGAGCATGGAAATCCTGAAAATCTATGACGAAATAGACAGGAAGGTATCAGAATTTAAATCCTATACAAAACTTGCCTGTCCGAAAGATTGCGGTGAATGTTGCTCAAAAGGAAATGCTAAAATGCCTCCAATAGAATTTATACCACTTGCGCTTGAACTAGTGAAAAGGGGAGAATTTCAAAAATATGCTGAGCTCCTCTCAAGGGAAGAGAAAAAACTTTGTGTCCTTTATACACCTCTTTCATCGGATAAGAAAAAAGGCTACTGCACATTCTATGGGCTCAGGGCAGCAACTTGCAGACTCTACGGTTATGGATTTAAAAAGGACAAATACGGTCAATGGGTACCAGTGATGTGTGAATACTTAAAAAAGTGTTTTATAAATTTGCCCAAAATGAAAATTGAAGAGATTTCTTTTCCGGATTACGACTCAATTATGATTAGACTTGTCTCTCTTTATCCTTCCCTTGCAAAAGAGAGATACGCACCGACCGAGGCTTTATTAATGGCTTTGGAAAAGGTCAGTTTTTTGAGTTTTGTCCCCTCCACGTATAATAAGTATAAGTATGACCCCCACAACAAAAAGTACACCCAGAGTGAAAAAAACATGATTGAATGATAACATCATCGCTTGCCTTAGAAGTTCCCGATATATTGCAGCTTGCGAAATTTGTGTGAGAAGGGGTTCAGAATAGCCCTTTAAGCTCACCAGCGCTTTGAGCTTTTCAATTGAAATCTGAAGTGAAAAATCATAGGGAGTGAGACTTTCGGATAGATAAGTTTGGTACATCTGGGCTTTTCTTGAAAGCATAGTGGAGACGAAGGCTGTACCGAAGCTACCTCCAACGTTTCTTAAGAAGCTGATGACAGATGTTGCCATATTCATTTCTTCTTTTTTTATCTGTCCAAGGGAGACAATGGTGAGCGGTATAAAGACAAAGCCCATTCCAAATCCAAGAACAACTCGTGGTATAACAAGACTGATAAAATCTGTCTGGAGATTAAATTTTGACATTTGATAACAGGCAATAGCATTGATTAGAAGCCCAAAAATGGCTATTAAACCGGGGCTAATTTTATTGACCATTCGTCCTGCGACCCACAAGGAGATTACTGTTACTATGCCACCTGGTCCCAAAACGAGGCCTGTAAGAAATGCTGAATATCCCATGAGTTCCTGGAGATATACAGGCAGTAAAACTATAGTTCCGAAAAGACAAAAAAAAGTAAAAAATAGAGCGCCATTTCCTATCGAAAAAGTCTTATATCTGAATAGCCGTAAGTCTATAATAGGGCTTTTTGATCTTGCCTCCCATACTATAAATAAAAACAACGATGTAACTGATACAAGAGTCAAAATCTGAATCAATCTCGAGGAAAACCAATCTTTAAGTTGTCCCTGATCCAGAAGTATCTGTAGAGATCCAACCCCAATGGATACAGCCGCGAGACCTATATAGTCTACTTTGACCGGTTCCTTTTTTGCCCAGGGAGGATCCTTGATGAAAAGGAGAGTCATTATAATCGAAGTCAAACCTATGGGTATATTAATAAAAAATATCCAGTGCCAAGACCAGTTGTCTGTTATCCAACCACCCAATAAAGGGCCAACAATCGGACCCATGATAACCCCTGTTCCGAAAACCGCCATAGCCGTCCCGTGTTCTTCTTTAGGAAAAGTCTCAAGAAGTATTGCTTGAGATATAGGTTGGAGACCTCCCCCGCCTATGCCTTGCAAAATCCTGAATATGACAATTGATGGAATGCTCCAAGCAATTCCGCACAGAAAAGAGCTAACTGTGAAGAGAGAGATAGAAAGGATTAAATAATTCCTTCGGCCGAAAATCTTACTTAACCACCCAGTAATGGTGACAATTACCGCATTTGCCACCATATACATTGTGAGTATCCACGTGGACTCCTCAAATGCACCACCGAGGCTACCCCTAATGTGACCTAAGGATACATTGACAATTGTCATATCCACTATCTCTATCAGAGTTGGAAGCATAACTGTTAAAGTGATTATCCACTTATTCATACAAACACATCCTTTATTTAGCGAGTACTGTGGGGACGCATGACATACCTATGCGTAGCAAGGCCTTTTTTTCGGGCTTGTCCTCAAGGGTTATCTTTACAGGAATTCTCTGGACGACTTTCACCCAGTTTCCCGTGGCGTTTTCAGGAGGAAAGAGGGAAAATGATGCGCCAGTACCAGCCATGATAGAATCGACTCTTCCTTCGAATACTAGACCAGGATAAGAATCGACTTTTATCCTGACCTTCTGACCAGGCTTTATCTTTTCAATTTGTGTTTCTTTGTAGTTAGCAACTATCCATATATCTTCAAGCACTACAATAGCCATTAAGGGCTGTCCAGGCTGAATCTGATTTCCTACTTCCACCGACTTCTTTGTTACGTACCCGTCCGCTGGTGCGAGTATCTTGGTGTAACTTTTTTTCAGATTTGCATCCTGGAAAGTTGTTTCTCTTAAAAGAATTGCGGCTCTCTGGGTGTTGATTGTCTTTTCTATCTGGGCAATCTGTGAATTAAGAGTTTCCCTTTGTGCTTTAAGCTGCTTTATTCTTTCGGAAAGTGCCTTTACCGTTAATGTGCTTACCTTGTATGAGGTCAGAGCCTTTTCATATTTTTCTTTAGGAATTGCCTCTTTTCTGAACAAATTCTCAGCCCGTTCATAGTCTAATTTTGCTTGGTCCGACAAGTGTTTCTGAACTTCCAGTTGGGCACTCTCTGCCTCTATAGCGGCATCGATTTCTGCAAGCCGTTTTTTCAAAATCAAGGCATTATCTTGAATTTCTGAAAGACGTCTTTTTTCCATTTCATAAGCAGCCTGAGCTTCTTTTACCTTCATTTCATAATCTTTTTCATCCAGCTCCAAGAGTATCTCCCCCTTTTTTACCAGTTTATTGTCTTCAACATAAATGGCTTTTACAGTCCCCGGGACTTTTGATGATACAACATGGATTCTACCTTCAACGTAAGCGTTATCCGTGGTGATGTGTGTTTTTTTGTAGTGAAGATAGTAAGCAAGCGATGCTCCAAGGACTAAAATCACTAGGGTAAGGATGATTAACCGAGTCTTTGTCATGGTTTATACTCCTCCTCAAAACTTCTTCCTGTAGCATATATGAGACCTGCTTCTGCTCTCAGCATATCATAAAGTGCCCGGTGGTAGTTGCTCTCAGAAAGACACAAGGCAGCAATAGCATCAAGGACTTCGGTCCCTGTTCCCACGCCTTCCCTGTACTTTACTTGTGTGATTCTCAAATTTTCTTCAGCCTGTTTTATGGCATTTTCCATGGTCTTTAATCTCTCTTTTGCGTTTAAAAAGTCTGTAAAATACTTCTCCACTTCCAACTTGATTTCGTCTTTTATCTTTTTTTCCTCGATATTTATCTTTTTTTCTTCTATATCGAGGATCTTTAGCTCATTTCGTGTTTTTCCACCATCAAAAAGGTTCATACTCATACCTAATGTGACAGAAGTTATACCCTCATATACTTGGTATCTGTTTTCAGTAAATGTGTATTTACCTTCTAAAAAAAATTTTGGTAAAAGTTCTGATTTTTTTGCCTGTTTCAAGTGAGCAAGTTGATCTTTTGCCTTTTGAACAATTTTGATCTCAGGTCTGGCCTCGTGGGCCTCTGAAACATAGTCTTCTAAACTTTTGATTAAAACAGCTTCTTTTTTTGGTTCTTCAAACAGGATTTTGTCATGAAACTCTTTACCCATCATTTTATTAAGAATAGAAGTTGTTAAACTTTTTAGATTTTTTAGGTTAATTAACCTTTGTTTTGCGTCAGACAGTAGAACCTCAGTGTACAGAAGTTCGTTTTTTGTTATCATTCCTTCATCATACAAAGCTTTAGCATCGTTTAGATGGGATTCTAGCTTCTCGACCTCTTTTTGAAGAACCTCAGCAATTTTTTCTTGTTCCTTCAAGTCGTAATAATAGCGAACGAATTGGAGAGCCACAGTATTTTTCGTCTTTAAGGTTTCCATTCTTTTTATCTCTTCAAAAATTTTTTTTGACTGATAACTCGACCACACTCCAAAAAAGTCGAATATAAGTTGTCTAACTGTTACAGAGTAAGTGTAGAAATCACGTTCACTTATTGGTACCTCAACTGGTCTTCCCATAAAGAAATTCTTTGTGGTTGGCTCTCTATTCAGAAATACTTTTCCATAAGAGACGTCTAGATGTGGAAGATAAGAGGATTTTACTACCTTAGCTTCTAAGGCAGCAATTGTTTCTTCTTGTTCCTTTAGCTTCAGAATGTTTTCTTCTTTTAACGCAAGTTTCAGTCCTTCATAAAGTGTCATTTTTTCTGATTGAGCGTAAGAGGCAAACAAAATTATTATGAGACACGAGAAAACCATTGGTCGCGTGAGTTTACAGTAATGTCTCGTCATTTTTTCCCTCCCTAAGTACCCTCTCACCTAAATTTGAAGATATAAACCCATTCTAGAAACCGAAATAATCAACTGAACCAATGTTCAGTTTAGCAAGTGATAAGAGTTTAGTCAAGAAAAATTGGACTCACCACAGGAGAAAACGTGGGCATCGACTAAAAGTTCATGAGAGATCCATGTACATGAGAGATCCATGTAATGGGATTTACTCAGATAAATATATAGAGAAAAATGTTGAATTATTGCATGGTTTCTATTATAATTTGGTTTTGAAGCTGGTGTAGCTCAACAGGCAGAGCAAGTGATTTGTAATCACTAGGTTGGGGGTTCGAGTCCCTTCACCAGCTTTTTGAGGAGAGGTTCCCGAGTGGCTAAAGGGGACAGACTGTAAATCTGTTGGCTTTAGGCCTTCGGAGGTTCGAATCCTCCCCTCTCCATTATTTAAGTTTGTGTGGACTGTCAAGGGTATTTGGATTTATAATAATGTTTAATCATTTGCGGGAGTAGCTCAGCTGGTTAGAGCATCAGCCTTCCAAGCTGAGGGTCGCGGGTTCGAATCCCGTTTCCCGCTTTGATATTGAAGCCCGCGTAGCTCAGTCGGCAGAGCACTTCCTTGGTAAGGAAGTGGTCACCGGTTCAATTCCGGTCGTGGGCTTAAAAGGAAATAAAGAAAACCTTAATCGGAGGTTTCATATGTCTAAGAAAAAATTCGAGCGTACCAAACCCCACGTGAACATAGGTACCATA
>JAOADT010000097.1 GCA_026417175.1 Deltaproteobacteria bacterium | reverse complement strand
CTCCATGATATATCGTTTAAGAAGAACTTATAAAGAGTAAAAACATTTATTAGGCATCAAACTGATGCCCTCATATATTTGTTTAAGAAGAACTTATAAAGAGTAAAAACTCGATTTCATTTACAAACGCAGTTATATCAAAATTGAGTTTAAGAAGAACTTATAAAGAGTAAAAACTGCTTTTACGTCAAAAGAAAATCTACAACTTGTAACAAGTTTAAGAAGAACTTATAAAGAGTAAAAACTTCTTATATATATTTCTTTTTCTGCGTTCAAAATTTGGTTTAAGAAGAACTTATAAAGAGTAAAAACTCTAACCAAGTTAGCTATATCAAATAAACCAGTCTTTGTTTAAGAAGAACTTATAAAGAGTAAAAACGGTGCTAAATAAGAAAAACTCTCAAGTGCATAAGAGCGTTTAGGAAGAACTTATAAAGAGTAAAAACAATCTTTCATTTAAAACAAAGCTCTCGTTTCTTTGTGTTTAAGAAGAACTTGTAGAG
>JAOADT010000096.1 GCA_026417175.1 Deltaproteobacteria bacterium | reverse complement strand
ATTACTGACCTTAAAGATTTTTTAGAAAATAATTTAATCATTGCTAAGCTTTGTGGCTTCGATATTCTTAAACCTTTACCTTCTTACTCTGTTTTCCGTAGATTTATTAAAAATCTATCTAACTCTTTTCTTAAAAAAATCATGAAAAATCAAGTTAATATTCTTAAAGGTTTAGGCTTTATTGATAACAAATTTATTTCCGTCGATGCTACCCCTGTTAAAGCTAATACTAAATTTAACAACCCTAAATCCTTTTCAATTAACAAATTTTCTAAAAATAATCCTCCTTCTTCTGATAAAGATTGTAAGTTAGGCGTTCATACCTCTAACAACTCCATGAATGTTCAAGTCACTGATGATAAAACCGTAAACTTAAAGAAAAATTATGAATTCTATTGGGGTTACAAAAATCATGTTATTTGCGATGCTATTTCTGGTCTTCCTATTGCTGAATTTACTACTACCGCTGATGTTAACGAGGTTTCTATTCTTACTGAAATCCTTGCTT
>JAOADT010000095.1 GCA_026417175.1 Deltaproteobacteria bacterium | reverse complement strand
GTGCAGATTGGAGTAGAAAGTGAATATGTCACAGGAGTAGGCATCTTTCAGGCCAGAAATGATATTGCACCACTAATCCCGTTTCTAAAAGATATGAAATCCAATCTTGGCATGCAATATAAAAACATCATTGCTGATTCTGGTTACGAGAGCGAAGAGAATTATCTGTATTTAGAGGAAAACCAGCAGAAATGCTACATCAAGCCTCAGACATATGAGAAGAGGAAAAAGAAAAGTTTTAAGAATGAAATTGGCAAACGCGAGAACATGATATAGAAAAAGATGAATATACCTGTCATAATGGCAAAAAGCTGAGGCCTGTAGGATCTACCTATCGAACCTCCGCCACTGGATACCGTTCCAAAATTAGTATATATGAATGTGAAAATTGTAGCGATTGTCCATGCAAAGAAAAGTGTACGAAAGCTCAAGGTAATCGCAGAATGCAGGTATCGAAAACCTTTATAGAAAAGCGGCAGATATCTTATGACAATATAATGTCAGATCAAGG
>JAOADT010000094.1 GCA_026417175.1 Deltaproteobacteria bacterium | reverse complement strand
GTCCAATAGTATTTGCCTCCAGTAAAGGACAATCACTGACAGGATTGCACCAAACTGGATAACAATCTCAAAGGTCTTTAGAAATTCTGTTTGTGATAATCCCATGACATGGGCTGTAAGCATAAGATGACCAGTAGACGATATGGGCAGGAATTCTGTTACCCCTTCTACTATGCCAAATATGAGTGCCTGTATGATGTCCATATATTTTTTGTCCTGGTTTTAAAAAAATAATTGCGCCCAGCAGGATTCGAACCTGCAACCTTTGGATTCGTAGTCCAACGCTCTGTCCAGTTGAGCTATGGGCGCCTGATCTTTTGGTTGCCAATATTAACATATTTTTGAGGCCTTTGCAAAAGGTCTCAATGTTATAAATCATGCGACATGATAGGGTGTATCTGTTTTACACATGCCTGTCTCTTATGAAAACATATGTAGCATAAGAGGCATGGTGATGATTGCAATATAAATATGAATCTAATATAATAACAGGAGTTTGTAGCATCTTATAC
>JAOADT010000093.1:241-538 GCA_026417175.1 Deltaproteobacteria bacterium | reverse complement strand
GAGTGGGTAGGATCTCTAACATGTACGAGATAGTGGAAACTCTTTTTTCCGCCAAAAGGATCCTCTATCCATGAGTTACTGCTACGTACTTTTAAGCTCCATAAATTATGTTTTGGCTGCTGAAAAGATAATCAAGGAGCTAAAAATACCTTATAGCATCGTTCCTGTCCCAAGAGAGCTAAGTTCGGATTGTGGCGTGTGCATAAGAATTCGCGAAAGTGATAAAAACGTAGTCGAATCTCTCTTATTAGCCAGATTTGAAGATGTAAGAATCGAGAAAAAGTAAGTGAGATTCCC
>JAOADT010000093.1:0-231 GCA_026417175.1 Deltaproteobacteria bacterium | reverse complement strand
CTTAAACTTAGCAGGGATGTGATTAAAGGCACTTGAGATCTATACCAGGATACCCTTGCATCTTCCTTTTACGGTGATGTAAGATTAGAAAAAGCCGGAGTGGTGGAACTGGAAGACGCGCCGGACTCAAAATCCGGTGGAGCCTGGCTCCGTGCGGGTTCGATCCCCGCCTCCGGCATATCATTAAAAAACTAGGTCTCTTTTTGGAGCTTTTTTACATAAAGTTTAAGT
>JAOADT010000092.1 GCA_026417175.1 Deltaproteobacteria bacterium | reverse complement strand
CTCCATTGCAACACACATGCTCTCAAAAGATATAAATTTAAGGATTATCCAGCAATATCTTGGGCATAGGCAGGTTCAGACAACAGAATTCTATACCCATGTAGGTATAGAACATCTAAAGGAAGCAAGTAACAAAATACTGTGTGACTACAATAACATATTGAAATTACAACCACTTTCTAATTTTGTGACTACAGAGGAAAATGGCTAAATTATTGAAATCAAAAAGGAAAGCCTAAAATAGACAAGGGACTACGAATCCAAAGGTTGCAGGTTCGAATCCTGCTGGGCGCACAATATACAAGGCTTTTCACGGATGGCGGTTTTTTCTGTGTGACTACATTGTGACTACATTTAAGAAACTTGCTTCTACTTGTCTTCTCTTTACAAGACCAGATAGTTTTTTACCACCAGCATAAACCCACTTCATAAGTTCATTCTTTGCTTCATCCCAGTTCTCTTCATTGATCCTTTTTCTCAACGTAGAATATTGCAACCTACCCAATCCGAGATTGAAAGCAAAATCAACAACAGCACCCCA
>JAOADT010000091.1 GCA_026417175.1 Deltaproteobacteria bacterium | reverse complement strand
GCTCTATTCTTTCCCTTGCGTTGGTCTGACCTTTCTCTTTTCTTTTTCTTAACTCCTCTTCGCCACCCATAGCAAGCGCTCTCTGTCTTCTGGCCATGTATTCTTCGTAGATCTTATCGAACTTTCCCATTAGGTTCCTCCTGGATTATGTTATTTTTTTCACATTGTATTATATGATTTCCACAAAACCCTTGTCAATAAATTTAGTACCCAAATCTCTAACCAAGAACTTAGATTGTCGAAAATTCGGGTTGACACCTATTCTCGCGAAATTGTAAAAAAGAAAAAAAACTGGGGAGATGGGATGGACGAAAACTTAAAAGAACTGCTTCGAGAGTGGGACAAAAAACACGTCTGGCATCCATTCACACAGATGAAGGAATACGTGGAGAGTGATCCCCTAATAATAGAGAGAGGGGATGGCTTTTACCTAATTGACGTTGATGGCAAAAGATACATAGATGGAACTTCATCCATATGGGTCAACGTCTTCGGGTACACAAGAGAGGAACTCATAAAAGCCATAGTTGAGCAGGCATACAA
>JAOADT010000090.1 GCA_026417175.1 Deltaproteobacteria bacterium | reverse complement strand
CAATAAGGATCCTGAATAATTATAATATTTTTGATACACGTACGAAAGGAGGTATAAACAATGCCCACGTACGAGTATAAATGCGAGGATTGTAATTACGAATTTTCGATGATTCTGAGCATTAGCGAGAGAGAAAAAGAAAAAATCACTTGTCCCTCTTGCAAAAGTGATAAAATAAGACAAATTCCGTCGAGTTTTATGGCAAAGACTAGTAGAAAAAGCTGAACCATCCGGAAGCGTTTGTGATTAATAACATTACATCGTAGCTATTTAGAAAAATAATAATGTTGTACCGTAATTGTAAAGTTAAAAAATCCATCATAAAATAAGAAATGGCCAAACAGAAAGTTGTAAACGTTTTTTGTATCCGACTATAAATTTTTTAGAAAGAACGGACAAAAAAATTTTAAATCCAATTTTTTTCAGAGCCGGTAAGGTTTTCCTTGACATTGAAGCAACAGAAATACTAAAATTCTTGTAAAAAAAATCACAAGGAGTACGAATGGGGATCAACACGAGTCTATTGAGTTCTAAGAGAGGGTGG
>JAOADT010000008.1 GCA_026417175.1 Deltaproteobacteria bacterium | reverse complement strand
GAGATGTGTATAAGAGACAGAGGTATAGGAAACCGCTTCTTGATTAATGGTAAGGCATAGGCAGATGAGACGTTACAAGCTATAACTAAGATTTTTATCCCTTTTGTAAGTAAAAAAAGGGCACATTCAAGGGCATATCTTGTTATAGCCTGAGGGGATCTTCCTCCGTAGGGGACCCTGGCTGTATCCCCGAGGTATATGATGTTTTCATAAGGAAGAAGTGTTTTTACTTCTTTTAAGACTGTAAGTCCACCTACGCCGGAGTCAAAAATTCCTATTGATAGCCTCTTCATTTGAGAGTTTGAAGGTCTTTAAAATGCAGATTCAAAAGTCCGAGGGCTTCTCTTACCTCATGCATAGTGGCTCTCGCGATTTCTCTGCAACGTTGGGCCGATATGTGCAAGACTTCTTTTACATACCCGATTTCACCTTTCAGTTTTTCTACTTTTTCACGAATAGGAACAAGTTCCCTAACCATCTTTTCCAACAGTACTTTCTTACAGTCAATACAACCTATTGATGCAGTCTTACAACCATTTTCGATTTCCATTAGCACCTCATCCTCTGTGAAGGCAGTATGGATGGTAAACACATTACAGAGATGAGGATTTCCCTTATCGTATCGTCTCACCCTATTTGTGTCGGTCACCGCAACTTTTAATTTTTCCCAAATACTTTTTTCTTCCTCAAGGATTCCTATATAGTTATTTAGAGTCTTAGACATTTTTGATTTTCCATCGAGACCCAGGATTCGAGGTGCTCGAGAGAGCAATGCTTTGGGCTCTGGGAAGATAGTTTTAAACCTTGAATTAAATTTCCTCGCTATCTCTCGAGAAAGTTCTATGTGCTGTACCTGATCTTCTCCCACTGGTACGATTCCTGCCTTGTATATAAGAATATCTGCAGCCTGAAGAACCGGATAATCCATTAGGCCCATGTTGACGTTTTTCCTGTGTTGTTTTGCTTTATCTTTAAACTGTGTCATCCTTTCAAGATCACCTACTGGTGTGATACAATTAAAAATCCATGCGAGTTCAGTGTGTTCAGGAACAGCTGACTGGACAAAAACTTTACATTTTTCCGGGACAAGTCCGCAGGCAATCAGGATCAACGCTGTATCTATTGTCCTCTTTGCCAATTCCTCCACCGGATATTCTACGGTTATTGCATGATAATCGACCACACAGTAAATGCAGTCATACAAATCTACGAGTCTTACCCATTCCCTGATGGCACCTACATAATTTCCTATGTGTATTTCACCTGTGGGTTGAATCCCGCTGAAGACTCTGTTCACTTTTACAACTCCAAATCCTTGTTTTTGAACCCGAAAATTTACACCAAAAAACATATAATTTTCAACCGTTCTATTCCATTTTCATAATGTCTGTGCTAATCTTATATCGAACTATGTTCGGACTTGGTCTGCCAGAGATTATTGTTATATTAATCGTAGCTCTTCTTCTTTTTGGACCCTCAAAACTTCCGGAAGTTGCTCGATCTATTGGGAAGACTTTAGACGAATTCAGGAAAGTTGCCGATGACGTAAAAGAGACCATAAGAGAGGAGATGATAGCCGCTGAGAAGGAATCTAACTCTGAGGAAAAGACTAAGGAAGAAACACCAAACAAAGATTCCATTTCCTGATGGCTGGCCAAATCGAAAACGAGGATAAGAAACCCTTTCTCGCCCACTTAGAAGAGCTAAGAAATAGACTCCTTGTATCCCTCATAGGTATTGGTGTTTCTTTTGTTTTCACATACAATTTTAAGGAAAAGATATTCGAATTTTTAATGAAACCTTACACCAAAGTAATGCCAGACCAAAGTGGCTTCATATTTACTTATATAACAGAAGCATTTGTGACATATCTTAAAGTGGCATTCGTGGCAGCTATTTTTTTGGCGTCTCCTCTCATACTTTATGAAATTTGGATGTTTGTGGCACCGGGTCTTTACGAACACGAGAAGAAATACGTTTATCCGTTTATCTTTTTCGGATCTATTTCATTTATTGGAGGAGCGCTTTTTTCATATTATGTGGTGATCCCATACGTTTATAGATTTTTTGTTAGTTTTGCGACGGAATTCATAATCCCAATGCCAGACCTAAAAGGATACATGGGTCTCACATTAAAAATGTTAATCCTATTTGGAATTGTCTTTGAAATGCCTCTTTTAATGTATTACCTAGGAAGGGCGGGAATAGTTAGCCACAGATTTCTCAAAAAGAATAGAAGGATCGCTATCTTGGGAATATTTATAGTCGCTGCTATTGTTACACCTCCAGATGTTACAAGCCAACTTCTTTTGGCATTTCCCCTGATTGGATTATACGAAATTAGTATTCTAGTAGTTAAGTTTTTCGGAAAGAGGAGAGAATGACAAAGAACATAAGTACAGTCATCTTAGCAGCAGGTAAAGGGGAAAGAATGAAATCAGATCTTCCAAAGGTTATGCATGAGATTATCGACAAACCTATGATTGGATACGTAGTGGATGTGGCAAAGAAGATCAGTCATACGAAGCCTATAGTTGTCGTAGGTTTTGGAAGGGAAAAGGTGATAGCATATTTGCAAAATAAAGACGTAATCTTTTCCGTACAAGAAGATCAAAAAGGTACCGCACATGCACTTTTGTGTGCAGAAAATGAAATATCCGGCCGAGATGTCCTTGTGTTGTACGGAGATGTTCCACTGATTAAAGAAGAGACGATCGAGGCTTTCCTTGAGTTCTGTTATGACGAAAAAGCTGTAACGTTTATGGTAACGAAGGTAGATGATCCTAAAGGATACGGAAGGGTTATATTGCAGGGCCAAACGATCGATAAGATAGTTGAGGAACATGAGGCAAAGGCAGAGGAATTGCAAATCAATATCATCAATACGGGAATCTGCATGATCCCCCATGATTTCTTTTTCTTTTTAAAACGTATCTCGAACGACAATAAGAAAAGAGAGTTTTATCTGACAGATATCTGTAAAGTAGCAAGAACCGAAGGTTACGAAGTGAAGGCATTCTTTTACCCAAACTCTGATGAAGTCTTGGGGGTTAACACAAAAAATGAACTTTTTTTGGCGAATCAAGTAATGAGAAAAAGGATACTCGAGAAACATTTGAATGCGGGAATTACCATATTAGGAACAGGGGTGACAATAGGATCCGATGTAAGGATCGGATTGGATACAAGAATAGGAAGTAATGTTCTTATTACAGGTGAAACTGTAATAGGTCAACGAGTAAGAATAGGTTCGAACGTAATCATAAAAGAATGTTTCATAGAGGATGACGCACAAATAGGAAGCTTTGTTTATCTAGAAAATTATCACGTAAACAAAGGAGAAAAGATTCCTAATTTCTTCAATATAGGAGGGTAAAGTGTGTGGGATTGTGGGATATATCGGTACAAAACCGGCAGCTGATATCGTACTAGATGCTCTAAAGAGACTTGAATACAGAGGCTATGATTCTGCGGGAATCGCTATTCAAGGAAAAGATGGGGTAAAAATAATTAGAAAAAAAGGAAAAGTTGATGAACTAAAAGAACTTGTGGCAAAAACCCCGCTTCTGGGCACTATTGGTATTGGACATACAAGATGGGCAACACATGGAATTCCTTCCGATATAAATGCTCATCCTCACCGAGCTTATGATGTAGTAGCTGTTCACAATGGAATCATTGAAAACTATGTGACTATTAAAGAGAGACTAAAGGAGAAGGGACACAAATTCATCTCGGACACAGATACTGAGGTTATTCCTCACTTGATAGCTAACTATCTTAAAGAGGGTTTAGATTTTGTGAAAGCAGTAAAAGAAGCGCTCAAAGAATTAAGGGGTTCATATGCTCTTGCCTTATTGCGAGAGAAAGAGAGGATGCTTATAGGAGCCAAAAAAGAAAGCCCTTTACTTGTGGGCATAGGAGAAGGAGAATATTTTCTTGCCTCTGATGCTCCCGCAATTATTGCGAGAACAAACCGTTTTATCTTTCTTGAGGATGGGGACCTAGTTATCCTAACGGACCGTGGGATAAAGATATTAAACGAGGCTGGACAGGAGGTAAAAAGAGAGGTTCAAAAAGTGAATTGGAGCCCGCTTATGGCTGAAAAGGGTGGGTTCAAGCACTTCATGTTAAAAGAAATATACGAGCAGCCAAGAGCAATATCCGACACTATGTTGGGTAGGGTGTCGGAGGAAAAAGGAGAAATTTATTTTGAGGAATGGAAGGATGTGAGAGTTAATCGGATAAGAAAATTCTGGATGGTTGCGTGCGGTACTTCGTACCATGCGTGTCTAATTGGAAAGTATATTTTCGAAAAAAATCTAAAACTCCCGGTCGAGGTAGACATAGCTTCAGAATTTCGCTACAGGGAGCCCCCAATCCAAAAAGGTGATTTCATGATTCTGGTGTCGCAATCGGGAGAAACAGCTGATACAATAGCGGCCATGAGAGAGGGAAAAAAAAGGGGGGCTTACACCCTTTCCATTTGTAACGTTCTCGGAAGCACTTTAGCTAGAGATTCAGACGGGACCATTTTCACACATGCCGGGCCAGAGATAGGTGTTGCTTCCACAAAGGCATTTACGACCCAGATCGTAGTTCTATTTATGCTTATGCTCTACTTTGCGAAGAAGATGAGGATGAAAACTGTAAAAGAATTAAGGGAAATGATCTTCCATTTGAGAAAGATACCACATAAAGTTACTGATGTTTTGGAAAAAGCATCTCTGATACAGGATCTGTCTAGAAAATACATGAACTACAAAGATTTTCTTTACATCGGAAGGGGGATAAATTTCCCCACAGTTCTCGAGGGTGCTTTAAAATTGAAAGAGATATCATACATTCATGCGGAAGGATACGCTGCAGGAGAGATGAAACACGGACCTATAGCACTTATCGATGAAAAAATGCCTGTTTTGTGTCTTTCTCCAAAGGATATCACTTACAGCAAAACCTGTGGGAACATAGAAGAAGTAATATCCAGGAAGGGAAAAGTTATCCTTGTTACAGATACAGAGTCTCATGAGATGGCAAACAAAGTAGAGGAAGTGATTATAATTCCCCAGACCATTTACGAACTGCAGCCTATTATATCGGTAATTCCTTTGCAACTTTTCGCTTATCACGTAGCAAATCTCTTAGGTACTGATGTGGATCAACCTAGAAATCTTGCAAAAAGCGTTACAGTTGAGTAAAAATAACTTGGCGGCTTAGAAATAAAAATATTGAATTTGATCAGTAAAATTCATTAAGAGTGGTGATGAAAAAAAATAACGATACGGGACTTACCGGTTCTGGCCAGATGTTACGCGAAGAGTCTCTTTTTTCAATTTTTGAGAAGGCCCCATTTGGAATATTCATCGTAGGAGAGGACGGTAGGATAGAATACGCAAACGAGAGTATGTGCGAACTTTTGGGAGTTTCACGGGAAAAATTGGTTGATCTCAATGTATATGAGCTTCTAAGCGTCAAAGATATAGGTCTCGATTCAATGATAAAAATGGCATTTTGTGGAAAAAAGTTTGTTGTGGGACCTGTACTATATACTGGATACTTTGAAAAGAAAAGGAGATATAGGAAATTTACTGGAATTCCAATAAGAAGTAAGGAATCAAAGAAGGTTCTTGTATTTGTAGAAGATGTAACAGACCTTAAGGCGAAAGAAGAAGAACTTGCGAAGGAAAAGGAAACTTTTTTTTCTGTCTTTGAAAATCTTCCCGTGGGTATAATAGTAACCGATGAGAAAGGAAAAGTGCGGTACATTAATAAGGAATTTACAGACATAACTGGTTATACCAAGGATGATGTTCCGGACGGAAAGACATTTTTTAGAAAGGCTTATCCTGATCCAGATTTTAGACACATGGTTATAGACATTTGGAAAAGAGCAAAGAAAGAAAAGGTAAAAGATAGTTTCCAGTTTAGGGTAACATGCAAGGACGGAAGTGAGAAAGAGATTGAATTTAGAAGTGAATATCTCGATGACGGTAGAATAGTCACTGCCCTTTCAGACATAACAGCCCTCAAAATGATGGAGAGAGAACTCTTAGAAAGTGAGAGAAGGTTTAGATCCATTTTTGAGAGCTCAAGGGATGCTATATATATAACCTCATTCAATGGGAATTTTATAGACGTAAATCAGGCTTTTTGTGAAATGTTTGGAGAAAAAAAGGAAGATGTCTTAAAAAAATCTGCGAAAGAAGCGTACATAAGCGAGGAGGACAAAGTAAAATTGAAAACTGCAATAAAAAAGGCAGGGTTTGTCAAGGATTTTGAGATAAAGTTAAAAAAGGCTAACGGAGAAATTATAGATTGCCTTTTAACTGTAACAGGAGTAAAAGACCTAACAGGAAGAATAGTCCAATACCATGGTATAGTAAGGGATATAACGGAAAAGAAAAGGGCAGAAGAAAAAATAAGATACATGGCATTCCACGATATGCTAACGGGACTCCCCAATAGAACTCTTTTTTCAGACAGATTAAGTATGGCTATAGGGCACGCACAAAGAACTAGAGAGATGATAGGAGTTATGATGCTTGATGTGGACCGATTTAAAGATATAAATGACGTATACGGCCATGATTTTGGAGACCTAGTATTAAAGGAGATTGCAGATAGATTAAGAAACATCGTTAGAAGAACAGACACTATAGCCAGGATGGGTGGAGACGAGTTTATGGGAATATTTACTGATATTAGGAAAATGGAAGATCTGGAAACAATAGGAAAAAAGATACTTAACGGCTTTGTTAGTCCCATCTTCGTAAAAGATAAATCTTTCAAATTGACAGTGAGTATGGGATTTTCGCTTTACCCTTTGCACGGAAACGACTTGGATTCACTTTTAAGAAGAGCAGATTACGCAATGTATGAGGTTAAACAGGGAGGAAGAAACGGTTTTAAGATATTTGGGACCGAGAACCGATCTGTTCCTTGACGAATCAAAGGTCAGGAATTACATTATACTCATGACGGAAAGAGAAAAAAAGATGCTTTCGAAACATATTGAAGAAGTTTTTCGAGGAAGTTTTGTGAGACAGGAAGTACCCTCCTGTTCCTGTGGAAAGATATTCACAGAAAAAGATCTTTATGAAGCCCCAGGCGTTTACTTTCGAAAGGTGGATGTTTTCGGGAAGACCGTAACGTTAATCGAACCAATATGTCCGGTATGTAAAAAAAGGGTTGAGACTACTTTTACAATCCTAAATTAAGGGGTAGTCGTGTTATACCTTTTTAGATCACTAGACTGAAGAAGCATTAAAAAGACCCGTTGGGTTGGGGATAAGAAGGCTTCTCAGGCTTTCCCGCCGTGATCTTTATCTCCTGCTTAGGTCCGGCGAAGAAAGCCAAAGGCCGGCTCTGGGCGGGAGGACAGAATGAAAATCGTATATTTAGACAATGCCGCAACCTCATGGCCGAAGCCAGAGGTAATGATTGATGCGATGACACATTTTGCTCGAAATATAGGAGCTAACCCTGGTCGTTCGGCTCACAGGCTTTCAGTTGAGGCGGCTCGTATCATATTTGAGGCAAGGGAGATTATAGGTCAAATAATTGGTATTTCAGATCCTACCCGTATTGTATTTACGAGAAATGCAACAGAGGGTATAAACATTATACTTAAAGGGTTTTTGAAACCCGGAGATCACGTCATTACCTCAAGCATGGAACATAATTCAGTGATCAGGCCTTTAAGAAAACTGGAAAAAAAGGGGGTAGAAGTTTCTGTAGTAAAGTGTAAAGAAGATGGGTCTATAAGACATGAGGATATTTCTAAAGAGATAAAGAGAAATACAAGGCTAATAATTTTAACTCATGCTTCAAACGTTACAGGTACTCTTTTCCCCGTGGAAGACATAGGAGAGATAGCAAAAAATCATGGAATAGTATTCTGTGTGGATGCTGCACAAACATTAGGAAATACACCTCTCAATGTGGAGAAAAGTGGAGTAGATGTTCTTTTCTTTACAGGACACAAATCTTTGCTTGGACCTCAAGGGACAGGTGGGGTTTACATCCGTAAGGGATTAGAATGTGAAATAGATTCTTTCGAGGAAGGAGGTACAGGAAGTAGGTCCGAATTTGAAGAACATCCAGATTTTATGCCAGATCGTTTTGAATCTGGAACGCCAAATACTATCGGAATTTCAGGGTTACTAGCTTCCTGTAAATTCGTTTTAGGATACGGAATCGATAATGTAAGGGAAAAGGAGATGCGAGTTACAGAGAAACTGCTTAGGGGACTAAGCTCAATCTCAAATGTTAGAATTTATGGTCCTAAGGACCCGGGTAAAATGATCTCCATAGTCTCTTTTAACATAGATGGGTTGTCACCGTCTCAGGTGTCTTTGGCTCTTGATGAAGAGTTCAACGTTATGACTAGGCCTGGATTACACTGCTCCCCCTTAGCCCACAGAACCATAGGCACTTTTCCGCATGGAACCGTAAGGATTTCACCAGGGATTTTCACGGAAGATGCCGAAATAGAATTCACAATAGAAGCCATAAAGAGGATATCTCATAGACT
Source organism: Deltaproteobacteria bacterium (assembly GCA_026417175.1). Lineage (GTDB taxonomy): Bacteria > Desulfobacterota > Syntrophorhabdia > Syntrophorhabdales > JANXAF01 > JAOADT01. The sequence goes on along the minus strand of JAOADT010000008.1, from coordinate 79,830 downwards.
TTGATTTATCCTGTTTTTAAGGAATGATCAGATTTATCAGGGAAAGAAGGACCCATCTTATAAAATCAACCAGCGGATCTAACACGCCTAACAAAAGAAGACCAATTATTATATAGAAACCGTACGGTTCTATTCTCATTAATGTGTATCTTAAGTTTCCTGAAGAAAAACCCATAAGTATCTTTGAGCCATCCAGTGGTGGGATCGGAATTAAATTAAATGATGCAAGAAGAATATTCACTCTTGCAAAGTAAGAAAAAAGAAGATAGAGAACGCCGCCAGGCTCGGGCGTGATACTCTTAAGAAGAAAAAGGGCAAAAAAGGCAAGAATTATATTAGCACAAATCCCCGCGGCAGATACAAAGACGAAACTCCAACGAAGATCTCTTAATTGGTAGTAACTCACGGGTACTGGTTTTGCCCATCCGAAACCAAATATAAATAGTGTAAGCGTGCCTATGGGATCGAGATGCTTTAGGGGATTAAGGGATAATCTTCCGTACCATCTTTGGCTCTTGTCGCCCATAACATAAGCAGCATATGCATGAGCAACCTCATGGAGAACAATGGCATAAAGTAAAGGAATCGCAAGAACGATAAAAGCCAAAGGATTCTTAAAAAGCACTTCAATAAGCATTTAGGTAGATTTCTACCATACCGTAGTTTTTACTATCAAGCGATTTTTTAAAAAAATCGGCTAAAAATGCGAAAAAACACTTGCATATTTTGCAAAATTAGATATATTAAGTGTTTACAGATGATGTGGCCGCAAAGCCACGTAAGAAAACGCTTCAAGGAGGGGGTTTATGACCAAGGCAGAACTTGTTGGGAAAATGGCAGAGGGCGCAGGTATCACTAAGGCAGCTGCTAGCAAGGCTTTGGACGCTTTCATCGATGCAGTGAAGGCTGCTCTAAAAAAGGAGGAAAAGGTTACTCTGGTTGGCTTCGGCACTTTTAGTGTTGCGAAGAGAAAGGCCAGAAAAGGGAGAAACCCGAGAACAGGAAAAGAAATTAAGATCCCTGCTCGGACTGTGCCAAAGTTTACACCTGGGAAGGCCTTAAGAGAGGCTGTTTAGTACTCAGCCCCCTCCGGGGGGCTCTTAAGTTTCTTTAAGACATTTATAGTGAAATCATCCAAGGAGGACCATGTTCCTTTTTCCTTGATTTTCACGAATATTCTTCCGTCTCTTGAGCCGTAGAACGCGTGAAGTATAAAAAAACTATCTTTAGATTCAACATTTACACCGAATGGAACATGGCATCCACCACCTATGAGCATCTGAATTTTTCTTTCTAGTTCTACTTCCCTTGATGTCTGTTCATCATTAATTTTTTCTAGAATATCGAGAAGCTCTGAGTCTTCTCGCACTTCTATCCCAATAGCGCCCTGACCAGCAGAAGGAACGATGGTCTCAGGAGGGATGATCCATTTTGCATAGCTTTCAAGACCAAGCCTTTTTAGACCACAGTATGCGAGGATCACTCCCGATAGCTTTTCAGTTTTTATCTTTTTTATTCTTGTTTCCACATTTCCCCTTATAGGGACAACGTACAATCTTTTTCCGAGCCCTAGAAGTTGTGCGCTTCTTCGAAAGCTACTAGTCCCAATCTTTGACCCATCTGGTAATTCGTCTAGATTTTGAAAATCAAAAGAAACGAAAGCGTCTCTCGGATCTTCTCTTTTCAGTATAGCGGCGATTGTAAGACCTTTCTTAAGTTCTGTAGGAACATCTTTCATGCTATGAATAGCCATGTCTATATTTCTCGACAGGAGAGCCTCTTCTATCTCCTTTATAAAAAATCCTTTTCCGCCGATCTCAAAGAGAGGTTTATCCCATATAGTATCCCCAATTGTCTTTATTATTTTTATTCTGAATGTCAGATCAGGGAATACCGATTTTAGCTCCTCAAGAGCAATCTCTGTTTGTCTTATAGCTAATCTGCTACCCCTTGTCCCTACTACTATCTCTTTCTTCATTTGTGTCCTCAAACTTAAATAGTAATTTAAGTGTCTCTAGAACCTCATAGCTACCGTTTTTTCTAATAAGTTCTATATGGGAATGAATGATCTTTCTGACTATGGCACGTGTAAGATTTTCTATATTTTGTTTAGTATCCTCATCGAGATATTTCATTCTGTTGAATGCTTTTTTAAGTTCTTCCTTTCTCATAGTTTCTATGGTTTCTATTATGTGAAGGATCAACGGTTTTGTGTCCATTTGTTTAATTAGCAAGGGAAGTTTTTGAACCTCCTCTTCTACTATCTCTTTTGCTTTTTCAGCTTCTCTCATTCTGTTTACGAAATGTTTTTGAGAAAGTTCCTTTAGATCATCTATGTTGTAAAGATAAACATTTTCGATATGACTTACGGATGGATCCACATCCCTTGGAACAGCTATATCTATTATAAAGAGTGGCTTAAATTTGCGAGTCTTCATGGCCCTAAGCATAGAATCCCTTTTTAGGACGAAATCCTCCGCTCCGGTTGAAGTCAGTATAAGATCCACCTCAGAAAGGAATCTTTCTAACTCCTCTATGGGGTATGCTTCACCTACTATCTCCTCGGCGAGCTTTTTGGCGTTTGCAAATGTCCTATTGAGCACGTATATTTTTTTTATCCCCTCTCTTTTAAAATTTTTGAGAGCGATTTTAGTCATCTCTCCTGCACCGATTGTAAGAATTTTCTTTTCTCTTAAATCACCGAATATTCTTTTTGCCATTTCTACGGCCATAGAACTTATAGAAACAGGGTTGTAACCTATCTTTGTTTCAGTTCTAATCTTCTTTGCCACGTTGAACGCCCTATGGAATATCCGGTTTGATAAAAGACCTGTAGAGTTGTAAAAAGTTGCTGCTCTATAAGCATCCTTGACTTGGCCAAGAATTTGTGGTTCTCCTATAACCATTGAGTCCAGTCCGGAAGCCACAGACAAAAGATGTCGGTAAGCATCCTCATCATGAAGTGTATATGTGTACTCTTTTACCCAATTATGTTTGATGTTCAAATGTTCAAGAAGAGCCTTTTCTAAATTCTTAAGATCCAAATCAGGGGTTTCTGAAAAAAGATAAAATTCTGTTCTGTTGCAAGTGGACAGTATCACAAATTCTTTTATCCCTTTCTCCTTTACGTAAGTTATGAATTCACCAATTTTTTCTTCTGAAATATAAAATTTTTCCCTTATCTCAAGGGGTGCTGTCTTATGATTAAGCCCAAAAACGAGTATATGCATCAAAGGTAGGAGTGCTTTCCTCCCATAAGATAATTTACTCCAAGAAAAGTGACAAGGATTGAAAAAAACCCTAGAATCATCATATAAGCAGTCTTTCTGCCTTTCCAACCAACTAATAGCCGCCTGTGTATCACAATAGCATATATAAGCCAGGTAATAAGAGACCAAATCTCTTTTGGATCCCAGCTCCAATACGACCCCCATGCTAAACTTGCCCATAAAGAACCTGTAATTATCCCAAATGTTAGAAACGGGAATCCCATGGATATACATCTTACGTTTATCCTATCTAGAAGTTCCAAAGAGGGGAGTCTCATTGAAAAAGATGTTAACCTTTTCTTTTTTATGTAATTCTCGGTGATAATATAAAGAACGGAGACCACGAAACTAACGAAAAATATAGCATTTCCTAGAAAGCAAAATGTGGTATGGATGGGAAGGTAGAAGCTTCTTAGATAAGGGGGTAGGGGATTTATCTCTTGAGGTAGAAAAGCGGTGATTATAATAATTACAGATATTACCGGAAGAATAAAAGAGCCAAGGATGCGAGCTTTATGTATGTGCCTTATAAAGACAAAGAATCCACCTATACACAGCGCCAGAAAGGACAAGGACTCATAAAGATTAGTTATAGGTGTGTATCCCGCCTCAAAATACCGGAGGATAAGACTGAGGAAGTGGGCAATTATTCCACCAAGAAGAAATAAAAATCCTATTCTTTCAACAAGATGCTTTACAGTGGCAAAGTAGATAAGGTAAAAGAAGGTAGAAAAAAGGTATAAACCCACAGATAGATAAAATAACCTTATGTTCACTTTTTTCTCTCTAAGATCATTCTTCTTATTTCCTGTATATCTTTTGTAGCCAATTCCTTTACTTCCAGATCAGAAATGAGTTTTAAAATTTTTCTTCTCGTCTTTTTATCCTCCACCTTCTCTATAACTTCCCTTCTCAAATTTCCGACCTTTACTACGTATTTTTCATAATCTAGGCTTATTATCTTTTCCAAATCTTTCCGCAATTTCTTTGACAAAAGGGGAAAGTTTCCAGATGTGGATATGGCAACGACTATGGGCCCTCTTTTTACTACAGATGGCACGATGAAATCACACTGTTCAGGAGCGTCTACAACGTTAACCAGAATACGCAGGCTTTTAGCATCAGAGCTTACTTTCCTATTAAGATCCTTATCATTCGTTGCTGAAATTACAAAATCTATGTGATTTAAGTCTTGAGGATCGTACTCTTTTTTTTTCACTTCTATTAATCCCTTTTGTGCCAGTGCCTCAATTTTTTTAGTAAGTTTCGGGCTCACGATTTGGATGTTCGCCTTAAACCGCAAAAGGGTTCGAACTTTTCTTTCTGCTACCCTACCTCCGCCAACTATTAGAAACTTCTTGCCAGAAATATCAAGAAAAAAGGGAAAGTATTTATTTTTAGTATCTAATTTCAAAGGTTTGAAATTCTCCCATATACTCTTCTTTTTTTACATTTACATCCTCGACTAGTGCCGCTGGAGGTCCTTTCCAACACCATTTTATGAGCTCATCTATATCTTTACTTTCTCCCTCGCAAAGGATTTCCACACTGCCGTCTTTCAAGTTTCTTACCCAACCTTTTATTCCGAGATTCTGAGCTACTTTCATAGTGTTGTATCTGAAAAAAACTCCTTGAACTTTACCCCTTACAATGATCTGAGCTCTTTCTCTCATCTAATACCCGATTAGTATTGATTTAGCCTAATCTTTTTTATTATAAATAACATAAAGGTTTCGGCAAAATCAAAACAGTGGAGGATCTAAATGTATCTTGGAATCGATATTGGGTCAATAAGCGTAAATGTTATTTTGATGGACGAAAAAAAAGACATTTTACTTGATAGATACATAAGACATAAGGGAAAACCGATTGAGGTTGCAAGGGATGTCGTAAAAGAGCTCACTGATAATTATCCAATCGACTTCATTTCTACAACTGGTAATGGAGCAAAGGTATTTGCATCCATGATAGGTGCTTCCTTTGTAAATGAGATAGTGGCGCTTTGTAGGTCGTTTAGCTATCTGTACCCCAATGTGAGAACTGTCATTGATATAGGGGGAGAGGATTCAAAACTCATCATATTTGAGAGTGTGGATGGCAAGTTGAAAATAAAAGATTTCTCCATGAATGCACTTTGTGCGGCTGGAACCGGTTCTTTTTTGGATCAACAGGCATCGAGACTGAGGCTCTCTATTGAAGAGTTCGGAGAAGTTGCTCTAAAATCGAAAAATCCTCCACGGATAGCCGGAAGATGTACAGTTTTCGCAAAGACTGATATGATCCATCTTCAACAAATTGCGACACCTGATTACGACATAGTAGCTGGGCTTTGTTACGCCCTGGCACGAAATTTCAAAGGTAATATAGCTAAGGGAAAGGATGTAGAAAAACCTGTTGCCTTTGTTGGAGGGGTAGCGGCGAACAAGGGAATGATAAAGGCGATAAAAGATGTTTTTTCTTTATCTGAGAATGAACTCATTATTCCCAAACATTTTACTTCAATGGGCGCGTTAGGAGCCATATTTGCAGTACATGAGAACCCATCACTTAAACAGGAATTTAAGGGATTTGAAGAGCTAGATAGATACCTTTTATCGGAGAAGGAAGAGGAAGTTCAGGAAAGACTTGTTATTTCTAAAGAGAATCTGAATGTTTCGTACTACGTGAAGCCAGTCACAGAAAAGACGGAAGCCTATCTGGGAGTAGATGTTGGTTCTATTAGTACTAACCTTGTAGTAATTGATAAAGATAAGAATGTAATTGCAAAAAGATACCTAATGACTGAAGGGAGACCTCTCGAGGCAGTCAAAAGGGGGTTAAGAGAGATAGGAGAAGAGATTGGAGATAAGGTAGTGATAGTTGGAGCGGGAACAACAGGTTCTGGAAGATATTTGACAGCAGACTTTATTGGAGCAGATATAGTCCGTAACGAAATAACAGCACAAGCAGAAGCAGCCATAAACATTGACCCAGAAGTTGATACTATTTTTGAGATAGGAGGACAAGACTCAAAGTATATTAGCATCGAAAAAGGTGTTATAGTTGATTTCGAAATGAATAAGGCGTGTGCTGCCGGAACCGGTTCTTTCTTAGAAGAACAGGCTGAAAGACTCGGAATATCCATAAAGGATGAGTTTAGTCGATTGGCGCTGGAATCGAAAAAGCCGGTGAAAATGGGAGATCGCTGTACGGTCTTCATAGAGTCTGATCTCGTGCACCACCAGCAAAAAGGGGCGAAAACAGAGGATCTCGTGAGTGGTCTTTCTTACTCGATTGTTAAGAACTATTTAAATAGAGTTGTTGGAGACAGAAAGATAGGAAAGAAAATATTTTTCCAGGGTGGAACCGCGTTCAACAAAGGAGTTGTAGCAGCTTTCGAAAAGGTTTTAAATAGACCTATAAAAGTACCTCCGCACCACGATGTAACCGGAGCTATAGGTGTGGCGATTCTTGCCATGAAGGAGAGGACATGGGAGAAAAGTGCCTTTAAGGGTTTCGATCTGAGCAAAAGAAATTATGAAATTGAAACATTTGAGTGTAAAGGTTGCGAAAATCTTTGCGAGATAAGGAAAGTAACCGTGGAAGGAGAATCACCACTTTATTACGGAAGTCGATGTGAAAAGTACGATGTGGTTAGAAAAACGGTTAAAAAGGATGTAAAAGATTACTTTAAGATAAGGGAAGAGCTTCTTATGAATAGTTACGATAAAAATGTTGAAGGTGAGCCTATAGGTGTTCCCCTTATACTCTATTCCCACGAATTTTTTCCATTCTGGAAGACATTCCTTTCTGAGCTAGGTTTTACAGTCATTGCATCCGAGCCGACAAACAAGAAGATCATTAGAGAAGGTGTAGAGAACGTTATTGTTGAGAGCTGTTTTCCGGTTAAGCTTGCCCACGGACATGTTCTAAACCTTATACAGAAAGGCGTAAAAACTATTTTTTTGCCAAGTGTGATCAACATAAAAGGCCCTTCAAAGATAGTTTCAAATACCTTTGTCTGTCCTTACGCCCAATCTTTCCCTTACACTGTTAGAGGATCGATAGACTTTTCAGAGAGAGGGGTGAAAGTCCTATCTCCTGTTGTTTATTTTGGGCAGGGAGAGGAATTGACACTCAAAAATTTGTACGATTTCGGGAAGAAAATAAAAAGATCAAAAAGAGAGATAGAGAAAGCTTATGAGCTAGCAAAAGACGTTCAAAACGAATTTTATAGAAAATGTCGAGACGCAGGGCATGAGTATCTCTCTTCGTTAAAAGAGAGCGATACAGGGATTGTGATAATAGGAAGACCATACAATAGTTTCGATGCGGGTGCAAACCTTAATATCCATAAGAAGCTTATGGATTTAGGGGTTTTTCCTATACCTTACGATATGCTCCCAATTATGGATGGAGCTGATGAAGATGAAGATCTTAAAGATATGTACTGGGGATATGGCCAGAAGATATTAAGAGCAGCAAAGTTTGTAAAAGAAAGACCGAATCTCTACGGTGTGTATATCACAAACTTCGGATGCGGGCCTGATTCTTTCATAACCCACTTCTTTAAAAAGATAATCGGCAGTAAGCCCTATCTACAGCTTGAGATAGACGAACACAGTGCAGACGCTGGCATAATTACGAGACTAGAGGCCTTCCTTGATAGTATCAAAAATGCTAAAAAAGAGGAAACACCCACAAAGATAAGGTTTAAACTTTATGAGAAAGACGGAAGGCGAAAGATCTACATTCCGCATATGTGTGATCACTCGTACCCATTCGCAAGTGCTTTCAAAGCGTGTGGTGTGGATGCTGAAGTTATGGAAACTTCCAATGAGGAGACAGTGAACATTGGTAGGAAGTTTACTTCTGGTAGGGAGTGTTACCCTTGTATCCTAACGACAGGCGATATGGTTAGAACTGCCATGAGTAAAGATTTTGATCCTAAACGAAGCGCATTTTTTATGCCTTCAGGAGGCGGTCCTTGCAGGTTCGGTCAGTACCACAGGTTCCATAGGTTAGTTCTTGATGATCTGGGGTTTGAAGACGTTCCAATTTACGCTCCAAATCAGGATCATAGATTTTATGAAGAGCTAAACATAATGGGAGGGACGTTTAAAAGACTCGGGTGGAAAGCGATTGTATCTGTAGATTTAATTACAAAATTGCTCCATGAAATAAGACCAAACGAGTTGGCCAAAGGGATGACAGACAGGATTTACGAGGAATCTCTTAAGAAGATTTGCCGATCCATAGAGGGTGGAGCTTCCGATTTTCTTTTTGTACTAAAAGAGATTGTAGATTCCTTTCTTTCTATTCCACGAAAGGACGACGACAAACCAATAGTAGGGATTGTAGGTGAAATATACATAAGACAAAACGCATTCAGTAATAGCGAGATTGTAAGGAAAATAGAAGAACATGGAGGGATGGCTTGGCTTGCTCCAATTACGGAGTGGGTTTCTTACATAAATTACATGGGGAAGAAAAAAGCCTTCAGATTCAAAAAATACTCCAATCTTATGAGTATATTGATTACTGAGTATTTCCAAAAAAAAGACGAGCACGCGATGGAAAGACTGTTCGAAGAGCATATAAGATACGGAAAGGAACCCAGTATTAAAAGTATTCTAAAAAAGGCAAGCCCATACATACATGAGAGCTTTGAAGGAGAAGCTATACTTACAGTCGGCAAATCAATTGACTTTATAGATAAGGGAGTTTCAGGAATCATCAATGCCATGCCTTTTACTTGCATGCCAGGCACCATATCTAGCGCGATAATGCGGTTGATTCAAAAGAGATACAATGTTCCTGTCTTGAACATCGCTTTTGACGGTCAAGGTCTGTCAAACATAGATGCTAGGATAGAGGCATTTATGTACCAGGTGAAAGAACATTTCGAAGAGAAGAAATCTAAAATGAGACAATAGCTCTTTCCTCGGTGGCTTTAGTTTCCAATTTATTTTTTATATCTACTCGTCCCTCGTCCCCCATTAAAGCCTTGGTATACATTTTCCCTTTTTCAACACCTGGCTGATCGAAAGGATTAACTTCAATTAATCTCCCAAAAAAGGATATAGCCACCTCGAAAAGATAAAACAGAGCACCCATTGTGTAAGGAGATATCTTTTCTATCACCATCTCAGCACTTGGTACAGAAGCTTCACAGAGAGAGATCTGTGTTCCCCTAAGTTCTGCATAAAAAAGATCACCTAGTTTTTTACCCCAAAAGTAGGAAAGTTCCGGGACGTAAGAGAACACTTCCGGAATTCGAAGGCCATCTTCTGGAACGAATATGAACATAATGAATTTGTCTTTTGGACCGTCTATATAAAGTTGAAGCTGAGAATGTTGATCGGTAACCCCTCTAGAAGAGACAGGCGTTGGACCTTTACCTTCTTTTCCCAAGCTTTCGGCTTCGAGTTGTCTAAACCATTCTGTGAATCCAGAAAGTCTATCACAATATGGCATGATCACGTGCAACTTTTTACCATTTTTATCCATGAGGTAAAGTAAAGCCGCGATTAGAATGGCCATGTTTTCCTTTCTGTGTTTTGTCTTTATATGAGAAGCCATTTCTTTTGCTCCATCAAATATCTCATCCACGTTTATTCCCATAATCAGTGCGGGGAAAATACCAACTGGGCTGAGTACAGAGAACCTTCCCCCAACTCCAGAAGGCACAGAAAGGGTAAAATAACCTTCTCTTTCCGCTATTCTTCGCAAGAAACCCTTATTTTCGTCTGTAATGACGACAATCCTCTCTCTTAAATCGGGTTCGTCTTTTAATGCCTCGTGAAAAATCATAAACTGACTCAGGGTTTCCGGTGTTTCTCCTGACTTACTTATAACCACAAGTAGGGTTCTATTTTTATCTATGTGCTCCATTACCATCTTAATGGTATGGGGATCAATATTATCCAGTATCCAGTACCTGGGTTTTCTTATCAGATTGTGTACTGGGGGTAAAAGCGCCTTAAAAAGAGCTTCCGCACCTAAGGAGGAGCCTCCTATGCCCAAAAGGACCATATCATTTATAGTTCTTTTTTGTAATAATCTTACAAGTTCCTTCATTTCTTTAAGCTGAAACTGAATAAAAGGGAGTTCCATGAAAGAATATGGGGTTTCTTGAATCTGCGCGTTCATCTTTTCCAGAGTATCAATGACACTCTCTAACTCTTCCTCACTTATTCCTCCAACAGTTTTTTTCCTAAGGGAATGAGTGTAGTCGAGTCGTATCATTTTCCCTCCAGAAAAAATCCCATTTTTTTGAATTTTTCGTATCTTCTCTCTTTGAGTTCGTGAGGAGGAATTGTCAAAAGCTCCTCAAGATGGGTCTTGATTGCTTTTCCTGTGTTTTCAAACGTTTCCTTCCAATTTCTGTGAGCCCCACCAAATGGCTCCTTTACAATACCATCTATTACTTTGAGTTCATAAAGGTCATGGGCTGTTAACTTCAGAGCTTCTGCAGCCTGTTTTGCCCTTGTTCCATCACGCCACAATATAGCAGCACAACCCTCTGGAGAGATAACAGAATATATTGAGTTTTCGAGCATCAGTATTCTATCCGCCACTCCTATTGCCAGCGCCCCTCCACTTCCACCTTCGCCTATCACCAGGCTTACTATCGGAACATTCAGCGTGAACATGAAATATATACTAGCAGCGATAGCTTCAGCTTGCCCCCTTTCTTCCGCACCCACGCCGGGGTAAGCACCCGGTGTATCAATAAAAGTGATAATGGGCTTCATCCATCTTGAGGCCAGATCCATTATCCTCATAGCTTTTCTATACCCTTCTGGGTGTGCCATGCCAAAGTTTCTCTGGGCCATCTCCTTAATGTCTTTACCTTTTTGGTGCCCAACAAATGCTACAGTTTTCCCATTGAATTTCCCAAACCCTCCCACTATGGCAGGATCATCCTTGAACCTTCTATCTCCATGTAATTCAAAATAGTCACTAAAAAGAGCATCTACGTAATCCAATGTGCGAGGCCTGTTCAAATGCCTGGAAAGTTGGGTTTTCTGCCACGGAGATAAATCACTGTATATCTCTTTCTCGAGTTTAGCTATTTTTTTTTCTAAACTTTTGATCTCTTTTGCATAATGGGGGTCACTCGTGTCGTAAAATTTTTTTATTTCCTCAAGCCGGGTTTCGAGAGGTTTAAGTTTCATCTCAAAGTCGAGATAATGTTTCATGACAGGACCTCGTAAGCAATCCCTTCAGGAAAATGCTTTTTCAGGATACCAACCTTATCAGGGTCAATCTTTATCCCTTCGACTTTCAAGCTCCTCCTTTCTCCATTTTCCACAAAGTGCAGGTACATGTCACATGAGCCTTTAACGGTTAAAAGGATTTCTTTCAATCTTTTTAAATCATCCTTTTTAAAAGAGGAACAGTCAATCGTTAAATGTACCTTTCTTTCAATTTCTTTTTTCACTTCTTCAAGCAACCAGACATTTTTTGCCCTTATCTTTACTACCTCATTTTCTCCCTTTTCTACGCTTCCGAGCAAGACAATTGGTTTATCATCCCTAAATAAATGTGAGGCTTTCTGAAGTAGATCGGGGAATACGATAACCTCCACGATTCCCTTGGTATCCTCAAGTGTTAGATAGGCCATTTTTTCACCTTTTTTCGTCTTTACTTCCTTTAGGGTATTAACTATACCAACAATTTTAATATCTTCGTCTATTTCGAGCTCCTTTATGTTCTGTGAATCGTGAGGGGTAATACGGGCGATAACCTCGTTATAATAAGATAAAGGATGTTCAGAAAAATAAAAACCGAAGGCTTCCTTTTCGCCGAGAACTATCTCCTCCCTAGAAAGTTCCGCCATTTCAGGTATTGATATGTCCTGAAAGTCATGCAATTCACCGAAAATTGAAGGCTGTTTCTGTTTTTTCTCTTCTTTCTGTGTAAACTCGGCTCTTTGGGCTATCATTTGAAGGATCTGAGATCTTTTCAAGCCAAAAGAATCGAAACATCCTGCCTTTGCGAGACTTTCTAAAACCTTTTTATTTATCTTTCTGGAGTCCACAAGAAAAAGAAACTGTGTCAAAGAATCAAAGCGACCGACCTTATTTCTCACCTCAAGAATATTTTCTATAGCGGCATCCCCTACATTCTTTATTCCTGAAAGTCCGTATCTTATCTTTCCATCTTTAACTGTAAAAGATCTATCACTTTCATTTATGTCAGGTGGCAAAACTGTGATTCCCTGTTCTCTACATTCGGTTACATATTTAACCATATTATCTGTATTATTTACTTCGTTAGTGAGAAGAGCTGCCATGAAATAAACAGGATAATGGGCTTTAAGATAGGCCGTCTCATACGCAACAAGTGCATAGGCTGCACTGTGCGACTTGTTGAAGCCATATTCTCCAAACCTTAAAATTACTTCATATATCTTCTCTGCAGTTTCCTTCTGTACTCCATTTCTTACGCATCCTTCAACAAAAGTCTCTCTGTATTTTATTAATTCTTCAGGGATTTTCTTACTTATGGCTTTTCTCAAGGCATCGGCCTCTTTCATAGAAAATCCTGCAAGTCTTGAGGCTATTTTCATAATCTGTTCTTGGTAAACTATGACCCCGTATGTATCTCCGAGTATGTCCCTTAAAGCCTCAATCTCGTAAGTTACAAGGGATGGATTATTTTTTCTTTTTATGAATTCGTCTATCATACCGCTTGTTAGCGGTCCAGGTCGGTAAAGGGCTATGAGAGCTATTATATCTTCAAACTTTGAAGGTTTTAATCTGACAAGAAGTTCTTTCATTCCCCTACTTTCTAGCTGGAACACACCAGAAGTGTTTCCCGAAGAGAGAATTTCGTACGTTTTTTTGTCATCCAGAGGAATCTTAGAGATGTCAAGCTCTATTCCATCCTGTTTAAGCATTTTTATTATAGTGTCTATGATCGTCAAAGTTTTGAGACCGAGAAAGTCAAACTTTACAAGACCTATCTTTTCTATCATTTTCATGGGGTACTGAGTAACAGTTTCACCATTGGTACCCCTGTATAAAGGAAGATACTCGGTGAGTGGTTTGTTTGATATGACTATTCCTGCAGCGTGGGTTGAAGCATGCCTTGCGAGTCCTTCCAACGATATGGCTGTGTCTATTAATTCCTTTATCCTTTCATCCCTGTTATAAAGTTCCTTTAGATTCGGTTCTTCTGATAACGCAATTTCTATACTTTTCGTAAAGGGAGGAACGAGTTTTGCTATTTTGTCGACCTCTCCGTACGATAGCCCGAGCGCTCTACCTACATCCCGTATTGCCGCTCTCGACTGCATTGTCCCAAAGGTGATTATCTGGGCAACATTTTCTCTCCCATACTTATCCATAACGTATTGGATCACCTTTTCTCTACCTTCCATGCAAAAATCGACATCGATGTCAGGAGGACTTATTCTTTCAGGATTCAAGAACCTTTCAAATATCAAATCGTATCTTATTGGATCGATATCCGTTATTCCAAGTGAATAAGCAACGAGACTACCAGCTGCTGAGCCTCTTCCAGGGCCAACAGGGATACCGTTCTTTTTTGCAAAGTCTATAAAATCTGAAACAATGAGAAAATATCCAACGAAACCGGTCCTCTTTATAACGTCTATTTCGTAATTTAGTCTATCTTTGTATCTTTGAAGTATCTCTTCAGTAAAGTTTTCATAGTTTTTCCTTATTACTTCGATTCTCTTTTCAAATCCCTTTCTACATAGATCCTCAAAGTATTGCTCCAGCGTTATCGGGAAAGAAATCTTAAAATCTGGAAAGTGATAAGTTCCAGAATCTATCTGCACATTACACATGTCCGAAATTAAAATCGTATTTTTTACCGCTTCTTCACAGTTTGAAAATGATTTTTCCATTTCTTCTGAAGACTTAAAGTAGAATTCGTCTGTTTTGAATGACAATCTGTCCCTATCTGATATTTTTTTTCCAGTTTGAATACAGAGAAGTATCTCGTGGGCTTTAGACTCTTCCCGCCTTAAGTAATGGCAATCGTTAGTGGCAACTAAGGGGATTCCGTAATACTTAGAAAGCCTTATTAATGTATCATTGACTTTTTTCTGTTCTTCAAGCCCGTTATCCTGAATTTCAAAGAAGAAGTGTCTCCCAAAGATTGATAAATAATCCTCAATGGCCTTTTTTAAAGGCTTTTCGTCTCCTTTTAAGATGAGATAGGGTATTTCGCCCTTAAGACAGGCACTCAAGCATATAAGCCCTTTTTTGTATTCATTCAAAAGTTCCTTATCTATACGAGGAACATAGTAAAATCCCTCAAACTGGGCAAGTGTAACCAGTTTTATTAAATTTCTGTAACCCTCATTATCCATAGCAAGAAGAACAAGGTGATACGCATTCTCCTCTCCCCTTGCCTTTTTTTGTTCGAATCTGGATTTTGGGGCTAGGTAAACCTCGCACCCTATTATAGGTTTAATACCATTTTCCATGGCTTGGAAGTAGAATTCCGCTGCTCCAAACATTGATCCGTGATCTGTAACTGCACAGGATTTCATACCAAATGATCTCATGAGAGCAAATAACTGTTCAAACCTTATTGCTCCGTCAAGGAGACTATACTGAGAGTGGAGATGCAAATGAACAAATTTACTCATCTTAGCTCATTCCCATTCTATTGTTCCTGGAGGCTTTGAAGTGATGTCGTAGACTACCCTGTTTACCCCATGAACTTCATTTATTATCCGGCGAGCAATATGATCCAGGGTTTCTTGTGGAATCCTAGCCCAATCAGCAGTCATCGCATCCACACTTTCTACCGCTCTTATTGCTATGACATACGCGTAAGTCCTTTCATCACCCATAACACCAACTGTCTTTATGGGAAGGAGTACCGCAAAGGATTGCCAAAGATGTCGAAACTTCGGGTTTTTTTCAATCTCCTCTCTTACTATTGCATCAGCCTCTCTTAAAATTTCTAATCTCTCCTTTGTTACTTCACCTACTATTCGTACTGCGAGTCCTGGACCGGGAAAAGGCTGTCTGTCCACTATGTAGTCTGGTAGCCCAAGGATTCTACCCACTTTTCTGACCTCATCTTTAAACAGTTCTTTCAATGGTTCGATGAGCTTAAATTTCATTCTCTTTGGGAGACCACCTACATTATGGTGTGTTTTTATGGTGGCAGAAGGACCTTTATAGGAAGTACTTTCTATTACATCAGGATAAAGGGTACCTTGTGCTAAATATTTTATATCTCCTATTTTTTTTGCCTCTTCCTCAAACGCTTTGATAAAGAGTCTACCTATGATCTTTCTCTTCTTTTCTGGATCCTTTACACCTTTTAGTCTGCTAAGAAATTCGTCCTCTTTATTTATGTAATTTACCTTTATATTTAGCCTTCCACTGAAGGCTTCTAGGACTTCGTTTACCTCGTTTTTTCTCAAAAGTCCATTATTTACAAAGAAACAGTAAAGATTTTCACCTATTGCTTTGTGCATTAAAGCTGCAACGCATGATGAGTCAACCCCTCCGCTTAGAGCACAGATGACTTTCTCATCTCCAACCTCATCTCTTATTTTTTTTACGGATTCTTCTATAAACGATTTAGGACTGTATAATCCTTTCGCCTCACAAATACGGAAAAGAAAATTTTTTAAAATCTCCTTTCCCTTTTCTGTGTGATGTACCTCCGGATGGAATTGAACACCATATATTGGCTTTTCTTTTGATCTAATAGCTGCATGAGGTGAGTTTTCGGACCGTGCTAAACCTATGAAACCTTCCGGCATTTTTATAACCCTATCTTTATGGCTCATCCAGACCCTTGTTTCACCATCAACTGCGTAGAAAAGTGGATCAGGTTTCTCAACTATCATCTTTGTTTTTCCGTATTCAGCTCTATTAGCTTTTTCGACTTCCCCGCCGAAAAAATGTGCGATCAACTGGAGTCCATAACATATCCCTAAAATAGGGATGTTCAATTGAAAAATCTCTTTATCGCATATTGGAGCATCTGATTCGGTTACGCTTTTAGGTCCCCCCGAAAGAACTAGTCCTATAGGGTTAAAAGATTTTATTTGGTTGGTTTGTATGTTATAAGGATGTATCTCACAATAAACCCCAAGTTCCCTTATTTTTCGGGCTATAAGCTGGGTGTACTGAGAACCAAAATCAAGAATAAGAACAACTTCCTTATGATAGTCCATTACTCTACTCTATAATTTGGAGCCTCTTTAGTTATAATTACGTCATGAACATGGCTTTCCCGTAATCCCGCAGAAGTAATCCTTAAGAATTTACCATTTTTCTGAAGATCGCGTATCGTTCTACACCCTAAATACCCCATTCCAGCCTTAAGCCCACCAACAAGCTGATGTATCACCATCGACAAGGAGCCTCTATAAGGCACTCTTCCTTCTATTCCTTCAGGTACAATCTTTGATTCATCTTCTATGTCGGAGTAGCAGTATCTGTCTCTTGCTCTTCCTGCTTTGAGTGCCTCAATAGAACCCATTCCTCTGTAAACTTTGTAGGTTCTACCTTGGTACAACACTATTTCTCCAGGAGTCTCGTCTGTTCCTGCAAATAGATTTCCTATCATTACAGAATCAGCACCAGCGGCTAGAGCCTTTGTTATATCACCTGAATACTTTATACCACCGTCGGCTATGACTGGTATGTCGTACTTTTTCGCCACTTTGGCCACGTCCATTATTGCTGTAATCTGTGGAACCCCAACCCCTGCTATGACTCTCGTTGTACATATTGATCCAGGTCCCACTCCAACTTTTACCGCGTCGCAACCTGCCTTTATTAAATCCTCACAGGCTTCAGCAGTGGCTATATTCCCTGCAATCAATTGGACATTTGGAAAAGCTATCTTTAACTCTTTTATTGTTTCAATAACATTTTTTGAATGACCATGTGCCGTATCTATAACAAGAACATCACATCCAGATCTAAGTAAAGCTTCTGCCCTTCTCAATGCTTCTTTACCGACCCCAATCGCAGCACCCACCCTCAACCTTCCGAGATGATCCTTGCAAGAATTAGGATACTTTCTCATCTTTTCAATGTCCTTTATGGTGATTAGACCCTTCAGGTTGTAATCTTTGTCCACCACAAGGAGCTTTTCAATTCTATGCTTATGAAGTATCTTTTTCGATTCCTCAAGACTTATGCCTTCTTCTACCGTTATCAGGTTTTCTTTTGTCATAACATTTCCAACTTTTTCATCGAGATTAGTCTCAAATCTTAAATCCCTGTTTGTGATTATACCAACAAGTTTTTTACCCACGGTGACAGGAATGCCAGATATCCTATACTGAGCCATAAGTTCCAGAGCATCCCTTATTTTGTGCTCGGGGGAGATAGTAATAGGATCTATTATCATTCCGCTTTCGGACTTCTTTACCTTTTCCACTTCATGAGACTGTTCTTCTATTGTCATATTCCTGTGTATTACGCCGATTCCGCCCTCTTGGGCGAGACAAATAGCTGTTTTTGCCTCTGTTACCGTATCCATTGCAGCACTCAAAAGCGGGATGTTCAACTTTATCTCCCTTGTGAGATATGTGGAGACATCTACTTCGTGGGGTAGGACGCTGCTATACGCAGGAATGAGTAACACGTCGTCAAAAGTTAGACCTTCCTTTTCTATTTTATCACTCATAGTCTTCATTCCCCTTTCAAAGCTTTTTGCATGGTTTTACGAGGTAAGAAAAAGCGCAATAAAAAGACTTGTCATTTTCTTTTCAAGTAGTATAATTCATAGGACCGAAATAATCAATTCAAAAAAAGCTTATATGAAGCTCCTTGAGATTGAAGATCTTTCAGTTTCTGTCTTAACGGAAGGTGGATACGTTGATATCATATCTGGGCTCAGTTTTTCTATTCGTAAAGGGGAAATTTATGGTCTTTGTGGGGAAAGTGGATGTGGTAAAACAGTGACTGCTCTTTCCATACTTAGGCTTCTGGGAAGCAATTTCCACATAAAAGGTTCTATTTTTTTTTCGGGAGCAAACTTGCTTTCAATCCCCGAAAAGGAAATGAGACAAATAAGGGGAGGGGAAATTTCGATTGTCTTTCAAGAACCTATGACATCTTTAAACCCGGTCCTTAAAATCGGGGAACAGATAGGAGAAATGCTAGAAGTTCAACTTAAACTCAAGAAAAAAGAGGTAAAAGACAGGGTAATAGAACTCCTAAAAGAGGTTGGGTTTGAGGATCCAGAAAGGAGGTATCATCAATATCCCCACCAACTAAGCGGAGGTCAAAGACAGAGAGTTCTCATTAGTATGGCAATAGCCCTGAACCCCAAACTGATAATTTGTGATGAGCCTACAACTGCTCTAGATGTAGCCTCTGAATGGGAAATTTTGAATCTCCTTTTGAAGCTTGTAAAACAGAGAAACATGGCAATGATTTTTATCACCCATAACCTCCATATAGTGGAACGACTTTGTACAAGAGTTGGGATTATGTATCTGGGAAGATTGATAGAGGAGCAGAAAAAAGATATATTTTTTGAGCGTCCCCTTCATCCGTATAGTCAAGGACTTTTGAGTTCAGCTTTGATAAGAGGTGATGAACTCAAACCGATAAAGGGCACTGTACCTGATCTCAGAAATATCCCTAGTGGATGTAAGTTTCATCCAAGATGTGACTATGTAATGGACGTATGTATCAAAGAAGAACCAAAATTTGTAAAAACAGATAACGAGGGATATGTGAGATGCTTTCTGTACGGAACCTAAGTAAGATATACGAAGTAAAAAAAAGCGTTTTTGCAATATCAAGTACAAAAATAAAGGCACTTGATTCTGTTTCCTTCGAGCTGAAAGATGGTGAAACTTTAGGTGTGGTTGGGGAAAGCGGGTCAGGAAAAAGTACATTAGCCAGATGTATTCTTTTGCTGGAGAGGCCGGATTCAGGTTCTATAAGATTCAAGGGGATCGATATACTCAAATTGAAAGGCAAAGATTTTAAGTCTTTACGGAAGGAAGTTCAGATCGTTTTTCAGGATCCGTACTCTTCTCTTAACCCTAGGAAAAGAGTAATAGATATAATTTCTGAACCAATTTTGAATTTCTCCCTGGAACAAAAGGAAAGGATTAAGGAAAGAGTCACAGGCATACTCATGAGTGTGGGACTTGATGTAAGTTTTATGTACAAGTATCCCCATGAGATGAGCGGTGGACAAAGACAAAGGATAGCCATAGCAAGAGCACTCGCTACCGAACCATCTCTTCTTGTTGCGGATGAGCCTGTGTCCTCCCTTGATGTTTCAATTCAGGCTCAGATATTGAGTCTTTTGCTCGAAGTAAAGAAAAAGAATAGGCTTTCGATGATTTTTATCTCCCATGATTTAAATGTGGTGAGGTTTGTTTCCGAAAGAATAATTGTCATGTTTAAGGGTAAGGTTTTAGAAGAGGGGGGGAGGGATGAGATATTCTCAAATCCACTGCACCCTTACACTAGAATGCTTATAGCCTATTCAAAAGGAGAGCCCATGCCTGTAAAAATAGAAAGTGGAGAGGGAGCAAGTTGCGTTTACTACCAGAAATGTCCATACAGGATAAAACGTTGTATTAGCGATCAGCCTGTGCTTTTCGGGACGGACGGGCATAAAGTTGCATGCTTTCTTGAAGGTGGGAACTAATGTAAGGCATGAGTTCTATATATTTTTTCAGATACTCCTTATCTGTTTTTGGGATCATTCTCATACCGTAATCGAAGAGTATAGTAGCCTCCCTCAATCGATTCGAAAGAATTGCTGATTTTATTACGTAGTAAAGTTCTCTGTAGCTAGTAAACGGTGCAAAGACATTTATGGATTTTACCATTAAGTTGTACGCACGCTCGTAATCACCCATTTCAAAGTAAATCCTTCCCATCTTAAAAGCAATTTCCGCTGTTTGACTCAATTTGAAAGCCCGTTCTAAATAAACTAAAGCTCTTTTATAAGATTTCATCTCTTTAAGTATCTCACCCTTTAACATAAAACCTTGAGGAGAATCAGGATAGGCCTCTATCAGTTTTTCAGCATGGATTAAGGCTTTTTCAAGCTCGTTTTTCTTTAGATACAAGCGCGAGAGATATTCGTTTGCAACTCCGCATTCGGGATGGAATCTCAGTATATTTTCAAACTCTGATTTTATGGTCTCACTTTCTTCCGATTCAAGGGGAAGATTTACCAGATTGTAAGGGTCCAATTTTTTTAGCTCGAATTTTTTAACTAGTTCAGGGTAATGTTTTCTATTTACATATAGTACGTAATAATCGTCAAAAAAAACGATTCTATAATCCTGAAATTTCCTCATAAGGTCCTTAAAACCCCCGCTTTGAATCGAAGCTATTATGAACGAAGGTTCGTATGTCTTTAATAAATCATCGGTGACTTGCTGATCAAAAAAATTGAAAATCCTTAAAGCAACAAACATATCTTCGTTCATGAAAAGAAAAGGAATTTGCATATCCATAAATATCTTGTATTTTGGATATAGCATCCACTGTAAGTAACCACCTGGATTAGGGTGGTTAAGTACATAGCCTCCTGCGTCTATTTCTCTCAAGAAGAGGGTGATTCCATGAGGGAGGTTCTTAAAAGAAAAAGGATACCTGGGAAATGACCCAAAAATTTTTTTGAAGTGCATAGGTGGGATAATAAGAAGGATAAGAAAAACCGCAAGGGCTATAATCCTAAAAGACTCCTTCTTTAGGCCCTCAAAGGAAATAGGAACTGCCGATGACCTAATAAGCGGAATAGCGAGAATGAAACACTCATGGGCAAATCTTTTACCTTTAGCTAAAAGCATGAGACCTGCAAAGAGGATTACTATGTGCCTCGCTCTAACAGTTTTTTGTAAGAGTCCATAAACAAAAGACATCAATGTTAGAAATAGGAGAATAAGAACTACTGTCTGGTAGGAAACTAGGAAACCTTCTATCCGGAGTGAGGTAAAATCTAAAAAGGAAAAGGTCGAAAGCTCCTGTATATAATGCTTTGCAAATGATATTGGTACAAAAGGCATGACCATAAGTTTAGTGAAATGTGGAGTAAAAAAAGGAGTTGTTGCAGTTAAAAGAAGGGGTAGTACATAGGGTATATCTTCTCTGCCGACGGAAAGACGGTTTTTTCTTTTTTCGTACATGAGATCTAAAACATATATGATCACAATGAAGACCATCACGGGATATACAACCCCGTGAATATTTGCCCAAGCCACACCCAGTATGGGAAGATATTTAACATGTGATTTCTTTAATTCAAGGATGTAAAGAAACAAGACCAGAAATAGATAAGAAAAATCGTGCGGTCTAAGGAGTGTGTATCTAGAATATAGAAGGACGACCATATATATGAAAAACATCGTAAGAAACGGATATTCCCCATCTTCTTTTTTGCTCCCGAAAAGGAAAAGAAAAATGAACCATGTTGCAAGTATAAAAAGGATGCCTCTAAGGATTATAAGTCCGTAATATTCACCGATAGAATAGATACCGTAAACGACAACCTGAAATAGCCAATAGTAGTCTACCCATTCTCTTGAAGGAGTGATAAAAGAAAAGTAGCTATCCTTTGGAATTTTTAGTTTTTCAAGAATATATCTCCCAGAATTTAAGTGATACCAGATGTCTGTGTCTCCTGCAAATATGGGCAGACGAAAAAACTGTATATACAGAATAAAAAGAAAAAAAATAAGGTAGATGAAAATGGCTAGCTTTGTGTACCGCATTGCAAATACTCAGTATCATATGAAAGAAACTGGTTCAACCAAAAAAAATCAATTTTTCAAAAGCTCAGATTGCGCCTTATGGGTAATTTTGCTAAAATAGCGCATATTAAGTAAATGAAAAGAAGGGGGTATTTTATGGGAAAATTATTGAGGGTTAATCTCACATCAGGTGAGATTAAATACGAAGATTTACCACAAGAATATGCCACGTTGGGCGGTAGAGGACTCACCTCCAAAATCGTATATGATGAAGTACCACCTTCGACTTCTCCTTTGGGAGAAGAAAACAAGCTCGTTTTTGCCTGCGGTATTCTGTCTGGTACATTGGTACCCAATAATGGTAGGATCTCGGTAGGAGGAAAAAGTCCATTGACAGGGACAATAAAGGAGGCCAATTCAGGAGGAGGCGCTTCCCATATGCTAGCCCGTCTCGGGATAAGGGCTATAATAGTAGAAGGGAAGGCAAATAAACTCGTAAATTTGGTTGTGAATAAAAATGGGGCACAAATTTCAGAAGTTGGTGAATTAAAGGGAGTAGGTAATTACGAATTAATAGAGAAACTTAAGTCACACTATGGAGAAAAGGTATCAATAATTAGCATAGGTCCAGCCGGCGAGATGTGCCTTAAAGCGGCATCCGTATGCGTTACCACTCCTGACTTCAAAATAAGAATGGCGTCCCGCGGTGGTCTTGGTGCTGTAATGGGTTCAAAGAATTTAAAAGCCATAGTGCTAGATGATTCTAACACAGAGCCGGTTAAAGTCGCTAACCCCGAAAGACTAAAGGTAGCTACTGGGGAGCTTTCTAAAGGTATTCTTTCACACCCATTGGCTCAAGGACTCAGATCATTTGGAACACCTCTTTTGGTGATGATGATAAACAGCGCCGGAGCTCTCCCCACCAAGAATTACTCTTTCGGTCAATTTGAACATGCTGAACGAATCTCAGGAGAAACGATGGCTCAGATCCTTGAAAAAAGACCGAATAGTAGTAAAAGCCATAGATGCATGAATGGATGTGTTATAAGTTGTTCGAACATATACACAGATGAAAACGGACGCGAACTGGTTTCAGGCCTGGAGTACGAAACAATTGGGATGATTGGTTCTAACTGCATGATAGGAAATTTAGATGAAATAGCTCTGCTTAACCGATTATGCAACGATCTTGGTCTAGATACGATAGAAGTCGGTGCTGCTTTAGCGTGTGCCATGGAGGGTGGTTTAATCAACTGGGGGGATGCAAAAGCCGCTTATGCACTCATTGAAGCGATACGAGAATCCTCAGAGAATGGAAAAATGATAGGAAATGGATGTGTTATTACCGGTAAAACCCTTGGAGTAAAAAGAATACCCCATGTGAAGGGGCAGTCCCTTGCGGCATATGATCCAAGAGTGCTGAAGGGAACGGGTGTAACTTACGCCACATCTCCAATGGGCGCTGACCACACTTGCGGGAATGCTCTCCCAAGCCCTAAAAATCCACAGTACAATCCGTTATCACGGGAAGGTCAGGGTCCTGTATCAAGTTATCTTCAGAGATATTTTGCTGCTATAGATAGTTTGGGCCTTTGTCTTTTTGCATCATTGCCAGTTCTTGATATTCCTGAACTCCAGAAAGTGCTTATAGAGTGCGTGTCAGCAATAACAGGTATTCCTTTAGGAGAAGACTATTTGATGCAACTTGGTTCATATGTTCTCAAAATGGAGAGAAAGTTTAACGAAATGGCGGGTTTCACAAAAAACGATGACAGGTTACCAGAGTTCTTTTCTAAAGAGGCTCTTCCGGGATTGAATACTGTATTCGACGTATCTGAAGAAGAATTAGATGCGGTATTTAATTTCTGAATTTGTGAATTGAACGTGAAAATTTTGCGTCTCTCATTTTTGTTGGACTGAATAGAAATGTGATTCGCTTTTAAATACTGGCGCTAATCTGTTATAAAATCTGTGACGGGGGTAAGGATGGAGAGGATCGGAATAATAGGAACTGGGAATATGGGGGAAGCTATAATTAGGGCTCTTCTCGAGACGGGGTTTGAAAAGGAAAGGATCGGTTTCAGTGAGATATCCAAGTTAAAAAGTAAGTACATAAAAGAAAAATACAGTATTAAGGAATATGCCTTGCTGAAAGAGCTTACAGATTTTTCAAAGTACCTAGTTATTGCGGTAAAACCTCAAGATGCAAAAGATGTGCTAAAAAATCTAACATCCCACATTAGAGATAAACACGTAATTCTTTCGATTATGGCAGGGGTGAGCATTTCTGCGATTCTTTCGATTATAGGTCAAGGTACCAAGGTTATAAGAGCTATGCCGAACCTATGTGTGAAGGTTAGAGAAGGGGTAATAGGTATATGCAGAAATGAAATAGTTGGGGATGATGAATTTGAATATGTAAAAAAACTTTTCTCGGGCATGGGAATGGTTGTTGAAATAAAAGAAGAACTCTTTGATGCCATCACTGCTTTTGCAGGTAGCGGACCTGCATTTTTTCTTTTTTTTCTCGAAGGAATGATTGATGCAGGAGTGAAATTGGGTTTTTCTAGACAGATCACATTAGAAATGGCAGAAAAGATTCTAAGTGGAACCTTGACGCTTCTAAAGTCGGAAGCAACGCACCCATCGATCCTAAAAGAGAGGATAACCTCACCTGGGGGAACAACAATAGCGGGACTCACAGAGCTAGAGGACAGAGCTGTAAAGGGTGCAGTCATAAAAGCATTTGAAGTAGCATGTAGGAGGTCGAAAGAACTTTCTCAATGAGTATCAACGACTTTAAATTCAAAAGAGACAAAATGGTAGAGACACAGATAATCGCTAGGGGTATAAAAGACGAGAGGGTGATTGCCGCTATGAGGAAGGTCCCACGTCATCTCTTTCTAGACGAGGCACTTTGGCCACAGGCATATGAAGATTACCCTCTTCCAATCGGGGAAAGGCAAACCATATCTCAGCCCTACATCGTGGCTCTCATGACAGAAAAGCTAAATTTAAAGGGCAATGAGAGCGTTCTAGAGATTGGAACGGGATCTGGTTATCAAACGGCCATTCTAGCAGAATTGGCAGAAAAGGTATATTCAATCGAGAGGATCGCTTCCATCGCAAAAAGGGCAAGGAAAGTGCTAGATGATCTAAAATACACAAATATAGTCATTAAAATCGGGGACGGAACTGTAGGATGGAGTGAATACGCTCCATACGATGGAATTATTGTCACGGCTGCTTCTCCATACGTTCCAAAACCACTAATGGATCAGCTTAAGATAGGGGGGCGACTCGTGATTCCAGTAGGTGGTGAGTGTTCTCAAGACCTTATTGTATACAAAAAAACGGGTGAGAACGAATATGAGGAAGAAAATTACGGAGGATGTAGGTTTGTTAAGCTTATAGGAGCTTATGGCTGGAAAGAATGACAAAAGAATTGGCAGTAACCCATCTACTCAAAAAAGGTTCAGTAATAACCGGAATAACGCTGATAAGCAGGCCTCTAGGCTATATAAGGGAAGCAATCCAGGCGTACGTATTCGGAGCAACCGTCCTTGTCGATGCATTCATAGTAGCTTTTAATTTTCCAGAACTGGTCCAAACCCTTTTCTTCTCTGGGGCAAGTAGCGCTATTTTGTTGCCCGTATCTACGAAATATTTGAAAGATAATAAAGAGTTTTCATCTGTTTATTCCACTTTTCTTAATCTAACTTTCTTTATAACAGTTTTCTTTTCCTTGATATTGGTTTTATTTTCAGATCAATTAGTAAAACTCATATCTCCCGGCTTTTCCCCCTACGCGAGATATCTTACGAGAAATCTCTTTATTATAATGACTCCCGTAATAGTAATGCACGCACTTCTCTCTGTAATGAAGTCTTTCCTGAATGCGAAAGATCATTTTGCTGCACCAGAGCTTTCTGGAATCATATGGAACATCGTTTTTATAGTCTCATGTCTGTTTTTAAGCGAGCACATAGGAATATACAGTTTGGCAGTTGGAGTTAGCGTAGGTTCCCTACTACAGGTTATAATGCAATATCCTTTCTTGAGAAGACACGGGATAAGATACAGAATACAAATTGATTTTAATCACGAGGCGGTAACTCAGGTACGGAAACTTTTTTTTGGTGCTTTGATAGGCGCATCAATAGTCCCCATAAATAACTGTATAGATCGAATTATAGCGTCCTATTTACCAGAGGGACATGTAGCTTCACTGACTTATGCTTTTAGGATATTTATTCTTCCCTTCAGCCTTTTTGCGGTACCCATTTACACAGTCGCTTTTTCCTCAATTTCCAGGCTCTATCATGAAAAAAATTGGAAAAGTCTATTCTCTCAATTGGATAATTCTATTGTGTTAATGTGTGTTACGCTTGTTCCCTCTCTTTTTCTCTTATGCGGGATAAGAACCGAAATAGTAAAACTCCTTTACGAAAGAGGGGCATTTACGAGTTATGAAACAGAACTTACATCACGGGCCCTCTTTGGATACGGGTTGGGTCTTTTATTCTACGGGCTTTCCATTCTTTTTGTAAGGGCCTTCAACGGGATTCATGATACAAAGACACCAGCAGTAGCCGGAATTACAAGTATATTCTTGAACGCCCTTCTGGACATAATTTTGATGCGACCGTACCAGAATTTCGGGATCGCCTTAGCCACATCCATTGTTTCTCTGTACAATTTTCTTTTACTTTTTCTCATCTGGAGAAGACGGACAGGTTACAGAATGGGAGCTCAAACACTTTTTACTATTGGGAAGACATTTCTTCCCGGGATAGTTATTCTTTTATACATTAGCCTTATTCGCACATTTACGAAAGACGCTATTTTTATTATCTCTACAAGTCTGATTTTAGCCTTCATTGTTGTATGCTTATTTTTTAAGAACCTCGTTGGTGAGAGTCTAAAGACCAGAGCCTGATTTTCTCTTTTGGCCTAGTACGTTCTCCAACAGGGTTAAAAGTGCACCAACTTCAAAAGGTTTTGTTATGGCTCCTACAAACCCGTATTCTTTATACGAAATCAAAGCAGGATCATATGTATATCCGCTTGTTATAATTGCTTTAACATCAGGATCAATTTCTTTAATCCATGCCAGAGTTTCTCTTCCTCCTATGCCTCCTTGAACGGTAAGGTCCAGTATAACCAAATCGAAGGGATCTCCATTCATGAAAGCTTTTCTATAAAGTTCCACTGCCTCAAGTCCATTCTTTGCACATTTAACCTGAAATCCAAAACTACTTAATATTTCTTTTGTAACGTTCCTTACCATTTCTTCATCATCCATAATCAGAACTTTGCCTTTAGCCTGGTATGCTTCTAGAGTGGGTCTCTCCTTCTTTTGTCCTATCTGTAAAGGAAAATAAAGAGTAACAACTGTTCCATAACCAAACTTTGATTCTATCTCTATATGACCATTGTGATTTTTTACAATAGTATACGCAAGAGCCAATCCGAGACCGGTTCCTTTTTTAGGTCCCAATTCTTTGGTGGAAAAGTACGGATCAAAAACCCTTGGAAGATCTTCCTCTTTTATACCTCGTCCGCTATCAGCTATAATGATCTTTAAGTAATCTCCTTCTTCAAGAGAAAATCTGTTTCTGGAGGGTAATCTCACACTTTCAGTTTTTACGTGTAAAGTACCTTTACCTTCCATAGCTTCTTTGGCATTTAACATGATGTTGTTTATTGCTTGGCGTAACTGGTCTTCATCAGCAAATATTAGATGGTTACCGTCTTCAAAGTCAAATTTGTAAGTTACCGGAGAACCACTAAAAACCAAACGGGCTGTGTCCTCAAGTATTTGTCTAACATCTATTTCTCTTTTGTACCCCTCGCCCCCTTTTGCAAATAGAAGCAGTTTTCTTACAAGATCTCTAGCCTTAAAAATAGCGGCTTCAGCATCTGTAAGTTTATGGAATGCCTTCTCGCCAGGATCTAAGTACATCTTAGCTAGAGAAACATTCCCAACAATTGCAGCGAGTAAGTTGTTGAAATCGTGGGCTATTCCTCCAGCTAGAACTCCTATTGATTCCAGTTTTTTTGTTTTTAGTAGTTCTTCATCCATCTGTTTTTTTTCAGTCACATCCCTGATTATGCTTAAAATAACCGATACATTTCCAGTCCGGTCAAAATAGGCAGTTGATGTTACATCACCTATACGAACTTCCCCGGTTTTTCGCAAAAACCTGATCTCCCCTTTCGTTTCTTTGTTTTCCGCCGCGATAAAACGAAGGTTTTTCTCAACAATCTCTCTATCGTCCTCGTGAACTATATTTAATTTTAAGATGTTTTTGCCGATTAGTTCATCTTTGCGATAGCCTAGTAACTCCTCCGCTTTTTTGTTTAAGCCTGTGAATTCTAGTTTGTCATTTAGAGTACAAATGGCATCTCCAGCGTTTTCGTAAAGAAGTCTGTACTTTTCTTCTGATACCTTAAGTGATTCTTCTGCTCTTCTCTTTTCCTCTATCTCTTTTTTTAGAGTTTCATTAGCCTGAATGAGATCTAAAGTCCTTTCCCTGACTTTTGTCTCAAGGAATTCCTGGGCGGATATGAGGGCGTCCTCTACTCTTTTTCTTATTTTGATTTCCTCTTCAAGGTGTTTTTTATCCCTCAGATCCTGAGCCACCAACGCATAACCTATTGTATCACCGGCCTGATCTTTTATTTCGGAAGCCGAAATTAAGACCGGAAGATACTCCCCGTTTGCATTGATTAATTCGATTTCCCTTGTTTCATGAAATAAAAAGTTTTCAAAAATCGTTGTATGATCAGGGTTTATGATCGAAAAAAGAGGTTTACCTTGGAGTTCCTGTTGCTTGAACCCTAGCCCTTCCTCTACTTGTCTATTTATGCTTACTATATTTTTTTCGGCGTCAAGAAGTATGAAATAGTCCTTCATCATGTATAGTATTTGATCGGTAGCTAGAAGTGGAGTGATATTCATCAACCTGTACTTTAGCATGGCCTTTCCCACCCCGTAAGCAAAGAGAAGGGTAAAAATAGGCGCCATGGCGGGTAGAGGGAAAAGACCTACTAGCGGAAAAACTGTATTTACTAACGAACCCAGGATGAAAACAACTAATGCAGATCTGTAAATCAATGTCGCCTGTTTTTTTTCTCTGTTAGTTTTTGCAGATTTCTTCCACTGGGCTATGAAATAAAGTGCAAAAAGCATATATGTTAAATAATAAGAGAAAAACAGATAGTACCAGTAGCTACCTATGGCAGGAACTTCTGCCCAACCTAGGCTTGTCCAGATAAAATCTACTGTGGTCAAATGGCCAGTAAAATTTTTAATTAAAAAGACAAAAAAAGGCCCATATACAACGGGAATCCACCTTCTAGGTAAAGGCTTTTCTCTCTTAGCAAGAGCTAAAGAAAAATGGAGGGCAAATGCACAAAAAGATATCCACCCAATGGAGGAAATTTTGAAATATATCCATGCCGTATTCTTATCAGGTGCAGAATAAACGAACGCATATGCAAAGGCCCATATTCCTAAGCTGAGCATCAACAGAAAAAAAGTCTTGCGTAGTCTGGACTTTCTATCAGTTCTTAAGGATAGCCAACCCATAATTAACAGAACGAAAGACGTAAAAAGCGCCAACACTGAAAGGAGATTCAAACTACCCCCCGGATTTTTAAAAGACTGCCCAATATATTATTTATAAAGACCTTGTTTTGTAAATAAAAAATTTCGTTTAAAATTAAGTGATGTGGATAAAGCTTCAAAAGAACCAACATGACAACGTGCTCTTGATCCACATGGGCGGACTGGGTGATGTGTGTCTTTCAGAGTCTGTCTTTTATTCTCTATCCTTATATTACAAAAAAAAGATAAAAGCCCTAGGAATTAAGAAGTATCTTTCTCTTTTTTCTCAATACTTCGAAAGCATAGAAAACATTGAATCTTTAAGATGGCTTTTTCTTTTCTCAGAAGAAAAAAGGGATGTGACCTGGAAAAAAATAGTGCTTGTTGGAAAAGATAAAAATGGTACTCTCCGAAAAAGATTTCAATCGTTCTCAAGGGAGACTATTCTCTTCATAGACATGTACCCCGATGAGGAAAAGGTTCATGTTGAGGATTACCAACTTGGTCAGCTTAGAACTTCTGGATACCAGGCTGTAAAAAAAGAGATCACTCCTAACTTAAAGCCCTTAGTGATCCTTTATCCTGAAATAAGCATAAAAAAAAGGAAGTGGGAATATACGAATTTCCTAGAATTAGAAAGAAGACTAAAAGAAAAGAAAGTTCCGACAATACTTTTAAGACAAAGAGATAGTAAATCGCTGATCCCTTTTGGTATTGAGATAGAGGAACTATCTCAACTTAAAAGTTTCCTTGAATCAAAAGGGGGTATTTTTGTTTCAAACGACTCTGGCGTTGCTCATCTTGCAGGTTCATGCGGTTTATATACTGTGACGATTTTTATAGATACTGATCCTAAAGTTTGGCATCCAAGAGGAAACAACATTAGTCTTACCCTAGAAGAAAGTAATATAAACTTAGCACGGGTGGAACATACTATCTTCCATATTTTTTCTATCTTTTTTTCAAAGTCTTAAGAAGAGACGAGAGTTCTTTCGCTTCTTCTGATTCAAGTCCATATTTTGATAAAGCTTTCTCGAAATACATCCTTGCTTCCGACTCTTTCCCTATAGCTAGATAATATTTTCCTAAGTACTCAAAACCCTTGGCTTCGTTTCCTGACCTTCCCACTACCATCCCAAGTCTGAGGAATATTTCTGGAAACGAGTCCGCGAAGGGTAATAACTGGGTATAAAGGTATCTTGCCTGATCGAAGTCTCTTTTTTCTTCAAAAGAGCGCGCAAGGATATACTTTGCGTAGATGGATTCCTCATTCCTTAGCTTCTCTACGGCTTCGTTTAAGTTTCCAGACAAAAAAAGAATTTCCCCTAAGAATAAGTTTTTAAACTGAGAATCTATTGATTGGAGGATGTCTATTGCTTCATCCTTTCTCCCAAAAATCGTCAATAGTAGTGATGCACCGTAGGCGGATGAAATATCCATTTTGTCTTCCCCATATTTTTTAAGGAACAGATTGAGTAACTCCCTTTTTGACTGGTGATTTGCAATCTGGGCTCTTTTAGCTATGTAATAAAAGAAATTATCCCTTTTATCTCTTTTTGTTTCTGATTTCTTACAAACAATCTCCATTTTTGAAATCCTTTCTTCATGGTAAGGATGGGTGAGTAAATACTGAGGCAACCCGGTATCTCTGCCTGTAATCCGTAACCTCTTGAGAAAATCAGCGATACCTTCACAACTATATCCTGCCTTCTCCGATACGGAACTTCCTAAGCTATCCGCTTCAGTCTCATCTTCCCTAGAGTACATTAGAGAGATGGACTGTATTGTCCCCATTCCAGAGGTAAGGATAGCCTCCTTAGCTTTCGGATCCCCTACAAGCATTGTTAAAAGTACCGTGGCTATTCTCCCTATGTTTAAGTATTTTTCTTTTTCAAGTCTTTTTGCCGCGTGCCTTTTAACGATATGGGCTATCTCATGGGACAAAACGCCAGCCAGCTCGTCTTCATTCTCACAAAGTTCTATAAGGCCCGTTGTTATATAAAGATATCCCCCAACTGTGGCAAAAGCATCTACGTTTCTAGACTCGACTACAGTAAGTTTCAAAGGGTAAGGTGAAGGCGACACAGTTTCTAATTTTCGTTTCATGTTCTCCAAAAACAGATTTACCATAAAGTCAGAACTTAATTTCACACCCTTTATGATTTCCATATGAATCTCGTCTCCGTACTTTTTTTCTTCTTCGAGACTAAGTGATAAACATGGTTTGGAAATTAATAAAACAATAAGAAAAATAGATAGAAAGAAGGTTTTTACCCCATTTTATGTTTTTCTTTTAAGCTTTGAGATAGAACCTCTTTTTTTGTGCCCTTTAATTGAGCCCTTTTTTTCTTTATAAGATGCCAAGATTATATCCTTTGCTTTCGCGCTCTGAATTTCCTCTTCATTGGGTACAGTATCAAAGACATTTCTCAACAGCCAAAGAGCATCTCCCCAAAGATCTTCACTTCCGAGTATGGCAAGGATATAGGTTCTTCCGTCTTTCTGGAACGCACCTACGTAACTATGTCTTGAAGCCTTGGTGAAACCTGTTTTTCCCCCGATAGCAGGATCGAAACAGAAGAGGAACCGATTGTGGTTTTGGAACCGAATCAGTTTTTTTCCGTCCTTAAAATCAAAATATTTAATAGAAAGTATTTGTCGAAACCTATCGGAATCAAGAGCGTATCTGAAAATTAAAGCAAGGTCATAACAGGTAGTGTATTGATAGGGATCGTACAATCCCGAAGCGTTCCTAAAATTGGTATTCGTGGCGCCAAGTTGGTGAACAAATTGATTCATCATTTGGGCAAACTTCTCTTCACTTCCTGCAATGTAACACGCTAGTGTGTAAGCTGCATCATTAGCCGATTTAATAAGCATCCCTTTTATGAGATCTATAGCCTTATACTTTTTATTCGGTTTTATCCCCATTTTTGATGGCGGTATTGAGAGTACCCCCTTTGAAGGTCTGATCATTTCTTCTCCTGAAAGCTTCTCAAGAGCTATAAGAGAGGTAACCACCTTTGTTGTACTCGCAGGTGGGAGTTTTCTTTCTATGTATTTTCCCTCTATTATCTCCATCGAATCTTTCTCTATAAGAATATAAGACCGTGCAGTTACTAGATCGGAATAGCCATTGGCTACCCATGGTAAAATAAAAATAACTGTGAATACAAGGAAATTGACCATTTTCTGAATCAATACAACTTTTACCAAAATATGTCAAACATGATGCCTTTTTTCTCGGATTAGAGATGTAGCTAAAAAAGCAACCCCACTCATCATACCTAGAACCACAAAACTTAATTGGTAGCTCCCCGTAGTATCGAAAATAAGCCCCCCCAGGTATCCCATAAGACCGCCTCCGAGAAAGTGAACAGTATTTATAAGTCCTGTGATTGCACCCAAATGGGACTTTCCATACATTTTTCCAGCAAGGTAAGGGGTGAGTGGAGCAGTCACGAGGTGAGTGAGGCCAAATAAGAACGAAAAAAGATAAAAAGAGGGACGGGATTTGGATAAAAATATCATGCCAAAAAGGAAAACCCTTAAGATAAAGGTTATTCCTATAGGCAATCTACATCCTGACTTATCTGCTACTGGGCCTGCGATTAGAATTCCTAGAAGACTCATAAGACCGTAAAGTCCCAGCATAGCGGTTGCCTCTTTTTGAGAAATTCCAAAGTCTGTAGCCATAGCAACCAAATGGGTTACCACGAAATAATCCCCGCCACCGCATATGAACATCATAATCATAAAAAACCACATGGATGGTGTTTTAAGTGATTGAGAAAGCTCCATGTCGTAAGATCCTAAAAGATCTTTTTCAGATTCAGTGAAAGTTCTATTCTTTTCGTTGGGTTCTTTTATAACTAAGATTGAAAGCAAAATATTTACGACAAGAATGATTGCAGCAAAAAATGAATAAGCGTTTCTCCACCCATATTTTTGGGACAGAAACCCGAACAAAGGCACCAAAACAAACTGTCCTATCGAGTTTCCGGAAAGGGAAAGGCTCACTATTAATCCTTCACTTTTAGAAACCCATTTACTCACAATCGCAGAGATTATAGGTACAGATGTACCTGAGATGCCAAGTGCAGCTATAATCCCGTACGAAAAAAGAAGGCCTAAAAAACTGTGGACTCTAGATGTAAGATATAGCCCTAAGGACAAAAGGATCGTGGAAACTAAAAGAACTGGTCTCGCACCAAACCTATCAAATATTTTTCCAGCCACTATGAGAAAAAAAGCGAATACAATCATGTTTACTAAAAAGACAGAGGATATACCTGCCCGACCCGTTCCAAATTCGGATATCATAGGCTTGAGTGCAACGCCAAAGGCGTAACGGGCTCCTGAATTAAAAAAAAGAATGAGAAAAGAAGCTGCAGCTATGTAAGTAACGTAAGATAGGGTTTTCTTCTCCAAATGAATCCCTGCCTCGTGGTACTTAAAAAAGAAAAGGCAGGCTTAATAAGCCCGCCTCTTAGGCCTTTTCTATCTCATAAGCTATCTGTCCGTCTTCATACTGAACTGGTTTAACAGTGACCTCCATATCGGTCCTAAGCTCATCTTGCTTAATATTTTTGGAGATTCTAGCAAAAAGTTTCAAATTATCACCGTAGTCTACAACACCCATTGAGTAAGGACAGTCCATCTCAAAACCGTAGGGTGCATAGTATGCTACAGTGAAAGTTTCAAGTTTGCCACGCTTGGGCATCTCAAACCAATCCATTTCAGATGAGAAGCAATTTGCACAATCAGCTCTAGGTGGAAAATACTTCATTCCACATTTTTTACAGATTGTGCCCATTATCTTTCCTTCCATTAAAAAGTCTACGAACTTGGCAGTTTTTGTTGCACTTGTGAAACTTTTTCTTCCGAATTTTTCAAATCCCATGTTCTACCTCCCGAATATTGTTACGTTTCCATAGAGGCCAACACCGCCTATATTGTGTACAAGTCCAATGTCAGGTTCTCCTGGAACCTGCATAGGCCCTGCTTCTCCCCTCAACTGAAGTACAATGGTCCTTATCTGGGAGCCTCCAGTCGCTCCTATAGGATGTCCCTTCGAAAGGAGACCACCATCTACGTTCACTGGGATTGGTCCCTCTTTATATGTGGCCTTTTCCCTTATAAGTTGTTTTCCCTCACCGATGGGAGCAAATCCTAGTGCTTCATACGCCATGATTTCTGCAATTGTAAAACAATCGTGTACTTCTGCGACTTTTACGTCTTTAGGGGTAATTCCGGCCATTTTATAAGCCTGTTGTGCTGCTATGTGTGCAACCCTTATACCTTTTGAAAAATCTGGCCTTGAAGCCATATTCACAGCCTCAGACGCGGCACCAATGCCCAGTATCCAAACTGGTTTCTTGCATATGGCCTTTGCCTTTTCAGCATTTGCAAGGATTACACACGAACTTCCATCTGCATTTGCGCATGCATCACCAACTCTTAGCGGCCAGGAAACTACCTGTGCCATCCTTGCGTTAGGATTATTGGGATCAAAATCGTCTGGAAGAACCGGTTTTCTGTATACAGCTCTGTCATTTATCTGACCATATGTAGCAGATTTGATCCTAACGTTCATAAGATCATCAAGGGTCAAACCATTTTTAGCCATATAGGCCTGCGCATAAAGGGCATAATAAGCGGGCATCATAGTTCCAAAGGGAGACTCCCACTGAATGTCTGCTCCTCGACCCATTCTTTCCTGTGACTCAGCTGATGTGATCTCTGACATTTTTTGAAATCCTATAACAGCAACAATGTCATGAAGCCCCGATTTGATAAGACCGTATGCGATCCGTACACCTGTGGAACTGGAAGAACATATGGTTTCCACATAAACTGTGGGCTGCGGTATTAATCCTAGATACTCGGCTATCACGCCTGCAGGAGATCTCTGTTTATCATATTCCGGTGCAGAACATATAATAGAAGCATCTACGTCTTTTGTGGTGATACCCGCATCTTCCATTGCTTCTCTAAAGGCTTCAAAAGCGAGTTCCCTTATGGAACCCTCATACCCCCGCACAAAGTTACTTTGCCCTACTCCAATTACTGCTACGTCTTTTGGCATGCCGACCTCCTTCAGTTTATAACGTTGTTATTTCTTCTCTGATAAAGTTTCACATATTTAGAGTGTTCTCTTAGATTTGTTGAGAACACGTGACTCCCGTCGTTTCTGGAAACAAAGTAAAGATAGTCCACATT
Organism: Deltaproteobacteria bacterium; assembly: GCA_026417175.1. Classification (GTDB taxonomy): domain Bacteria; phylum Desulfobacterota; class Syntrophorhabdia; order Syntrophorhabdales; family JANXAF01; genus JAOADT01. The sequence goes on along the minus strand of JAOADT010000008.1, from coordinate 44,054 downwards.
AGAGGGAAACAATGCAGCCCTTATGGAACTAGTACTGGGATTACATATGGGACCAGGCGGTAAGCCTCTAAACGTGTAAGTATTGTAATCAGTTTTTCTTTTTAAGTCTTCTTTAGTTATTGGCCCTTTTTTATCTATACCATATAAAACAGTTGGGTCACATTCAAGAGGCATACCGAGCTTTAATCTATTATGAAAAACTGCAGAAATCAAAGGTTTTTCTATTTCGAGTTTTGCCTCTTTTTCGATTAGAGAGGCAAGAGTAAGCGTCTTATGAACATCGAGGTTCAACTGAGCCATCCTTTTTTTTATTTCTTCGTCTTCAAAAAATTTGAATGTTCTACTTACTATTTTTGCTATCAATTCTTCAACAGTTATCTCTTTACTGTAATAGTAAGTTTCCGGAGCCAGGTAGCCTTCGATCGATCCAGAAGGAATTTTAAGTTGATTAAGAAACTCTTTATCAGTTGCGAGTCTTAAGAAATCATCTCTCTTCATTACGAGATTCTGTTCGAGCATGCGAGATACATCTAAAATGCTGCTACCTTCTATGATCTTTACTAGGTATATCCTTCTTTCTCCTTTCTTCATCATTCGGATAATATGCATAGTAGAGAGATTTCTCTGAAATTCGTACTCACCAGCTAAAAGTCGCCTTCCAAAAATTAAGGACGCTATTATAAAAAGGCTTTTTGAAGGTATAAGTTCTTTTTCTTTTAAAATTTGAGCGATTTCGGAAACGCGAGTACCCTGTTTTACGGTAACCACTACTTTTTCTGTGTCATTCAGATCACAGGGTATATATACTAAGACGAGAAGCAGGCAAATGATGGATGATGCTAAAATTAGGATGGCAATTTTTTTACTCTTGTTTTCTTGCATTCAGATATCCCTGAAGGATTATCTGGGCCGCCATGATGTCTATATATTTCTTTCGTTTTTTGTGATTAACCTCTTTCAAATCCATTATTCGATGAGCTTCATTTGTAGAGAATCTCTCGTCCCACAATATTATTTGTTTGCCCAATTTTTTTCTAACTTCTTCTGCAAATTCTTCAACTTTTTTGCCGTTTTTTCCAATTTTTCCTCTCATATCCTTTGGAATCCCTATTACTATCTCTTCCACCTCATGTTCTTTTACAATTTTTTCTATTTCCTCCAAATCCTTTTCCCATGTTTTTCTCTCGTAAACACGAAGCCCCAACGCTACTTTTAGACCGGTATCAGATATGGCAAATCCTATCCTTTTTTCACCAATATCCAATGAAAGTACCCGCACAGTTGTCTATTATAGCAATTTGCAAGAGAGAATCAAGATAAAGTTTTGTACATTTTTTGTTTTTAAAGCCTAAATGGAGAATACTTCAAATATACAAGGCGGCGGTTTAAATCGGGTTTCACTTCGAAACCCCAGGAACAAAAAACCACACTGAATAAAAATTTTTTGAATTTTTCTTACCCATATGTTATCAAAAAACTGTTGGGCCGTTAGCTCAGTCCGGTAGAGCAGCTGACTCTTAATCAGTTGGCCGGAGGTTCGAATCCTTCACGGCCCATTTTTTAATGGATCTTAATGGATAATGGAAAGAAACTGTGTCTTAGAGGTCTTTCAAACATTACTTCCCTTGGATGCTCCTTTCGCGAGAATTATTAGGAAATAGAAGCTCTTCCGAGATTCAAGTTATAGGGCTTTATGACGTGCTCAGTCACAATATTTTCTCTAGGAAGAAATCTTATAAATATTACGAGAATTACCTTAAAAGGTATAAACTAGTTCAAAAGGTACCTTGGAGTTTGCAACGTTACTATTTCACTGCTAAGAAGCCAAATATCTATGAGGAATTTTAAAAAACTCGAAAAAAACTCTATTGTTTTAATCTGTTGTATTACTAGAGTCAGTTACATAAAAAATGTCTAAACAAAAAGAACACATCGATTTAAAAGGACTTTTAACCATGGTCTTGCTTACCCTTGTTTGGGGTCTTAATTACAGCGCCATAAAGATCTCAAATACAGGTTTCTCTCCAGTCTTTAACGCCTTTCTGCGCTCGTCTATAGCTTCGATTTTTGGCATTGCTTACTGCATTCACATTCGGCAACCCCTCATTCACAGAGACGTGAGGCTTTTTCACGGATTTGTGGTAGGGTTACTCTTTGGGCTCGAATTTGTCTGCATCTATTTGGGCATGATTTATACAGACTCAGCTAGAGCAGGGATTCTCATTAACTTTGCTCCGTTTGTAGTGGCAGTCGGAGCGTATCTCTTTTTAAAAGAGAGATTGAGTCTCACTAAGATAATTGGGCTTGTCCTTTCTTTTGTTGGTGTTTTGGCCATTTTTCAAGGAAAGCCGTCATATTCTGGTAAGCTTATGTTACTTGGAGACAGTTTGGAATTATTGGCCGCTTTTTTATGGGGTGCAACGACGATCTACATAAAAAAATACCTGGCTGAGAAGGTTCATCCTATAAACACCTTTCTCTATCAGCTCGTCCTGTCTATCCCAATTTTATTTTTCTTCGCTTTGATCTTGGAGGATACTTGGATAAAAGGACCAAACATTATTTCTATAGTTAGCTTAATTTACTCTTCGGTGATTGTAGCATTTGTTTCTTATCTCAGTTGGTTTAAACTAATACATATTTATCCTGTATCTGAGCTCTCGGTTTTTACGTTCCTTTCACCTGTATTCGGGGTTTTTTTCGGTTCCTTGATCCTTCATGAGGAAATGACAAAAGGCCTGATATTAGGTTTGATTTTTGTTAGCGTAGGTATCTATCTAACGAACTACAGGAAGGATAATAGATAGTCACCAAATTTCCTTCTATTGACAATGAACCTGCCGAGAATTATATTAACTCAAGATCTTTAGCACTTTGAAAACAATTCAAGGAGGATAGATTATGGCACGCAAAGTTATAGGTATAGACCTTGGCACAACAAACTCTGTTGTCGCAATAATGGAAGGAGGAGAGCCTAAAGTAATAATAAATGAGGAAGGTAGTAGACTTACACCGAGTGTGGTCGCCTTCACTAAAGATGGGGAAATACTAGTTGGACAGGCCGCAAAAAGACAGGCTATTACGAACCCGGAAAACACTATATTTTCAATAAAGAGATTCATGGGTAGAAGATACAGCGAAGTACAGGAAGAAATAAAAATGGTGCCTTACAAGGTTGTAAGCGATCCCAACGGAAACGTGAGGGTTGAGGTAAGAGGTAAGCAATATACACCCCAAGAAATATCGGCATTTATCTTGCAAAAATTGAAAAGGGCTGCTGAAGCCTATTTAGGACATCCTGTTGAAGATGCAGTAATTACGGTGCCGGCGTATTTCAACGATTCTCAAAGGCAAGCTACAAAGGACGCTGGAAGAATAGCCGGACTGAACGTGTTAAGAATAATCAATGAGCCCACTGCATCTGCTTTAGCTTATGGCTTAGATAAAAAGAAAGATGAAACCATTGCTGTCTACGATTTTGGTGGTGGAACCTTTGATATATCCATACTGGAAGTTGGAGACAATGTGGTGGAGGTGAAAGCAACAAACGGCGATACCCACTTGGGAGGCGATGATATAGATCAGAGAATTATAAATTGGATCATTTCAGAGTTTAAAAAAGACCAGGGTATAGATCTATCTAAAGATCGAATGGCTCTGCAGAGGTTAAAGGAGGCTGCGGAAAGAGCAAAATGTGAGCTTTCCACTACTCTGGAGACGGAAATAAACCTTCCCTTCATAACCGCGGACAGTTCAGGGCCTAAACACCTTAACATGAAACTGAGAAGAGCAGAGCTTGAGAGGCTTGCAGACGATATCATTCAGAGAACGATTGAGCCATGTAGAAGAGCACTGGAGGACGCGAAATTAACTCCTGACAAGATCGATGAAGTCGTTTTAGTTGGAGGTTCAACAAGGATCCCAAAAGTGCAGGAACTGGTGCGGAACTTTTTCGGTAAAGAACCTCACAAAGGTGTCAATCCAGATGAAGTTGTGGCTTTAGGTGCGGCAGTTCAGGGTGGTGTGCTTGCTGGAGAAGTAAAGGATGTACTACTCCTAGATGTGACCCCACTTTCTCTTGGAATTGAGACATTAGGTGGGGTTATGACCAAAATAATTGAAAGGAACACCACTATCCCTACTAGAAAGAGCCAGATATTTACTACGGCTGAGGATAACCAGACAAGCGTGGAGATTCATGTTCTACAAGGTGAAAGAGAGATGGCAAAAGACAACAGAACATTAGGAAGATTCCATCTTGTGGGAATACCGCCAGCACCGAGAGGTGTACCTCAGATTGAGGTGACCTTTGACATAGATGCAAACGGTATTCTTCATGTAACAGCAAAGGACTTAGCTACGGGTAAACAGCAGAACATAAGAATAACTGCTTCTACGGGTTTAAGTGAAGAAGAGATTCAGAGAATGATAAAAGAGGCGGAATTGCATGCTGAGGAAGATAGAAGAAAGAGACAGGAAGTGGAAACGAGAAACCAGCTTGACAATCTTATTTATACCACAGAGAAAACATTCAACGAGAATAGAGACAAGCTATCTAGCGACGATATAAGGAACATCGAAGATACCCTTGCTTCTGCTAAAGACGCTCTAAAGAGTGGAGATATAACTAGGATCAAAAAGGCAATTGACGAATTGACTAAAGCTTCTCACAAACTTGCAGAGGTTTTATATAGAAGAGCACAGGAGGCTAGCTCTTACACTGGACAGGCCCAGGAACAAAAGAAATCCTCAGGAGGCTCAAGAGGCGATGATGAAGTTCTAGATGCCGAGTTTGAGGATGTTAAAAAATAGGGGGAATGATGGTAATAGGATTCAGAAGTGATAAAAGCTTAAAGGAGAAACTGGTAATCCCAAATGAGGTCCCAATTTTACCACTCAGGGGGACGGTCGCGTACCCGGATCTTGTTATGCCTTTGGTTGTTGGCAGGGAGAAATCCGTTCTCCTTGTCGACGATGTCATGTCAAAGGACAGGATAATAGGAATACTTACTCAGAAGAATCCTGACATAGAGGATCCTGGAGTCGATGATCTCTACACTGTTGGATGTGTAGCCACCATCATGAAGATGGTGAAGATGGTGGATGGAAGTCAGAGGATTGTGATTCAAGGAATTTGTAGATTTAAACTGATTGAGTTCACAGAACGAGAACCTTACCTTAAGGCAAGGATTCTTCCTATATTCGAGGATTATCAGAAAGACATAGAAATAGATGCAATGTACATCAACCTTAGAAGCCTTTATAAAAAGGCAGTAGAGATGGCCCCTTATCTTTCCTCAGAGCTTGCCCAGATAGCACAAAAAATAGAGTCCCCTGGAAATTTGGCTGATCTTATAGCTTCAACTATAAATATCAGTGTGGCAGAAAAACAAGACATCCTGGAAAGGATAGATTTAAAAGACCGTTTGAAGATGGTGACAATACTTCTTAATCGCGAATTAGAGACCTTAGAGCTCAGTAGTAGAATCCAATCTAATGTGAAAGAAGGGATAGACAAAACCCAGAGAGAGTACTTTTTGAGGGAGCAACTCAAGGCAATCCAAAAAGAGCTCGGAGAGACAGACGATAAGTTCGCCGAAATAGAAGAGTTGAGAAAAAAGATAGCTGAAGCGAAAATGCCTCCTGATGTTCAAAAGGTTGCCGAGAAAGAGCTAGATAGACTCTCAAAGATGAGTACGATGTCAGCGGAGTACACAGTTTCAAGGACTTATCTTGACTGGCTTGTAGAACTGCCTTGGTCAAAACAAACGGAGGATAACCTTAATATAGAAGAGGCAAGAAAGATCCTTAACGATGATCACTATGATCTTGAGAAGGTCAAAAACAGGATTCTTGAATACCTTGCCGTTAGAAAACTAAAGTCAGACATGAAGGGTCCCATTCTTTGCTTTGTTGGACCACCAGGCGTTGGTAAAACCTCACTAGGAAGGTCCATAGCACGCGCCCTTGGAAGGAAGTTCGTACGGATATCCTTAGGTGGAATAAGAGATGAAGCTGAAATAAGGGGCCACAGAAGGACTTATGTGGGTGCCCTTCCAGGGAGAATTATCCAAGGAATAAAAAAGGCAGGGTCAAACAACCCAGTTTTCATGCTCGATGAGGTTGACAAAATAGGAATGGACTTTCGTGGCGATCCATCGAGTGCACTTTTGGAAGTACTAGATCCGGAGCAGAATTTCTCCTTCAGTGACCATTATTTAGAGGTTCCCTTTGATCTATCAAAAGTAATGTTTATCGCAACGGCAAACATGCTTGATCCGATTCCCCCAGCATTGCGTGATAGGATGGAAGTCCTTGAACTCCCGGGATATACCGACGAAGAGAAACTCATGATAGCTCGCCAATTTCTCATTCCAAAGCAGATCTCGGAGCACGGACTTAAGGAAGATCATATAGAATTTGAGGATGGGGCAATAAGAGCCATAATCAGGTGTTACACAAGGGAATCTGGTGTTAGGAACTTAGAAAGAGAAATAGCAACCATCTGTAGAGCTGTTGCAAAGGACGTAGCCGAAGGAAAGACCGACAAAAGAATAATAAAAGAAGAGAATCTGCATCAATATCTTGGCCCCATAAAGTACTTCTCGGAAGTTGCGGAACGAACGAAGTATTCTGGGGTAGCAACGGGACTTGCTTGGACACCAACGGGTGGCGATATAATATTTGTGGAATCTACAAAGATGAGGGGCAAGGGCAACCTATCACTTACGGGGCAGTTAGGAGACGTGATGAAGGAGTCTGCGCAGGCAGCGTTAAGTTACGTAAGGAGCAAGGCCCAGGAATACAACATTCCTGAAGATTTCTTCGAAAAACATGACATACACATCCATGTCCCACAGGGCGCGATCCCAAAGGATGGACCGTCTGCTGGTATTACGATGCTTGTATCCCTTGTATCTCTTCTTACGGATAGACCGGTGAGAAATGATGTGGCTATGACAGGAGAGATTACATTGAGGGGGCTTGTTCTTCCAGTAGGTGGTATAAAACAAAAAGTCTTGGCGGCAAAGCGGGCAGGGATAAAGACTGTAATTTTGCCTAAACTTAACGAGAAAGATTTAGAAGAGGTTCCAGAAACAATAAAGGAGAATATGGAGTTTAAGTTTATAGAGAGGATGGATGAAGCAATAGAGATATGCCTTACGTAAGGCTTATCAGTTCCAAGCTTCGCTTTGTGGCTGTGGTAGCTGATAACTCATAAGGTGTCTTATATACCCGTCAAATCCTTCCTGATAATTTTTCTCAATTCTTTCGATTTCGGGGAGGATTTTTTTTATAAATTCGTCACTTTCCAGTATCTCCAAGGGATAGTTAAAGAATGAAGCTCGCCTCAGAAGTGAATAAGCCTTCTTTTTGATTTCATCCATTGAAAGGTACCGGTCTATCAAGTTTAGCATCTCCTTTTTCTTTTCATCAAGATAACCATCGAGTTGCATAAGGAGATTAAGGCTGAAATCCCCGCAGGAGAAATAACTTCTCATCTCCCTAAGGTTCTCTAAGAGGAGCCTGATCTCCCTTATTATCTCCTCGTCGTTCATCGGAACAAATGTGCCTTCTTTAGCCATTTTTGCAAAAGGAGAAAAAGGATGAATGGCAAAGGTCCTAACCCTTATAAAGTGCGGTTCAATAATATTTAGAACTCTCGCAGTCTCTTTCGCATGTATTTCGCTTAAAGATTTTCCTCCCAGGCCGGGCATTATATATTCGGAAAGTTCGATCCCTGCCTCTTTTACCTTTAGCCCGCCTTCGATTATATCGGAAGCAGTAATCCCCTTTTTCACAAATTTTAGTACTATGTCTGATCCACTCTCCATACCTGTATGGATCCTATTTAGACCGGCTTCTTTCAATTTTTTTAATTCTTCCACAGTCTTCCTTTTAAGTGTGGTAGCCCGCGCATATGAAGTGATGCGAGATACAGACGGAAATTTAAGCTTTATGTAACTTATTATCTCGATGAGATCGTCTGTTTTTAGAATGAGGCTATCTGCATCCTGGAGAAAAACTGTCTTTATCTCGGCGGAATAACTACCGTATTCTTTTTTCATTTCATCTATGTCATTTTTTACTTCCTCCACTGTCCTTTTCGAGAATTTACTGCCTTTGTAGGCAGGACAAAAGATACATTGATTCCAAGGACAGTTTCTTGTTACTCTCACAAGGAGACTGTTTGCTTCGCTTGGTGGTCTTATGGGTCCCTGTTCGTACATTTTACCTCCTTTTCTTGTAGCCTATTTCAATATAGGCATTTTCTTTGAGATTTCAAGTTGAAGTTCTTATGTGATATACTTCAGGTCGTGAAATTTATAGCTGATCTGCATATCCATTCTCACTATTCACGGGCTACAAGTAAAGATATGACCCCAGAAAATCTTTGGTTTTGGGCCCAGATAAAAGGTATAAAGGTCATAGGAACCGGAGATTTTACTCATCCACTTTGGCTCAAAGAGTTAAGAGAAAAGTTAGAGAAGAGTTCGAACGGTCTTTTTACTTTAAAAGAGGAGTACAGAAATAAAAACGTACCAGAGAGAGTAAGAGATGAAGTTTATTTTCTGATCTCTGGAGAGGTAAGCACCATCTATAAAAAAAACGGTCGAATGAGAAAGATTCACACGCTAATTTTTGTGCCATCGATGGAGGATGCCATAAAGATTCAGGCACAGCTTTCAAAAATAGGTAACATTCAAGCAGATGGAAGACCGATTTTTGGGATTGATGTAAAAGACCTTATGAAAATTGTACTTGACATTTCTCCGTCTTCCTTAATAGTGCCAGCACACGCTTGGACACCGCATTTTTCGGTTTTCGGATCAGAATCCGGTTTTGATTCACTAGAAGAGTGTTTTGAGGAGTTTTCTGAATTCATCTTTTCAATAGAGACTGGTCTTTCTTCGGATCCTCCAATGAACTGGAGGGTATCAAGGCTCGACAAAATTACACTTATTTCCAATTCTGACGCGCATTCGCCTCAGAAAATAGGAAGAGAAGCAAACATATTTGACGTAGAAATCTCGTACAGCTCAATTGTAAATGCAATAAAAACAAAAAGAGGCTTTCTTGGGACAATAGAGTTTTTTCCAGAAGAGGGGAAGTATCACTTCGATGGTCACAGGAGTTGCTCAGTGGTCCTTTCTCCGAAAGAGACCATAAAAAATAACTATCTGTGCCCGAAATGTGGCCAAAAGGTTACTGTTGGCGTCATGCATAGGGTAGAAAAGCTTGCAGACAGGAAAGATGGAGAAAAACCCAAAGACACCCCTTCTTATTTTTCAATAATACCTCTTATGGAGATAATCGCTGAGGCATATGGCACGAGTGTGCAGACCACTAAAGTGGAAACTGAGTATATGAATTTAATTACCTCGGTGGGAAACGAATTTTACATCCTTATGGAAGCGGACCTAGAAAAAATAGGAAGAAGTTCTTCTCACATTATAAAAGAGGGGATATCAAGGATGAGAGAAGGTAAAATAAAAATTGTACCAGGTTTTGATGGCGTTTATGGAAGTATAATCCTATTTAATGAAAGCGAAAGGGCTATTCAGAAAGGACAACAATCGCTTTTTTGAGTTCTCTCTGTTTACATTCTTTGTCTTTCTGTTTATACTATTGGCAAAAAGGAGGTTCTATGAAAGAAAAAGTAGAGGCCGCTATAAACAAGATAAGACCTTTTTTACAGAGAGATGGCGGAGATATTGAATTTGTGGACTACGCAGAAGGTGTTGTGAAAGTTAGATTAAAAGGTGCGTGTGGAACTTGTCCGATGAGTCTTATGACATTGAAGATGGGTGTAGAAAAGGCAATTAAAGAAGAGGTTCCCGAAGTTAAAGAAGTTGTATCAGTGTGAATTTCATTCGGGGCGTGGCGCAGCATGGTTAAGCGCGCTTGCCTTGGGAGCAAGAGGTCGCTGGTTCAAATCCAGTCGCCCCGATATTTGATAAAAGGGCTTTCATGCCGCTTACTTTAAAAGATATAACTTCCAACTTAATGGATAGTCTCATCTACGGTCTTGCAAAAGATTTATACTCTGCCACACAAAGAGACAAATATGAAGCAACAGTCCTGACTGTTCGAAGATATCTCACTGAAAATTGGATTAGAACGCAGCAAAAGTATTACCACGTTGATGCAAAAAGGGTTTATTACTTGTCGATGGAATTTTTATTGGGGAGACTTTTGAGAAACTACATTATAAACCTGAATCTACCCCCTGAGTTCAAACATGCTGTAGAAGTTTTCGGACTTACCCTTGAAGATATATTGGAGCAGGAATGGGATGCCGGGCTTGGACATGGTGGCTTAGGGCGACTCGCGGCATGCTTCCTAGATTCCCTAGCTACTCTTAAATATCCGGCTTACGGGTACGGAATAAGATACGAATACGGGATATTCGTGCAAAACATAAAAGACGGATACCAGGTTGAATCACCTGATAGCTGGCTTAGATATGGAAATCCTTGGGAGTTTCCAAGACCAGAAAATCTGTACCTTATAAAATTCTACGGAAAAGTGAGAACCATAACCAATGGCGGGGCAAGGTTTAGAAAGGAATGGGTCGACGCAGAAGAGGTAATGGCTATGGCATATGACTACCCCATACCGGGATACCACAATGATGTGGTCAATACTTTGAGACTTTGGGCTGCGAAATCTACAAGGGACTTCAATCTTGATTATTTCAATAGTGGAGACTATGTAAAGGCCATGGAAGATAAGTCATTAAGCGAAAATATATCAAAGGTTCTATATCCTAACGATCAATCAATTGCAGGCAAAGAACTGAGACTTAAGCAGGAGTACTTTTTTGTAAGTGCAACACTCAAAGATATTATACGCCGATATAAAAAGACACATAGAACTTATCTAGCTTTTCCAGAAAAAGTCGCAATCCAGCTAAACGACACCCATCCTTCTATCGGTATTGCGGAACTAATAAGGATACTTGTCGATGAAGAGAATCTTCCATGGGAAAAGGCTTTTGAGATAACAAAAAAAACATTCGCTTACACCAATCATACAGTTCTTCCCGAAGCTCTTGAAATTTGGCCTGAAGAGATACTAGGAAGGCTCCTACCGAGACATTTAGAAATAATTAAGGAGATAGATAGGAGGTTCCTAATACAGGTAAAAGAGACTTATTCTAATGATGAGATAAAATTGAGAAAAATGTCGATAGTTCAGGATTTTAATGGAAAAAGAGTTATCAATATGGCACATCTTGCACTTGTTGGAAGTCATACGATAAACGGCGTCTCTGAACTTCATACACAGATATTGAAAAAAAAGGTGTTTGGAGAATTTTATGAGATGATGCCTGAGAAGTTTTTAAACATAACTAATGGGGTTACACATAGGAGATGGTTACTTGAATCAAACCCTGAACTTTCGGCACTAATAACCGAAGCAATTGGAGACGGTTGGATAAAAAACTTTGAAGAGATCAGAAAACTTGAACAGTTTGCGGAAGACGATGAGTTTCAGGTCGAGTTTTCTAAGGTGAAAAGGGAAAATAAGGAAAAATTGAGGATTTTCCTTGAAAAGAGTTACGGGATTTCCATTTCCACAGATGCTTTTCTAGACTGTCAGATTAAAAGGTTTCATGAGTACAAAAGGCAACTTTTAAACATACTTCATGTCATCACACTTTTTAACCGAATTATGGAAGGCAGATTTGAGAACCAAGAAAGAAGGATATTTCTTTTCTCCGGTAAAAGCGCACCTGGATACTTTATATGTAAGCTCATAATAAAACTCATTAACAATGTGAGTTTAGCTATTGATTCTGTCCAGTGGGCAAGAGAGAGAATAAAGGTAGTTTTTGTGCCGAACTATAGTGTTACACATGCCCAAAAGATCATTCCAGCTGCCGACCTTTCAGAGCAAATCTCCACAGCGGGATACGAGGCTTCGGGCACGGGAAATATGAAGTTTGCCATGAACGGTGCCATTACAATAGGAACGTTAGATGGAGCAAACGTGGAAATAAGAGAAGCTGTTGGGGAGGAGAATTTTTTCACCTTCGGACATAGTGTAGAGCAATTGGACGTAATAAGAAAAAATTATAATCCCTACGAATACTATGAAAAGAATGAAGAACTTAAAAAGGCGATTGATCAGATAAGAGATGGATACTTCTCTCCTGAAAATAGAACCCTTTTTAGACCTATAGTAGAAGCTCTTTTAAGAAGCGATGAATATTTTGTGCTTTTAGATTACGAATCGTACGTATCCTGTCAAGAACGGGTCTCTTTAACTTATGCAAATCAGTTTCTGTGGAATAAGATGGCCATACTAAATATAGCTAGGTGTGGTAAGTTTTCTTCGGACAGAGCAGTGAGAGAATACGCTGAGAAAGTATGGAAGGTAAAACCCATTGACTAAGGTTAATCTACCCATCTTATAAACATATCTACCTCGTCTCTCTGGGTTTTAAAGTTGTTTAATGGATTTTCCATATCCGGGTAGCCAATTGCAACAGCTATAGCCACTTTTTTGCTTTCAGGGATGTTGAGAACCTCTCTAATTTCGTCTTCATACGCGCTTATAAGACCGATCGTGCAGGTGGCAAGTCCAAATTCTTGAGCTAAAAGGAGAATGTATCCTAAAACTATCCCTATGTCTAAAAACCTTCTGTAGGAAAAAGCGTTGTCCAAGCATATAAGTATGGCAGATGGTGCCCCGTAGAAATCGCAGCTTCCTTCATTTATAAACTCATCAAATTCTTTACCCATATCTTTTATATAGCCATTCAAGGATAGAAATGAATCGTAACCTCTTCTTAAGAATACCTCAGGGAGCGGTTTTACATTTCCAGGACTACATGAAATCTTTTTTTCCCGGTAAGCCTTCAAAAGTTTTCTCGAAAGTCTTTTTCTTTCTTCACCAGATACTATAATGAACTCCCATGGTTGTAAATTTATGGCAGACGGAGCATTTATAGCGTACTCAAGTATCTCCCTAAGAATTTCTCGCGGAATTGGATCTTCTCTAAACGCTCTGATGCTTTTTCTTTTCTTTATAGCTTCTTTAAGTTCCATTTCTCATTTTGCCTCCTTAAGTTAAGCAACTAAAAATTATAACACTGTTGATTGTTTATTCAAAATGTGAAAAATTATACAAAAAAGGAGGGATTTGGCCCATGATTAGAGCTAAGCTTTGGTTCAGATGCGCTGCCATGGGAGATCCTGTCGCGCCAATACAGGTTAGACCTGCGCTCATTGGGTGGGAAGCGAAGATGAGAAAGGTGGAGCTTACAATTGAAAGATCCTTTAGTGGAGAAGAATTACTTAAAAGGATGAAAGGCTGGATAACCGTTGATCCAAAAACTGTTATCGAATTAGTAAAACAATATGGGGTTTTAAAAGTTTTAGATGATAGGGACCTGGTCGTGGAGTGCGAGAAACCAGAGGATCTTCATGGGTTATCAGAGCTTCTTAAATCTAAACTGAATGACCAAGTGGAACTTGAGGTTATAAAAAAATAGAGTAAAAAAAGTTTTTTTCAAACTGCATAAAGCTTCTCAAAAATTTATATTTCATTGAAGTTCATATGTTTTAAATTGACACGGTTTATCTATTCCTTGTATATCTAAAACATGCAATTTTTAGAAAACACTGAAGTTGCTATAAATTATCGGTATTTTCAAAATTCAAAAAGATCAATGTTTAGTAAAAATTTAAAGACCTTCAAGAGCTACCAACCAAAAGTTGAGAAGCACTTGAGTAATTACACCCTGTAAATAATTCCGGCTTCGCAGACATTTTTGACCTTCAAAAGACTGAATAAAGCCAACAAAGGAACAGGTAGAAAAGCAAGAATAAAAATTAAAACTTATCATTTACACTTTTTTCTTTTGTATCAATATTTGCGAAATACTAATCAATTGGCATCATTGTTGCTTCCTAAGAATGGGTACAAACCTACGTAGATTGAGTATTAGGAATTACTACTGCTTTATGGAGCATCTTTGCGGGCATGAAATGTCTTATGAACATATACAAATTAAATTATAGATCAGGTATTTAATTGGTGGGTAACTTAAGGATACCGCTATTGTACTTGAAAAACGAAATCACCTTATGAGAGAAGTGTTATTCGTTTCCAAAAAATTTTGCCATCATTTTTACAAGCTAAACTTTTAGTCAACTGTAATTTCAATTACTCAAATAAGCTACTTTTTCATATAAAAGAGTTTTATTTTTGCAGATTTTTAGTAGTGGCCTCTTTGAATTAGTTGAGAAACTGTTTTAATATATGGAGTAGCTAAGGATGAGAACGCCGACTAAAAATCGAATACGCATACTTACTTTCATTCTAGTAATTTCTCTCTTTCTGCTCGCAGGAGGTTATGTTATTTACATACTAAAAGATATTCCATCAATCTATGCATTAAAACACTTAGAAAATAAGCCTGTAAGTGTAATCTATGGTTTAAATAACGAGGTTGCGTACCTAATTGTACCGGACAACAGGATTTATGTTGAATACACAAAAATTCCTAAATACGTAAGGGATGCCTTTCTAGCGGCTGAAGATGCGGATTTCTTCAAACATAAGGGGATAGAACCCGAAAGTATTATTAGAGCAATTATAAAAAATCTGATCCATGGAAAACTTGTGCAGGGAGGCAGTACTATAACGCAACAGGTAATCAAAACCTTAATTTTGGGACCAGAAAAAAGTATCTCGAGAAAGATACGAGAAGCGGTTTTAGCCTATAAACTCGAAAGGTATCTGACTAAAAAAGAAATTTTAAATCTTTATCTAAACAACGTCTATCTTGGACACGGCGTATATGGAGTAGAGGCTGCTTCTCAAGTTTACTTTGGCAAGCACGTTTGGGAATTGTCTCGTGGCGAAGCCGCTCTTCTTGCTGGGATAGTTCAAGCTCCGGCTAGATACTCCCCAAAGCGGCATCCTGGGCTTGCGAGATTAAGACAGGAGTATGTGATCCAGCAGATGTGGGAAAAGGGTATGATTACAGAGAAACAGAAAAAGGAAATGTTGAAGGAGAAAATCTCTGTAAGGGAAGATCACGGGGTATTTTCGGATTCGTATTTTAAGGATTACGTTGTAAGGTACATCGAAGAAAAATATGGAAAAGGGATTTTTTCAAGAAAGTCTCTCAAAATTTATACCACAGTAGACACGAAACTTCAGCGAATGGCAGAAGAGGTTTTAAGAGACGGGCTTTTTGCATATGAACAACGAAGAGGAAGGGTTGAGGTTTTGCAGCACATAGAAAAGAAGAATTGGGAAGACTTCTTGCGAATATCCCATATGGATCTTAAGATCTCAGGACTCAAACCTAAGAAAGTATACACAGTTCTCATTAAAGAAAAATTGAATGATGGTTACTTAGTTCTTTTGGGAAATGAAAAAGGTTTTTTAAAAACCGATAGTTTTCTATTTAAGCCAGGAGACATAACTAAGGCTGTTTATTTGGGAATGGACACTAAAAAAGTCCATCAATTCGTCCCGAAAAAATCCACAAATGTGCAGGGAGCGCTAATATGTATGAATCCAAATACTGGGTATGTCTATGCAGTGGTAGGGGGAGCAGATTTTGAAAAAAGTCCGTACAACAGAGCATTGTATGCGAAAATCCAATGTGGTAGTGCGTTTAAGCCTTTTGTTTACCTTGCCGCCTTAAAAAGAGGTTACGATTTGGACACGCTTATTCCAGATGAACCACGAGAATACCCTTCCGGGTTTGGCAAGGTTTGGGTACCCAAGAACTACGACGGTAGATATGATGGGATGGTATCACTGAGAGACGCTCTTGCTTATTCAAAAAACGCCGCCACCGTGGGTTTACTACAGGAAGTAGGTTTGGATTCATTAAAGGAGACTCTTTCCGAAATAGGATTAAATGAGGACATTCCACATAATCTCTCAGTAGCATTGGGGACCTCAAATCTTACGCTTATGGAACTAGTCAAAGGATACGCTGTTTTTGCAAACGGAGGATATAGGGTAAAGCCATTGTTTGTAATTAGGGTAGAGGATCAGGAGGGAAATGTTCTTGAGCAAAATGGACTTGAGAAAGAGAGGGTACTAGAGGAAGATATAGCGTACAAAATGAATCTCCTTCTATCTGCGGTTGTGGAATATGGCACGGCTAAAGCGGCCTCAAGCCTTGGCTGGAGACTCGCAGGTAAAACAGGTACAACGAGCAATTATTTTGACGCTCTTTTTATAGGTTATTCAGAGAATTTAATATCAGGTGTTTGGGTTGGGTTTGACCAGAGAACCACATTAGGAGAAGGGGAAAGTGGAGCAAGAGTTTGTTTACCTATTTGGATGCGCTTCATGGCTTATGCTTTAAAAAGATATTCTCCTTCAGAACCTGTACCCACAGTACATACTTTCGGTGGTGGAGATGAAAAGGGTATTTTTACACATTTCTAACAATCATATTAAAATCTCGAGATTTTTTTTATATACTATTAAAAAAAAGAGGGGGTGTTAAAATGCTTTTCATGAATATATGCAGATGGGCGCCCGAGGATGAAAAGGAGGTTGAAAGAAGAAGAAAGAATTGGAAGTGGCCGAAAAGCGTGAAAGTGATTTGTGAATTTTTAGATTTACAAGGATGCAGAGCTATAAACGTGATTGATACCGATGCAAAGGGCCTTATAGAAAGTAGGGCGGAATGGATTGACATTGTTGAATTTGAGACATTCCCAGTTTTACCTTTTGGTGAAAGTAAGGATCTACTAAAAAAACTGGGTATTGAAGAGAAGAAGTGAAAATAATAATAGTCGGAGCTGGTGAAGTCGGTTATCAGCTAGCCGCTAAACTGTGTCACGAAGGTCATGATATTTTTGTTGTGGAGAAAGACCGGGAAAGGTGTAGAAAGATTGAAGAATCCCTTGACGTCTCTGTAATAAGCGGGGACGGAGCGAGTCAAGGTACTTTACTCAAAGCCGGTATAAAATCTGCTGACATGTTGATAGCGGCTACCTCTGTTGACGAAGTGAACTTATTTTCCTGTCTTATAGCTTCCAAGATGGGAGTTAAAACAAAGATTGCAAGAGTTAGAAATCCCGAGTACTACAACGAATCTTCCATTCTAAAAAAGGAAGATTTAGGTGTAGATTTAATGATAAACCCGGAATTTGAAGTGGCAGAAGAGATAACAAGATTACTGATTAGATCTGTTGCTTCTGAAATAATTGAGTTCGAGAATGGAAAGATTTTGATGGTAGGTATAAAAGTGGACCAGGACGCACCTATAATTAATAAACAACTTCGAACTCTCGGTACGGAAAGCCAAAGAAAAAAGTTTAGAATCGTTGCTATATCCAAGAATAACAAAACAATAATACCCCGCGGTGACGAGTACGTAAACAAGAATGATCAAGTCTTCGTAGTTACAAAAAAAGAAGGTTTGGATGAACTTCTCGAAATGGCTGGAAAAAAGGACAGAGCTTTAAAAAGGGTAATGATATTAGGAGGAGGGAGGATAGGTAGAAAGGTAGCAGAAAACTTAGAAGAAAGGGACACAAAGGTCACACTTTTGGAGTCTAATAAAGAAAAATCAATGGAAGTTGCCGGAATATTGAAAAAATCAACAGTCATGAATTTAGATGGTACCGAGATAGACATCCTGGCTAGAGAGGGTATCATGAATATGGATGCACTCGTCGCGACTACGTCTGACGATGAGACGAATATAATTACCTGTCTTTTTGCAAAACATCTTGGTATAAAGAAAACAATAGCTTTGGTGAACAAAACGGTATACATGCCTCTTATGCCTGTAATAGGCATCGATTCGACTGTAAATGTTAGACTTTCTACGGCAAACGCGATTCTTAGGTTCTTAAGGAAGGGAGAGGTGGTTTCGGTCGCAACATTTCACGGCATTGACGCAGAGGCAATAGAAATAAAGGTGCGAAAGGAAAGTAAATTGGTAGGCAAACCTTTAAAAAACTTAAAGTTTCCGGAAGGGTCACTGGTGGCCGCTATAATCAAGGGGGAGGAGGTTATTGTGCCATACGGAGACACAGTTATTGAGCCTGGAAATAGGGTAATTCTTTTTGCCCTCCCGCATGCCATTCATGAACTCGAACAAAGATTCTGAGGTTTAACAGAAAAATTGAGATTTTTAAGGATTTTTTCTGTTCTTGGAAAGATATGGATTGTATTTAGTTCTTTTTTGTTTTTACCCGTCCCATTTTCAATTTATTACGAAGAAAACACGCACTTTGTTTTCATTTTTACAGGTATAGGAATTTCATTACTTGGTCTTTTACTTTCTCTTTTCTGTGGAAGGTCGGAAGAGATTTCTGTTAAAGAGGGATTAGTAATTGTGAGTTTTGGTTGGATAAGTATCTCATTCTTTGGGACCATCCCATTTTTAGTTACAGGGTGTATTCCTTCGCTTACGGATGCTTTTTTTGAGAGCGTATCTGGCTTCACCACTACTGGAGCGAGCATTCTTAAGAACATAGAGGTTCTTCCAAAAAGTGTGCTTTTGTGGCGTGATCTTATACAATGGCTTGGCGGAATGGGAGTAATTGGCATAGCTGTTGCCATTTTTCCATTGATTGGAGTAGGTGGATTTCAACTATTTAAAGCCGAGGCCCCTGGTCCCACAAAGGACAAGATATCTCCTAGGATAAGTCAGACTGCAAAACTATTGTGGGGTACATACATCCTTTTTACCTTAGTTGAGATCGTATTAATCATGTTTGGAGGTTTAAGTCTTTTCGATGCCATGTGTATTGCTTTTGGAACTATGGCTACAGGTGGATACGCCCCCTATAATCAGAGTCTCGGAGCCTTTAACTCACCTTATATACATTATGTGGTAATCATTTTTATGTTTATAGCGTCTACGAATTTCAATCTCCATTTTCTTGCACTCTCTGGGAAGCCCGCATCTTATTTAAGAAGCACCGAGTTCAGATTTTTTTGTGCTATTATCTGTATGGCAACTGTCGCGATAATGACAATAAGGGTTTTAGATGGGAAGAGCCTTGATGAAAGCCTATTTAGACACTCTTTATTTCAGGTGGTCTCCATAGTGAGTACCACAGGTTTTGTAACGGATGATTACGAAGTTTGGCCGTTCAATGCTCAAGCGATTCTCCTCGTGTTAATGTTTATAGGCGGATGTTCTGGGTCTACGGGCGGTGCCATAAAAAACGTGAGAATATGTGTCATGCTTAAGTTTCTCATTGCACATATTAAAAAGTTTTTCAGACCTCACGCTATTTTCCCAGTTCGGATAGATAAAAAGGTCGTGGATGAATCAATCGTTTCCGGAATAATTGCCTTTATTTTGCTCTATCTCTTGCTTTTCATATTGGGTGTTTTTATCTTAACTTTCCAAGATGTGAACATAGATACTGCGATCGGAGCGGTAAGTGCCACACTTGGAAATGTGGGACCAGGAATCGGAAACGTGGGTCCCAGTGAGAACTATTCTCATTTGCCATCATTTTCAAAGTGGGTCTTGTCTTTTTTGATGCTAACAGGACGTTTAGAACTCTATACTGTACTCGTACTTCTTGTCCCTGAATTCTGGAAAGACTAAAATTGCAATCTGTGTTCGGTACCTTGTATAAGTCTCTGCAAGTTATTTTTGTGTCTTAAGATTATTAGAGCTACGATTATGGTGGAAATGACTATCGTTTTATTAGATTCTCCAACTAAGTAAAGTATAAAAGGGAAAGAGAAAGAGGTGATAATCGAACCCAAAGATACGTACCTCCAAATCCCCACAATCACAATGAAGATAAATAGGGACAGCAATGTAGCAACAAAATTTAGACCTAAAAAGACACCAAAGGCTGTAGCAACCCCTTTTCCTCCTTTAAACTTCAAGACAAAGGGAAAAACGTGACCAATAAACGATGCAAGGCCTGCACTAATCACAAATATCTCTGGCAGCTCCATATATTTGGCCAAATATACAGGCACAAAGCCTTTCAATGTATCGCACAGAAGCGTAAGAACCCCATATATTTTTCCTGCTGATCTCATAACATTTGTTGCTCCTATATTTCCGCTTCCTGTTTTTCTAGGATCTACCCCTTTAAATTTTGAGAGTATAACGCCAAATGGAACGGACCCCAAAAGATAGGAAACTGCTATGAATACGATATTTTTCACCATAATAATCCTATGATATCTCAAAAAATTCTGATTTTTCAAACATAACTTAAAACTAAAAACCATTCCGCAACATTCTTTTTTTGTACAATTACTGAAAGATATGACTTTTTCCTGAAAAAAGGTTAATTACAAAAATCTAAATGGGATTCAGTGAGGCATTAGTGAAAACTTTAATCCATACAAAAGAAAAGGCTTATAAAAAGAATACGAGTATAGAATGAAGATTTTTGCCTTTTAAAACACGGTGCGGTTTATTGACAGTGAGAAATTTTGATTATACGATAAATCGGACCTTATGGGGACATTAATCGATTTTATCCTGCATATAGACAAGCATCTTTCCGTGATCATCGCGGAATACGGGGCGTGGACATATCTTATCCTTTTTCTGATAGTTTTTCTCGAGACAGGATTGGTAGTTACCCCCTTTCTTCCAGGAGACTCTTTACTTTTTGCAGCAGGTACATTTTGCGCGTTGGGGGCTATAGATATAAGCACAACAATAGTTCTCCTTTCTTTTGCGGCGATTCTTGGAGACACGGTAAATTACTGGGCCGGAGCAATTGTTGGACCAAAGGTTTTTAGTAAGGAAAATGTCAGATTTTTAAATAAGAAGCATTTGGAACGGACACATGAGTTTTACGAAAAATACGGCGGGAAGACCATAATCATTGCGAGGTTCGTACCGATTGTACGAACCTTCGCGCCTTTTGTAGCGGGAATAGGCAAAATGACATACTCAAAGTTCCTTATTTACAATATAATCGGTGGGATAGCCTGGGTACTTATATGCACATTTGCAGGATATTACTTCGGGAATATTCCTTTTGTGAGGTCGAACTTTTCTATTGTGATAGTAGCCATAATAGTTATTTCTATTATGCCAGGGATAATTGAATTTCTAAAGGTTAAGTATGCTTCAAAAAATCAAAACCAGTAAAGAACTTGGTAAGTTTTCCACATTTTCTGTGAAAAACTTGTTGAAAAATTATAGGATATGATTTGAAACATTGCGAAATCGCAGAGTTTTTTAAAAGGGGGCTTGTATGATTGACCGATACGGACGTATGATTCTTGAGAGAAGATACCTTAAAAGGGAAAAAGATGGAAGATTAGCTGAAGATCCGGAGGGTATGTTTTGGCGGGTGGCAACGTACATAGCCGAGGCTGAAAAGAACTACGTTAAGAACGAACATTTATATATGGCTGAGCAATTTTTCTTAATTATGAAAGACCTCGAATTTTTACCGAATTCTCCATGTCTTATGAATGCGGGAAAAGATTTAGGACAGCTTGCAGCATGTTTTGTTCTACCAGTTGAGGATTCACTTGATTCGATTTTTGAAGCAGTTAAACTGACGGCAAAGATTCATCAAAGTGGAGGAGGGACCGGATTTTCTTTCTCAAGATTGAGGCCAAAAGGGGATATTGTTTCCTCTACCATGGGAGTGGCAAGTGGTCCAGTGTCGTTTATGAAGGTATTCAACATTACGACGGAAGTGATAAAACAAGGAGGAACACGAAGGGGCGCGAACATGGGTATTCTTAGTATAGACCATCCGGATATAGAGGAATTTGTCACAGCAAAGAGGGATCCAAATGAGTTAACGAACTTCAATATATCAGTGGCCGTAACGGACAGATTCATGGAAGCGTACTTTAAAGATGAAGAATTTGAGCTTATCAATCCAAGAGACAAAAGGGTAGTAAGAACAGTTAAAGCAAGAAAACTTATGAATCTTATTGCAGAGTCGGCTCATATATGTGGGGAGCCCGGGTGTATTTTCATAGACACTATAAACAAAGGTAATCCTTTGCCCCATTTAGGAAAGATTGAAGCTACGAACCCATGTTCTGAACAACCCTTACTACCTTACGAATCGTGTTGTTTAGGCTCGATTAATCTCTCTTCATTAGTGAAAGATGGCAAAGTTGATTGGGAAAAACTGAAAAAAATTGTCCATCTTGCTATAAGATTTTTGGACAACGTGATAGATATGAACCGCTATCCTCATCCCGAAATTGAAAGAATGAGTAAACTTACAAGGAAAGTAGGGCTAGGCGTAATGGGTTTTGCCCATATGCTCATAAAAATGGGAATCCCATATGATACTATAGAGGCAGAACGTATAGCTGAGGAACTGATGGGTTTCATTCAGAAAGAATCCAAGATAGCTTCGAAAGTACTTGCTGAACGAAGAGGGACCTTTCCATCTTACGAGGGGAGCGTATGGCAAAAAACGGGACTTCCACAGAGAAATGCGACGACTACCACAATAGCCCCAACGGGGACTTTGAGTCTCATAGCTGGAACATCTAGCGGAATAGAGCCTATCTATGATGTGAATTACACTAGAATCATTCTGGGTGACATAAAAATAGAGATAGAGGATCCTCTCTTTAAGGAGTTTCTGGATAGAGGCGAATCGGAAGAAACGATAAAAAGACTCTTCAGAACGACATATTCTATATCCCCAGCGTGGCACTTAAGAATCCAGGCTGCATTTCAGAGACATATCGACAATGGCGTAAGTAAAACGATAAACCTTCCGGAAGCTACGAAAGTTCATGAGATAGAGGAGATTTTTGTTCAGGCTTACAGACTTGGTCTTAAGGGAATATCTGTTTTCAGAAATAGGAGTAGGCAATATCAGGTGATGTCCTGCAGTGGCCAGACTTTATGTTAATAACAGTGTTTCTTAAAAACATATAAGAGATCGTATCTTTTTGTTTTTTTTAAGGCTTCGATAACAAGGTTTCTATTTTGGTCCTTGTAATATTGGAGAAGCGCCCTTCTCATTTTTCTTTCTCTGAAACTGAATGGAACGTAGACTTCCTCATCTGTGAGGGGATGAATACCGGTATAATACATACACTCGGATACAGTCATGGGCAATGGTAAAAAATCTTGGATTTGTTCGGGACGCAGACGTCTTGAAATAAGGTATGAAAAGAGTTCAATCTCGTCTTCCAAAGTAGCTCCAGGATGCGACGAAATGAAATAGTTAACTAAGTAAAGATCCTTTTCCAATCTTTTTTTTAGTGCGGTAAAAACCTCTACGAATTTTTCATACAATTCGAATGGTGGTTTATTCATTAACTTAAGAACCTTTTTTGATAAATGCTCTGGAGCTACCTTCATCTGTCCACTGATATGATTTTTCATTAAGTAGCGGAGATATGAAGTTCCGGATTCATCTATTAAAAGATCGTATCTAAAACCACTTTCTATAAATACATGTTTGACCTTCGGTATAGAGGCCATTTCTTTTAGTAATTTTATGTGCTTACCAAAATTGATCTTTAAGTTCTTGCATTTTTTTGGAACCATACAGCTTCTGTGAACACATCCTCCATTAGTTTTCCATAGATCACATGTTGCTGAGTAAAGATTAGCTGTTGGCCCGCCAACATCTGTTATAGTTCCGCTAAAATCCTTAAGGGCTGTTATCTTTTTTGCCTCCTCTATTATGGAGCGAGAACTTCTTGACTGTATTATTCTCCCTTGGTGTACAAAAAGTGAACAGAAACTACATTCACCTGGGCATCCCCTGTGTGATGCTATTGAAAATTTAACCGTCTCGTATGCGGGCACCCCTCCGAAATCGTCATAAGCGGGATGGGGTCTTCTCACGTAGGGAAGGCTGTATATCCAATCTATTTCGTCTGTGGTGAAAGGCGGTTGAGGCGGATAAACTACAAGCAACCTATTTCCGTGAGGTTGAACAAGCGTTCGACCGGTGAATGGATTTTGATTCTGATAAATAAGCTTAAAGGCCTCAAGGAACTTTTTTTTGTTAGTTTTTACTTCCTCAAAAGAAGGTAATTCTAGCGCTCTTTCCAGATATTTATCGAACTTTTTATGCGATTCAAAAAAATCCCTTCTCATCACTACGGCCGTTCCTCGAATCCCGAAAAGGGGTTTACCATTTTTTATTCTTTCTGCAATTTCCATCACCTGTTTTTCTCCCATTCCGTAAACGAGGATGTCTGCTCTGGAGTCAAAAATGATTGACCTTCTCACATTGTTGTCCCAGAAATCATAGTGGGCAAAGCGTCGCAAACTTGCTTCTAGTCCGCCTATGACAATCGGGACATCTGGATAAGTCTCCTTCACCCTGTTCGCATAAACAATTAGGGCTCTGTCAGGCCTCAAGCCGGGCTTTCCCCCGGGGGAATAATCATCATTTCTTCTCTTTTTTTTGTTATGGGTGTAATTCGCAACCATCGAATCTACATTTCCTGAACTTATTCCAAAAAAAAGTTTTGGCCTTCCAAATCTTGTGAAGTCTTTCGTGTCTCGCCAGTCAGGTTGGGAGATTATGGCAACTCTTAGACCTAAATTTTCTAATACCCTCCCGATGATTGATATACCAAACGAAGGATGGTCTACGTATGCATCACCAGAAACAAGTATTACGTCGACCTTGTCCCAGTTTCTCTTTTTGACTTCTCCTCTAGTAAGTGGTAAAAAATCCATTCTTCAACGAAAAAAGTTTTGACAAAATATCATACGATGAATTATTTACCTTAAAATTATCACAGACGAGGTGCAAAAGAAATGACTCTATTAGAAGCATACATCATAACGTTCATTGCGAGCTTCTGCACTTTAGTGATAGAAATTGTGGCCGGTCGAATACTGGCTCCTTTTGTTGGGGTATCCATTTATACCTGGACGAGCATTATAGGTATTATCTTGGCAGGAATAAGTATTGGAGCCTATATCGGAGGAAAGATAGCAGACAGATACCCTTCCCGTAGGACACTGGCTATTCTTTTGCTCCTTTCAGGTTTAACCGCACTAACAATAGTGCCCCTTACTAATCTTGTTGCCACTTATAAGTTCCCTTTGTCCCTCATGATGAGAATATTTGTTGTCACCTCAATAATTTTCTTTTTACCTAGTTGCATACTAGGGACCATATCTCCAGTTGTGGTGAAACTAGCACTGAAAAACTTAGAGTGTGCGGGTGGGGTTGTTGGAAAAATATATGCGTTCTCCACACTTGGGGCAATAATAGGTACCTATATTACAGGTTTTTTTCTAATATCATGGATGGGAACCAGAAACATAGTATTCACCATCGCTGTTATCTTAATTTTGGCAGCTTTGTTTTCAGGTTCACTGTTTGGGAGAAAAGTTCACTCATTATTGCTTTTAGGAATATTGGGTGGAAGTGTATTTCTTTCTTATGATTTTCTTTATAAAGTGAAGCTTCCTGAAAACGCTTACTTATATAGGGAAAGCGACTATTACACTATAAAGCTTTGTAGAGCAAAGAGCTCAGATGGGAAAACAGACCTTGAAGCCCTAGTTCTAGACAATCTTATCCATTCCTATGTTTGTAAGAAAAACCCGGCTCACATTGAATACGAATATGAAAGAATATATGCGGATGTGTTGAAATGGAGGTATAAGCAGAATGATGAATTCAAAACATTGACCATCGGGGGAGGTGGGTACACATTTCCTAGATACATGGAAGTGTATTATCCGAATGCACATATCGATGTAGTAGAAATAGATCCCGAGGTAACAAAAGTGGCGTATGAGCATCTTGGACTGCCTAGAGAGACCAGGATCAGAACCTATAACACCGATGGAAGATGGTATGTGATGAACTGTACGGAAAAATACGATCTCGTTTTCTTAGATGCATACAATGACCTTACTGTTCCTTATCATTTGACTACACGTGAATTTTTAAGTCAGATTAAGAACATAATGACCGAAAAAGGGATACTTCTGTCAAATATCATAGACAACTTTCAAAAGGGCGAATTCTTACCTTCATATATAAAGACCCTGAAAGAAGTCTTTGGACAGGATAGGGTTTTTCTGCTTTCCGTTTCGCCGAACTTTGAGAGTTTAAGGATAAGCACTTTCATAGTAATTGCGACAAAAACCAATATAAATATGAAACAGTTTGATAAGTATGTAACCTCTCATAGACTTAAGGGAAGAGCAACTACTGTTGTAGTTCCTGAGGAGCTGGTAGAAAAGATGATGACTGGAAGAAGGGTAATAACCATAAGCGATGACTATGCTCCTGTAGACAATCTCATTGCACCAGTTTTTGAAGAGAGATTCGGATACAATAGAAAGGAGGGTTAAACATTGAACTCTGAAAAAAGGGTTCTTGTCCCTTTGGCAGAAGGTTCGGAGGAGCTTGAGGCGATAGCAATAGTTGACATATTGCGAAGAGCAAAAGCGCGAGTAGAGATTGTTGGAATAGGAGGTAAAATACTTACGTGTTCAAAAGGGGTAAGGATTATTGCTGATATGCCTATTGAGGAGGTTACAACAGATCTCCATTACGATGCTATAATTATACCTGGAGGTATGCCTGGATCAGAAAACATAAGGGATTGCAAAGCTTTTATCGATATACTCCAAGTAAATGCAAAACGGGGAGCGCTCATTGGTGCTATATGCGCTGCTCCTGCAGTTGTTCTGGATTATCATGGAATGACAAAAGAAAAGAAAGTAACCTGCCATCCCGCGTTTTCGCACCTTCTGAAGCATGGAATTTACGAACCTCAGGCTATTGTTGTAGATTCCAATTTGGTGACGGGAAAGAGTGCGGGATACGCAATAGATTTTGCGTTGAAAATAATGGAAATACTTTGCCCTGATGATATCAAAAAAGATGTCATTTTAGGACTTTCTATCCATTAAGAGCATTTGTCTTAAGTTTTTTCAAGATTGTCCGATATACATATAGGTGGATAATAGGGGTTGAAATGAAGTGGAACGTAAGATCACGTCTTATTGGTATCATATTTGCGAGTATATTAATTACAGCCCTGGTATGTACTATTTTTGGTTTCTACAACTATGCAAAACTTGCTCGGGAAGATTTAGAAAAAAGAATGAAAATGTATGCAGACCCTATAATAAAGACCATCAATGAAGTTAACACATTAGGTGGAAAGATAGGGGAAAGCGCTGTTGTTGCTAACATGATTGAAAAGGAATGTGACAAAATGATGAAGGGATACGAAAGTGATATTTCTTACATTGTCGTTACCGATGAGCACGGAAAAACTTTTTACAACCCAGATAAAACTAAGCTAGGATCCGCTCATGTGGCGTCAAGTGATTATCTTGAAATCAAACTTCCGATAAGTGAGAATAACAATCCAGGATTTGTGTGTGTGGGTGTCAAAAAGGATAAAGTTTACCAGAAAGCTAAAGCCTTCGTTTACATGAATGTTGTACTTAGTTTATTGTTGATAGCGTTAATAATACCGGCCTCTTATGCATTGGTATCAAGGAATGTTATATATCCTTTAAAAAGGATAACCCTTGCCCTGACGGATATAGCGGAAGGAGAAAGGGATTTAACAAAAAGATTGCAAAAAATAGAAACAGGCGACGAATTCGAAACCTTGAGTAAAAAATTTAACAAGTTCGTGGACCATATTCAAGAAATTGTCCTCAAAGTGGACGAGTTGACTGAGGGGGTTTCCAAAACTTCGTCAGATTTGTACGCCAAAGCAGAAGAAATGAAAAACATAATGAAGACACAGAGTGAAAAGACGGTCAATGTGGCAGCAGCCGTTGAAGAAATGACCGCAAGCGTACTCGAAGTTGCAAAAGGTGCTGAATTTGCGAAAGAAGAGTCGATCAGATCATCGAAGATAGCGAAAAATGGGGAGGAAATGACCAGGGAAAGCGTAGAAATTATGGGAAGACTTAAAGAAACTGTTCAGAATTCCTCAAATACCGTAAATGAATTAGGAAAACTTTCTGACCTTATAGATGAAATCATAAAGGTGATAGAAGATATAGCGGATCAAACGAACTTGCTTGCACTTAATGCAGCAATTGAGGCGGCACGTGCTGGCGAAGCCGGCAGAGGGTTTGCCGTTGTTGCTGACGAAGTAAGGAAGTTGGCAGAAAAAACGGTCCTTGCTGCAAAAGACATAGGAAAGACAGTGATGTCCATAAAAGATGGAATAGTAAACACGGTTGGTTCAATGGAAAGAATAAAAAAAGAGGTAGAAATTAGTGCTTCGAAAACTAAAGAGGTTCAAAACATCCTTAATGAAATAGTAAAAGGATCAGAACATGTTATGGGGCTTGTAACTCAGATAGCTACAGCCTCTTCTCAGCAGTCACTCGCAGCAGAAGAAATAAACCGTAATGTAGAAGAAATAAAACAGTCCATTATGAGGACATCCGAAGGTATAGAACATCATGTAAAATTAGTGGCAGGACTTAACAACTTGGTGATAGGATTAAAAGAATACTTGGGGAGTTTCAAATTTTAGTTTTTTGTTTACATTTTAGATCGAGCTAATTCTTTTTTTCACAATTTCTTTTTTACAACTATTTAAAATCCTTTGAGTTTTATATATAAAACTTGGTTTTATTTTCTCTTGACAAATCCAAGCCATGTGAATATAACATGTGAACAGTAGACAGAAAAAATTAGAATCATGTTCAGGGGGAATTAATGATTAAGACCGCAGTTATTGAAGAATTAAAGAAAATTGTGGGAGAAGGCGAAGTATTAACAACGAAAGAAGCCCTAAAAGCTTATTCTTATGATGGAACCACAAACTGGATAAGGGAGCCGGATGTTGTGGTCTTCCCCAAAAACACAATCCAAATATCGGAAATTTTAAAAGTTGCTAACAGAGAAAAAGTACCAGTTACACCAAGAGGTGGAGGAACAAATGTTAGCGGTGGATCAGTACCATGGATGGGGGGAATAGTGCTGTGTACCACTAAGATGAATAATATATTGAAGATAGACAAAGAGAATCTCACATGTACTGTGGAGTGCGGGGTAGTTCTTCAGGATCTAAATAATGCCCTCCTAAAGGAAGGTCTTTTTTTTCCACCTGACCCTCAAAGCTTTCTTGGTGCCACAATAGGAGGAATTATAGCTGAAAATGCTGGAGGTCCAGCATGTGTTAAATATGGAGTGACTAAACAATATGTACTTGGATTAGAAGTTGTATTACCCACCGGAGAGGTTGTTAATCTCGGAGGCAGGACATTGAAGAATGTGGTGGGCTATGACCTGTTGCACTTATTTATAAGTTCGGAAGGGACTTTGGGAGTTATAACTAAGGCAGAATTGAAGCTTAACCCCTTACCCCCTTCAAGAAAGACCATAGTGGCTGTTTATGATGATGTTACAAAGGCTGGTGAAACGGTATTTCGAGTACTGGAAAATGGTGTAATTCCCGGTAAAATAGAACTTCTGGATAACTGGGTTATAAATAGAATAGAAGAGATGATGCCTATGGGTCTACCCAGGGATGCGGACGCTATGCTTTTGTTTGAGTGTGATGGAATTGATGAGGCAGTCCAGAAGGAAACAGAAAAAGTGGTTGATATATCAAAAAAATACGGGGCCACTGACGTAAGAGTGGCAAAGGACACGGACGAGGCCAATAGATATTGGATGGCCAGAAGAGCAGGGTTTGCCGCGGTATTCGGAAAGGCAAAAACAGTTCTTTCAGAGGATGTTACGGTCCCAAGAGGAAAAATTCCGGACCTTATAAAGAAAAGTAAAGAGATAGCAAAGAAGTATGGACTAGAACTCGTAATGCTTGGACATGCCGGAGATGGGAACCTCCATCCGTCATTTCTTACGGATATAAGCAACAAGGAACACTATGAAAAGGCAACAAAGGCTATGGAAGAGATTATTTACGCTGCGGTTGAGCTAGGCGGGGTGCTATCAGGTGAGCACGGAATCGGACTAGAAAAGCAAAAGTTTTTCACCAGGGTTACAGATCCAAAAGTCGTAGACCTAATGAAGAAAATCAAGGCACTTCTGGATCCAAACAACATAATGAACCCTGGAAAAATTTGGGAGTAAATCTGAGGGGGAGTAAGGTGAAGGAATTGAAGGAACTGAAAAAGATAGAGCAGTATGTGGATCAATGCATGAAATGTGGCTTTTGCACATATTTTTGTCCTGTTTACCAGGAGGAAAGAATTGAGACTTCAGTTGCCCGTGGAAAGAACTATCTTGTGAAGCTTGCCCTAAGGGGTGAGCAGGAATTTACTGATGAAATGGGAAAGATCATAAGCAAATGTCTTCTGTGTAAAAGATGTGTTGTCAACTGTCCTGCAAAAGCCCAGATTGACAGAGTGGTAGTGGGTGCGCGTGCCGAAATGGTCAATGAAAAAGGCCTAGGATTTTTAAAAAGCTTTGTCTTTAGAGGAGTTATGTCTGACAGGAAAAAATTTGCGCGGTATCTGAAACTGGCTAAGGCATTTCAGTGGCTTTTGCCAAAAAGTGAGGGTAATATTAGACACCTTCCGGATTTTCTCAAAGCATTAGGTGCAGGTCGAAACATACCGGAGCTGGCACCGAAATTCCTTCGGGATATAGTAAAACCTGTTTATAAACCACAGGATGGAAATGAGCCTTTAATGAAGGTTGGTTTTTTTATGGGGTGTGCCACAGATTTTATTTATCCTGAGATAGGCATAAAAATGATAGATTTCTTAACGAAAAGAAATGTGGAGGTGGTAATCCCAAAAGACCAGAATTGTTGTGGGGCAGCAATATACTTCAGTGGGGACTTTCAAACAGGTAGACTATTGGCGGATATGAACATAGAGGCCTTCAAGGATGTGGATATGGTAGTGACCGCTTGTGGCACATGCAGTTCCACACTTAAGGACTACGAGAAATACTTGGCAGATTCTGATGAACAGAAACAAAGATATGGTAATTTTTCAAAAAAGGTGAAAGACAGTATGGAGTTTCTTGTAGACATTCTGAAGATAGACCCAAAGGAGTTAAAAGTTAGAAAAGAATTTCAGGGAAAAACAGTTACATGGCATGATCCTTGCCACTTAATCAGATATCAGGATATAAAGGAGCAACCAAGAAAGATCCTCAAAAATTTGCAAGGGATAAAGTATGTTGAGATGCCAAATGCAGATCTTTGTTGCGGTATGGGAGGATCATTTAGTCTTTACCATTACGAAACGACCAAAAAGATTGCAAAAAAGAAAATGGAGGGAATAAAGGCAACGCAAGCAGACATAGTGGTTACTGCCTGTCCCGGATGCATGATAAACCTTATAGATAGTGTATTACAAAATAAAATGCCCCAGAAGGTTTATCATATTCTTGAACTTGTTGAATGAAAGAGGAAAATAAAATAAAAAAGGAGGGATAGTATGAAACACGGTGTTTGGATCACAGCTAAGGATGTTTTAAGGGTAAATGCCTTTAAGTGGCCTAATAAAATTGGGGTCAAGGATTTAAACAAGCAGTACACTTTTAAGGAGTGGAATGAAAGAGCATGCAGACTAGCAAATGCTCTTTCGAAAATTGGACTGAAGAAAGGAGACCGATTTTGTGTACTAGCTTACAATTGTGTAGAGTGGCTTGAGATATATGCGGCTGCCGCAAAGGGAGGTTTTATATGTGTTCCTATTATGTTTAGACTCGCTCCTCCAGAAATGGAATATATAATAAACCATGCGGAGGCTAAAGCATTCATCGTACAAGGTGGAAAAGACCAGAAAGGTAATGAACTTCCCTGGATCAAACAAGTAAATAATATGAAAAAGAACCTTCCTACAGTGGAACACTACATTTCATTTGCTGTTGATAGCCCATATTACGAGGGGTATTTAAATTACGAAGATATGATCAGGGATGCAAGTTCAGAAGAGCCTGACGTGAAAGTTGACGCAGATGACATATGGGTAATAATGTACACAGGTGGTACAACTGGTCTGCCAAAGGGGGTTATGAAAAGCCATGGAAATTTAATAGCCCAGTATTTCATAATGCTTTACGATCATGAATTTGAGCACGATGATATAGTACTGCTTGTAATGCCTCTTTGCCATATAAATTCTCTGTTTTATTCCTTCGTATTTACTTGGGTTGGGGCTACGGTCATGGCGTACAATATGGTAAGCTTTGATCCAGAGGATCTTCTTAAGACCTTTTCAGAGCATAAGATTACATTTACGTCTCTTGTTCCTACACATTACATTATGATGCTTGCTCTTCCAGATGAAGTAAAAAAGAAATACGATCTTTCCTCGGTGAAAAAACTTCTTATTTCATCTGCGCCAGCAAGGAGGGATACAAAGCTCGGAATAATGAAAATGTTCCCTAATTCTAGGCTATGGGAAGCGTACGGCTCTACAGAGGCGGGAATTGTTACAATTTTAAAACCAGAGGAGCAATTGAGTAAACTCGGGTCTATAGGTAGAGAGGTTATTGGATCAGATATAATAAGACTTTACGATGAAAACGGGAATATAATTACAGAGCCAAACGTTGTGGGAGAACTTTACTCAAGGAGCCCAATGGTTTTTGAGGGATATTGGAAAGATCCTGAGAAAACAAAGGCTGCGATGAAAGGAGAGTATTTTAGTGCAGGTGATATGGCTTACAGGGATCCGGACGGGTACTACGTACTTGTAGACAGAAAGGCTAACATGATAATTACTGGTGGAGAAAACGTTTATCCTTCTGAAGTGGAAAATGTCGTTGGAGCCCATCCCAAGGTAAAGGATGTTGCAGTGATAGGAATCCCTCACGAAAAATGGGGAGAAGCGGTAACAGCAGTTGTTGTACTCCACGAAGGACAGTCGGCAACGCCTGAGGAAATAATAGAGTTTTGCAGAGGAAAGATAGCGGGTTATAAGATACCTAAAAACGTCATATTTATAAAGGACGAAGAGATGCCCCGAAGCGGTGCAGGAAAAATACTTCATAGAGTCTTAAGAGAAAGATACGGTAAATGGAGCGATGTTAGGTAGCTAGTGGGGATAAGGGATAAAAAAGGCGGGGTTTCTACCCGCCTTTTTTTGTTTTTTTTCATAAAATTTCCTTGAACTGTACCTTCACTTTACTATATGATTAGGTTATGGACAACGATTGTATTCTTTATTTACAAGTGGGAGATTGGGTTTACCACAAAAAAAATGCCAGATGGGGAATGGGAGTGGTAATAGAAGAGAGAAGATCTGAGCTTCCTGGGGGGTTCTGCTACGTAAGAATCGATTTCCAAGATGGAAAGGTGAGGATTTTCGACAATAACTTTCGAAGTGCAACATGTTGTTATTACTCTGGTATTGAGAAAATAGAGCTAGATAAAGAAAAGCTTGTAAGAAGATTTAGAGAGAAAAAAAGCCAAAAGAAATCGCTACCAAAACTAAAAAAATAGAATAAAAGAGGAATATGAGTAAGATAACGCTTACCAAAAGTGTAAGGGGCGCCGGCTGAGCATCAAAAATAGGTCCGGGTGACCTAAGTGAAGTTCTTTGCGGAATCGAAATCCCCAAAGATGATAACGTATTAGTGGGGATAGAAGGATTTGATGATGCTGGCGTATACCAATTGACTGAGGAGTTGGGTATTGTGCAAACAGTGGATTTTTTCACACCCGTTGTGAATGATCCTTACTGGTTTGGTCAAATAGCAGCTGCCAACGCTATGAGTGATATTTACGCAATGGGCGGTGTACCTAAGACCGCGATGAATATAGTTTGTTTCTCACCGAAAAAATTTGACCTCGCTATACTCAAAGAGATTCTGAGGGGAGGAACAGAAAAGATAAAGGAAGCGGGTGCTGTTTTGATAGGCGGTCACAGTGTAGATGATGAAGAGATAAAATATGGATTGGCTGTTACAGGAATAATACATCCAAGAAGAATAATAAGGAATGAGGGCGCAGAACCGGGAGATATCCTTGTGCTGACAAAACCCTTAGGTACCGGCATTCTAAACACGGGGATTAAGGCCGACCTTCTCAAAGAGAATGATATTTTAAATGTGAGTAGAATAATGGCGACACTAAACAATAAGGCCTCAGAATTAATGCTTTCTTTAGAGACACACGGTGCAACAGATGTGACAGGATTTGGATTGATAGGCCATCTAAAAGAGATGATAAAGGAAGAAATAGGGGTAGAGTTGTATTTAAAAGA
This sequence comes from Deltaproteobacteria bacterium, assembly GCA_026417175.1. GTDB lineage: Bacteria > Desulfobacterota > Syntrophorhabdia > Syntrophorhabdales > JANXAF01 > JAOADT01. The sequence continues at coordinate 9,967 of JAOADT010000008.1, read as the reverse complement.
AATACCCCTTATCGATGGTGCTATAGAACTAGCAAAATCAGGATTTTTACCGGGTGGTCTTTATCGGAATAGAGATTATTTCAAGACTTACGTTATAAACCTTTTTGAGGGACCTATTTATGATATTCTCTTTGATCCCCAGACATCGGGGGGACTTCTTTTCGCAGTGCCGGAAGGAAGTTCCTTTATGTTAAAAGAAAATGCACACAAATTAGGTATCGAGGTCTGGATTATAGGCAGGTTCACAAAAGAAAACAAAGGGAAAATAGTCTTAATTTGAACGATATTCACACCTTTTAGATAACATGAATAGTAGACTTATAGATAAGATCAGAGAAATTGTGGGAAAAGAGAATGTTCTAATATCGGAGGAGGAAAGAAAGTGCTATTCATTTGATGCGAGAGCGCATGGTTCAGTGCCGGATCTTGTAATTTTCCCCAAATCAGCTAGTCAAGTTTCAGAGGTGCTAAAATTAGCGAATGAACACAATTTTCCAGTTATTCCAAGAGGTCAGGGTTCTGGTGTGACAGGAGGTGCAGTATCAATTTCAGGTGGAGTGGTAATGGTTTTTACAAAAATGAATAGGATACTTGAAATTGATAAAGAGAATTTAATCGCTATTGTCGAACCAGGTGTGATTACTTACGAGTTTCAAGAGGAGGTGAAGAAACACGGGCTTTTTTACCCCCCCGATCCTGCGTCTCACAAATACTCAACAATAGGTGGAAACGTAGCGGAGTGTGCTGGAGGACCTAATTCTCTGAAATACGGGGTAACAAGAGACTATGTGTTGGGACTACAAGTTGTTTTGCCTACTGGAGAAATAATAGAGACTGGCGTAAGGACGATGAAGGGCGTAGTTGGTTACGATCTAACGAGACTTTTTGTGGGAAGCGAAGGTACTCTTTGCGTTATCACAAAAATCATACTGAAACTTATCCCTTTGCCCGAAAGTAAAGCTACGCTTCTTGTTTTTTTTAGAGAAGTTGAAGATGCGGCAATTTGTGTGTCGGGGATAATATCGGCACGTATAGTTCCTGCAGTCATGGAGTTCATGGATAGAGCATCCGTGATTTGCAGTGAGATGGCAAATCCCATAGGAATTCCTGAAGAAACAGGGGCCTTGCTTCTCATAGAGGTTGATGGGGATGAGGCATCTGTAAAAGCCCAGGTGGAAAAGATTATCCCCATACTAAAGGAGAAGAAAGCATCGGAGTTTAGGATCACTTATGATCCCAAAGAGTCTGAGGCATTATGGCTTGCAAGAAGGACACTTTCCCAGGCTACATACAATTTGAATCCAGTTAAGGTAGCCGAGGATGTTGTAGTCCCACGTTCAAAGATTCCTATTCTTATAAGAAAGCTTGAGGTCTTAAGTGAAGAGTTGAACATTCCCATATTAAGCTTCGGACACGCGGGTGACGGAAACTTTCATGTAAGCATCATGATAAAAGATGAACCTAGGGACTGGGAAAAAGCGGAAAAAGCAGTACGTGAGATATTTAAAGAGACCATTCAACTTGGTGGTACCATATCAGGAGAACATGGAATTGGAACTTTAAAGTCAGATTACATAGATATGGAACTTTCTAGAGAAGCACTTATTACCATGGCAAAGATAAAGAAACTCTTTGATCCAAATAACATTCTTAATCCTGGCAAAATTTTTCCGAAGTATATGAAGTTTTGAAATTGACTAAAGTGTAATACTAGTCTTAAAATTACTTATGGCAATTCTTGAAATAAGAAAGTACCCTGATCCAATTCTTAGAAGAAAGGCGCTTCCGATTAAAGAGATCTCTCAGGAGCTTATTGATCTGTCCAAGAATATGATAGATACAATGAGAAATGCTAGCGGGATAGGTTTGGCCGCAAATCAGGTGGGGTACAATTTAAGACTCATAGTGGTTGACGGATTGAAAACAAGCGGGCCTTTAGTAGTGATAAATCCGGAAATTGTCTCATCTGAGGAAGAAGAGATAAAAGAGGAGGGATGCTTAAGTATCCCTGGATATTTTGAATTTCTAAAGAGATCAAAAAGAGTTATTGTTAAGGGTATAGATCTTCAAGAGAAAGAATTAACTATAGAGTGTGAGGGAATAATTGCAAGAGCGTTTCAGCATGAGATAGACCATCTGGATGGAATTCTTTTTATAGATCGGTTAAGCCCTATTAAAAGGTCACTTTTCAGAAAAGAGTATAAAAATTTAGAAAAATGACCATCTGCTTTTTTGGATCCTCCTCTTTTTCTGTACCATCCCTTTATGCTTTAAGGGACAAAATAACCTTAGTTGTGACAAAAAAGGCAAAACCTAAGGGCAGAGGATATACGGTTGACGACAATGAGGTAAAAAAGACTGCTTTATCCCTCGGACTTATTGTTCTGGAGATAGACTCTTTCAAAGATGAAGAAGCCAACAAAATTGAAATGTATGAGTTTGACCTTATAGTGACTGTATCCTTTGGCTTGATTATCCCGGAGAAGATCTTGAAAATGCCAAAACTTGCTCCCATAAATGTCCATCCTTCACTTCTTCCAAAATACAGGGGACCGTCCCCAATACAAGCCACTATTCTAAACGGTGATAAGGAAACAGGCATAACCATCATAAAAATGGTGAAGAAGATGGATGCAGGAAATATACTCTTTCAGGAAAAGGTAGAGATTAGAGATGACGACGATGCCATATCTCTGGGAGAAAGATTATCTAGAAGGGCTGCAGAGATCTTGAAGGATTTTGTAGATGTAATAGAAAAAGAAGGGATCAAAGAAGGTATAGTTCAGGATGAAAGGCTTGCAACGTACACAAAGATGGTTACGAAGGAGGAGGCAAAAATCGACTGGACAAAAAGCTCGTATGAAATTGTAAACATGGTTAGGGCTTACGCTGGTTGGCCTGTTGCTTATACTTATCTTGATGGCAAGTTACTGAAAATCCATAAGGCTAGGGTTTATAATCTAACAACTTCAGAAAATCCGGGGAAGATTGTCCTTGTAACGCGGGATGGGATCCTGTGTGCTACCGGGGACGGGGTTGTGCTTATAAATGAAGTTCAGCTGGAAAACCGAAGAAAAATGAGTGCCTACGATTTCGCAAATGGTGTAAAAGGTATAGTTGGAAAAACATTGACATAGAATGGGGGAGAAACATGATCGAGATTTTAAGGGAAAGACGGAGTATAAGAAAATATAGTGAAAAGTCTATCGAACCTGACACTATTGAGCTTCTTAAAGAAGCCATCCTTCGGTCTCCATCTTCGAGAGGTATAAATCCTTGGTGTTTTGTATTCGTAGATGATAAGGAGATTTTGCGGAAGCTTTCCTTAGCTAAGGAACACGGTTCTTCGTTTCTGAAGGACGCCCAGTTGGGCATTGTGGTTTGCGGTGACGAAAAAAGATCAGACTGTTGGATAGAAGACGGATCAATAGCTTCCATAATAGTTCAACTTCAAGCTCAGTACTTAGGTTTAGGTAGCTGCTGGATACAGATAAGAAACAGAATGCACTCGAAAGAAAAAACAGCAGAAGATTATGTTAAAGAGGTACTGAATATTCCTCCTCATTTGCGAGTGCTTTCTATAATAAGTATAGGTTACCCTGATGAAAAAAAGAGAGGGATAAAAAAAGAGGAATTGGAATATGAAAAAATCTATCGCAATAGATTTGGAGAGAGATGGTAGAGATGGACTGCGTATTCGAATCCATCAAGAAGAGCCATAAATGATGCAGCATTTATGTTTTCGGATATTTCCGAAACCCTCCATAGTTCCTTTCCATTAGAAAATACAATTGAAACCTCCACCTTTGCAGCAGTACCAGTTTTTGCATCGTGAACCTTTGCAGAATAATCAACAAGCTTTACATTATCTATGAAAGGAAAAACTCGTGTAAGTGATTTTTTTAATACATTTGCAAGCGCGTCAACGGGACCTACACCAGTAGATGCTTCGTGGGTTTCTTGATCATCTGTTTTTATGATTACCGTAGCTTCAGGCATCTTTCCGTCATCTATGAGCCTGTAACTACCTACAACCTCAAACGGTCTTTTGTAGTTACTGAGTGACCGAATAAGGTTCAATTCTTTTGTTGCATCCTTTATCTCAACAAGCCTCTCCACGCTCTTTCTCCTCTTCCAAGAGAAGCTTGTAATCAATACTGTCTACTAAGGCCTCCCAGCTTGCTTCGATTATGTTTTCCGATACTCCCACTGTTCCCCACACTTTTTTGCCGTCTGAACTCTCTATTAAAACGCGCGTGGGGGCTTTTGTACCTTCCTCGGTTGTTAGGACTCTAACCTTGTAATCAACGAGTTCCACATCTCTAAGCGAAGGATAGAATTTATCAAGGGCTTTGCGCAATGCGTTATCTAAGGCATTCACCGGACCACATCCAAGAGCTGCTGTGTGTTCCACATGATTTTCCACTTTGACCATTATTGTTGCTTCGGAAATAGGACTCATCTTCCCTTTTTTCTCTACTATTACTCTAAATCCAATAAGATCAAAATACTTTTTGTGAAAGCCCAAAATTTTCTTTATAAGCAATTCTAGCGTTCCGTCTGCTCCCTCGAACTGATAACCAAAAAGCTCCATTTCTTTGATTTTTTTGACTATATCTTTTAAGTGTTTTTTATCTTTTTCAGGATCGAGATGAATATTGAATTCTTTGGCCTTTTGTATAATGTTACTCTCTCCCGAAAGGTCAGAAACAAGTACCCTTTGGGTATTACCAACTAGTTCAGGAGAGATATGTTCGTAAGTTTCAGGATTTCTCCTTACGGCACTTACGTGTATTCCTCCCTTGTGGGCAAAGGCGCTCTCACCAACGTATGGTTTCCGCTTATCTGGAATAAGGTTAGCTATCTCATCCACTGTCAGACTTAACCTTCTTAAAGTTTTTAGCTTTTCTTTTTCAATTCCTTCCAATCCCATTTTGAGGATAATGTTAGGGATCAAGGAACAGAGATTGGCGTTACCACATCTTTCTCCGTATCCATTTATTGTTCCCTGTACATGAACACAACCTGCTTTCACAGCCATAATTGTATTCGCTACAGCCATTTCTGTGTCATTGTGGGTATGGATCCCGAGTTTCACTTTGATCCTTTTATCCTTTTTCACGTTTTTTACAATTTCATAAACCTCGTACGGCATTGAACCGCCGTTTGTGTCGCAGAGAACAAGACAATCAGCACCCGCATCGTTCGCGACGAGAATTACTTTCAGAGCATAGTCTGGATTCCTTTTAAAACCGTCGAAGAAGTGTTCTGCATCGAAAAAAACCTTGCGATCATGTTTCTTTAAATATTTAATAGTTTTTTCCACTAACCGTAAATTCTGATCCAGGGATGTGCGAAGCGCGTCTTTTACATGTAAATCCCAACTCTTTCCGACAATAGTCACGTATTCAGTATCGGCTTCTAAGAGGAGTCGCAGTGACTCATCATTTTCGGGATGGGAAGTCTTCCTAATTGTGCTTGAAAATGCGACAACCTTAGAATTTTTAAGGGTTAGTTTTTTTACCTCCTTGAAGTAGTAAAGGTCCTTAGGATTTGATCCAGGCCAACCCCCCTCTATAAAATGAATACCAAAGTCATCGAGAAGTTCAGTTATTTTCAGTTTATCGTTAAGAGTAAAAGATATATCCTCTGACTGGGCACCGTCCCTTAACGTGGTATCGTAAAACTCTATAAACAAAGTTTATTCCTCCTCGATATCTTCCTTATCAAGACCAAATGCTTTATGGAGAGCCTGAACTGCAAGTTCACCGTACTTTGCCTCAATAACGCACGAGATTTTAATCTCTGAAGTGGTTATTGCTTCAATATTTATGCCTTCTGAGGCCAAAGTAGAGAACATCTTTGCAGCTACTCCGTAATGTGACATCATACCAGAACCAACAATAGAAACCTTTGCAATATTTTCATCGAGAATCACTTGCTCAGCGCCTATTTCTTTAGCTACTTGCTCGGTTATTTTGTATGCTTTTTTGGCATCTGTCTTAGCTACTGTATATGTGATGTCAGTGTAATTTCCTTTACTCACATTTTGAACGATAATATCAACAACAATATTGGAATCAGCCAATGCAGAGAAAATCTTTGCCGCAATCCCCGGTCTGTCAGGAACCTTGCTTATTGTAATTTTCGCCTCATTCTTGTTAAACGTCACACCTGAAATCATAACCTTTTCCATTGCCATCTTTGGTACCTCCTTACACACTAACGTTCCCGGCCCATCAACAAAAGAGGACTTCACAAGGACGGGCACGTTGTATCTTTTGGCTAACTCTACTGATCTAATCTGTAAAACCTTTGCTCCAAGACTTGCCATTTCTAACATCTCTTCATAAGTTATTGCATCGAGTCTTCTTGCACGAGGACATACATTTGGATCTGCTGTATAAACACCGTCTACGTCAGTGTAAATCTCACACACATCAGCTTCCAATGCAGCAGCAAGTGCCACAGCTGTTGTATCTGATCCACCTCTTCCTAAGGTTGTTATATTACCATTAACATCGATTCCTTGAAATCCTGATACTACAACAACCCTTCCTTTGTCTAATTCGGAAAATATCCTATCCTTTTCTATAGTTAGAATTCTTGCTTTTGTGTGTGTTGAATCTGTGATTATCCTGACCTGATGCCCTTGAAGAGATACGGCTTCACAGTACATGCTATTTAAGGTGATAGCTAAAAGAGCCGATGCGACCTGTTCTCCTGTGGTTAAAAGGACATCTAGCTCCCTCTCATTTGGAGACTTTGTTATACTCGTTGCCAAAGATATTAGCCTATCAGTCTCTCCTGCCATCGCAGAAACAACTACGACCAGCCGGTCACCCTTTTCCCTGTACGAAATCACCTTTTTTGCAACATTACGGATACGCTCTAAGTCTCCAACAGAGGTTCCACCGTATTTTTGCACTACCAACATTTTTTTCCTCCGGAAGGGGTATGATAATTTTGAGCTTTTATCATACTAAATAGTTCCGTAATTCTCAACTGTAATTTTTCTTTCTGTTTCTCCTACAACTTCAAAAGAAATCCTCATTTTAAAACTGGGCCAATTGATTTTTTCAGCCCATTCAACTACTACGATACCTTCTTCCAGCATCTCTTCAATGAAAAGCTCATCAACTTCTTTTTCTGAGATTCGGTAGAGATCCACATGAAATAAAGGAAAATTTCCTCCTTCATACACATTAACAAGCGTAAACGACGGACTCACAACGTACATCCATTCTCTTATTCCTAAACCTTTGGCTAAACCTTTTACAAATTGGGTCTTACCAGAACCTAGTTCTCCAGTCAAAAGTAAAAGGTCACCCAAGGAGAGTTTCTTGGCTAAGGCTTCTGCTATTTCCCAAGTTTCAAATGGACTTTTCGATATATACTCGGTCTTTTCCATCCTTTATTTCCCTTATTGCTAACCCAAGATCTAAAAGAAGATCAGTTGCCAGTAAATCCATTTCAGAAAATTTCTCAATCCACCTGTCAGCCATGTAACCGTGAAGATAGGTGCCTAAAATGGCCGATTCCGTGAGAGTGTATCCCTGAGACGAAAGCCCTCCTATGAAGCCAGTAAGTATATCCCCTGAACCCCCTTTTGCGAGCGAAGGATTTCCTGTTGGGTTTATGTAAACCTCCCCATTACTATCGAAAATGAGTGTTCTTGCACCTTTAAGTACCAAAACCACTCCATATTCCTTCACAAAGGTCATGCCAAACTCTAAGCGGTTCTCGTTTATCTCTTTTGTGGTTTTCCTTATAAGCCTTGAAAACTCTCCTGGATGTGGCGTAATGATGGTCCTTCCCCTTCCGTGTTTTAGTAAGCTGGGATCTTCCTTGAACGCGTTTATCCCATCAGCGTCTATAACGAAGGGTTTGTCTGTTTCCAGAAAAATCCTCCTGGCGAATTCTAAAGTCTCCTTTTCTTGCGAAAGCCCTGGTCCAAGAATTATCACATCTTTATCTAAGAGAAACTCCTTTGTGATTTCGAGTGCGTCCATAATAAAGTACCCTTTTCCGTTGTCCAAAACAGGATAGGTCATAACCTCGGTGGTCTTCATTTCCAAAATAGGATTTAAGCTTTCTGGAATCACAAGAGTCACCAATCCTGCACCTATTTTTAGAGCTGATAGAGATGCCATGTATGCTGCCCCCGTTTTACCCTTTGAACCCGCGATAACAGCACAGTGTCCATACGTACCTTTGTGGGAGTCAGGGGCCCTGTTTTTAAGTAGTCTGCGCAACATATTTCCATCTATGAGTTGTGCGTCCCAGCCCAGTATGTCCTCTGCAAGTGGGGGAATAGAAATATCAATTACAGTCAGTTTACCTGTGTATTGGGCACCAGGATAGAGGAGATGCCCTAATTTGGGATAAGCAAATGTGAAAGTGTGGTCTGCAGCCACACACACTGGTGAAGGTCGTCCAGTTTTCCCATTGAGCCCAGAAGGAATGTCAATAGCTACAACCATTTTTTTGGCAGTATTTATGATTTCTATTGCTTCTCTTTCTATACCGGAGATTTCCTTGGAAAGTCCTGTCCCAAATATGGCGTCAACGACAATGGTGGCTTTACTAATACCTTCTTTAAGTGGGCCTAATTCTTTAGTTAGTTCAATTACTCTTCCTCCTATTTTTTCATAAAGAACCATGTTTAAGTGGGCGTCACCCTTTAGACTTTTCTTTTCTCCTAAAAGGTAAACAGTTACATCGGAACCTTCCAGCTTTGCGTATCTTGCAACGACAAAGCCATCACCTCCATTGTTTCCCTTTCCTGCCACAATTACTATAGAGTCCATTTTATGGACATATTTCTCCTTCATCAATCTAAAAACACTTCTACCCGCGTTTTCCATGAGTACTGGAGAAGGAATACCCCATTCCGTTATAGCGTAACTATCGTATTTTGTCATTCTTTCCGGTGATAGAACTTTCATAACACATTTCCTCCTACGGCACAATTACCACAGAGACCGCATAATTCTTTTCATGAGAGATGCTAACGTTTTTGTAAAGCAAATTCTCATAAAGTATGCATGGCTTTCCGTCTTCATGAACTATTCGAATCTTAGTAAAGGGAACTTTCTTTTTTATGGCCTTCATAAAGGCTTCTTTTGCCGCAAATATTCCCGAAATGGATTCAACAAACCTTTTCTTCTTTAAGACATAGTCTTTTTCTTCTTGAGAAAGAATCCGGTCCAGGAATTTCTCCCCCTTTTTCTCGAAAAGTTTTTTTATTCTTTGGGTATCTACAATGTCTATACCGATCAAGGTTTTATTACCTCTCTTCTGGCACTCTTTATTATCCTAATCATGTCCCTTATAGCTTGATTGAGGCCAACAAAAACGGCACGTGCTATAATGCTATGGCCTATGCTAAGTTCTTCTATTTCAGGAATTTTTGCAATTTCGTAAACATTATCGTAATTTAGCCCATGACCAGCATGAACCCTCAACCCCTCCATTTTTCCTTTTTTTGCCGCATTAATTACTCTTTTCAGTTCTGTCACCCGCTTATTGTCGTTCATAGCATCAGCATACTTACCTGTGTGAATCTCTATCATATCTGCGCCTGCTGTACGTGCGGCCTCTATCTGTTCCTCTTCTGGGTCGACAAAAAGACTCACCTTTATTCCCGCATCCTTTATTTGTAGGATAGCATCTCTTATCTGAAAAAACAGACCCTTGACATCAAGCCCACCTTCTGTTGTCAACTCTTCTCTTCTCTCCGGTACCAACGTCACCAAATCAGGTTTTACATCTCTTGCAATTCTTATCATCTCATCAGTGGCAGCCATTTCAAGATTGAGTTTGGTTCTGACCACCTCTCTTAAAATTCTCAAATCCCTATCTTTGATATGGCGGCGATCTTCCCTTAGATGGACTATTATTCCCGACGCGCCAGCCATTTCTACTAGGCCAGCTGCGTACACCGGATCCGGATACGGTGTTTTTC
>JAOADT010000089.1 GCA_026417175.1 Deltaproteobacteria bacterium | reverse complement strand
ATCCTATACTCCCTTGGGGTATCTCATCTTAAGCCCTTTATGGGGATGATGCATCTGTCTTAGGCGGATAACTTATTTTGGATAATAGGGTGGCTGGTCTAAAAGAGGGTTAATATAATAAAAAAATATATAAATATAACATTTCTAAATTGTGAAGAAAATATTCAACTATCAATCCAAAATAGTGTACCTTATTTTTTTAAAAAAATTGACTTTTATCTTTAATTTGTATACCATAACAATTTATTATCTGTATGGATAAGGAAGATCCAAAGGAAGAAATATATAAGGATGCAAAAAATAAGCACGCTTTCCTCGATAAGAGGTTGCAGATGCTATTAAAAAAACCTTATTTAACAGAAGAAGAGGAAATGGAAATTAAGATTTTGAAAAAGAAAAAGCTCTTCTATAAAGATATAATGGAAAGGGCTAAAGAAGAAATAGAAAGAGGGGAAGAAAGTTGAAAAAGACAGGTGCACAGATCTTTGTAGAATCCTTAAAAATGGAAGGGGTTGACACTATCTTCTGTTACCCTGGTGGTGCAA
>JAOADT010000088.1 GCA_026417175.1 Deltaproteobacteria bacterium | reverse complement strand
GGAACGGGTTTCCCCAAGTATCGACATTATGAACTCAAAATTGGAGATAAAAAAAGTGAAAAACAGGAGATAAAAGATGTAGCACTTATGTAAAAGTTTTATCACACACTTTGGAAAAACTTGTATGATAATCTAGTTTGAAAAGAAGGAATAGGAAAGGAAGTTATAAGAAACCCCAATCTAAACTTGAGTTAAGGTCAAAGATGTTGTAGTTCAACATTGACTAATTGATGAACGCGATATCTTTACCTTGACCGAAAATTTGCAATTTACCCATGAGAGATAAAAGGTGCTAAAGAAAAACTACACCATGTTCATTCTATTGCTTAATAAGTCGGTTTATAAGGAACGATTTGAGAATGTCAATCTTTTAAAAGCTCCGAAGAAGAAGTGCTCACAAAAATTGGAAGAATTGTAGGATATGGAAATTTCATTCTTATTTGCTCATTAATTTTAGGACTGGTTTCGGAAGGTGGAAAATATTTTGCTTAAAGTAGTATTACTTCCCTTCTTAAGTTAATTATGTCGAGATCTGCCCGTCTTACCGTGGACTGTTATAAACC
>JAOADT010000087.1 GCA_026417175.1 Deltaproteobacteria bacterium | reverse complement strand
ATACAGGAACCACTGCAGTTATAGCAGGCAATTTCACAGAAATAGCTGGTAAAAGTCATTCTTATATCACCATGCTGAGGCTAAAATAGGAGGAACCAAATGACAAAAAGAGTTTTCTCAACATTGTTTTTCATCCTTATTTTAGTAACTTTTTCAGCATCTCAAACCGTTATAAAACCACCAGAAAACAAGTTCAAAGTTGAAGATGATCTAAAAATAGGAAAAGAAACGTCTGAAAAAATAGAAGGTCAATACCCGCTTTTAAAGGATGAAGAGGTAATCAAGTACATTCAAGGAATAGGTTTGAAACTCTCTAGAGCTATCCCGCCATATTTAACAAACAATAAATTTCAATTTGTCTTCAAAGTGCTGGATGTAAGCGACGAAAATGCTTGGGCGTTGCCTGGTGGTCGCATCTATCTCCATCGAGGACTGTTAACGATAGTCAGAAACGAAAGCGAGTTAGCCGGAATAATAGCTCACGAAATGAGTCATGTTATCTTAAGGCATACCACTGCAAAAATGACTCAAATAGAAAACCCAGTTAATAAACTTATAATCAACATCCTAGTGCTTGAAGGATT
>JAOADT010000086.1 GCA_026417175.1 Deltaproteobacteria bacterium | reverse complement strand
CCCTTAAGCTCTCCTACATCTTCTAAGTGGGTCACAGAAACAGTTGTCACATATGGGGGAAGATTTTTTACGATTTTTCGAATTGTGTCAATTTCTGTTGCGTCCTCTGCCTTATAGCGGACACCGCATATGAAACCCAAACCATCTGATCCCTCTTCGACGCACATCATAGCCTCATCCAACGTTCGAATTCCACAGATTTTAACCTTTACCATTATAAGGTGACCAACCTATTCGACCATATAATTTTACTTCGGATAATCCGATCGTCAAATATTGGAATTGGTCTTTGGGGAGGGGCTTGTTAAAAAAGTCACATAATTGGCCCGGAAGCTAAAAGTGATTTTAAAATTTTGAAAAACTACATAAGAAACCTTATAATAAGTGCCAAGATTGTGTTTGAATTCACAACCTTGAGCAATTACCTCCACTAAGCTTCTCATAATAACCCCCCTTCCCCCTGGGAATTACCCAGGGGGTTTTTATTTACAAGACCTAAACTCCTAGTGTATATTTAGCTTATGTCGTTTCTGGGAGGCTTCTCCGGCGGTATTTTGGGAATGATAGTCCATTCCGGACCTGTCGCCAAGGC
>JAOADT010000085.1 GCA_026417175.1 Deltaproteobacteria bacterium | reverse complement strand
CTCGTTGACAGCCCAAAGGACTGGCCATTCTCTCCTTTTATCCCGAGTCTTTAAGTAGCGCACAGGGAAAAAAAGGACAGTCTCTGAAACGTACATAAGGTCACCCAGGAGGTGTATAAAACTCTTGTGGAATCGACACAAGACTATCAAAGAGAACTTGCCCAGATAAAACATGTATGTTTGGAATGAGCGCTTCGCCGCTTCCAGCTTAGTTTTTACACTTCGTAGGTGAGGGAGTGAAGTGAACTTTAGTATTAAAACTTTTGTCGAGGGAAATTAAACTTTTTTCTTATTGACAAACTAAAGATTCTGGTGATACAGAATTTCAAAACAATGGACGTCTGCGGGAGGTATAAGCAATGATAAAAAAATCCTCTTTCTTTAGCTTAGTGTTTCTTTTGATTTTTATGATTTCAGTAGGATTGGTTTCTGCTGCCACGCTAAACCTATGGGATCTTTTTCCAAAGAGCAAGCAAGGAGAAAACGGGATTTATTTAAAGGCGTATGATTCTCAAAATAATATTTTTAGGAATCTTGACTACATAAAGGATTATGTCTTCGGTACTCCAGGACAACCGTGGTCCATCCCTTAC
>JAOADT010000084.1 GCA_026417175.1 Deltaproteobacteria bacterium | reverse complement strand
CATACCAGTTTACACCAAAACTTATCAGGTCAATTGAAAGGAAGCGACCGATTTCTGGGGCATAATAGCAGGGGCATAATAGCAGTTGCCAACATAATTCAAGCCTGTCTCTAAATCATCCTTCACAACCAATCCGTCATGAGCAAGTTTCATGAAATTTGCTCAAGTCAAAAATTAGTTCCCCTCTCCCTTCCATTCATCACCGTAAAGAGGGTCTTTGCCAGGAATCATCCCAATCTCGTTCCCATCCAACATCCCACCATGCTTTTCCGCCAACTCCTCAAACTTTTCATCAAGTTCATACACCTCATCCCAAAACTCATCAGGAAAAATCCAGTTTGTCGTCACCACTCTATACTCCCTCCCACTCTTGTCTATGAAAACTTTGTATGCCATGTTCTTTTCCTGAATTTCCCTAACAAAGGCTTCAGCCTGTCTTTTTCTGGGAAAGTAAAGGTAGTGATGAACCACATAAGGAAGGTTTTCTTCCTCGCCTCCCAACTCTTCTTCTTTGCTTTCCAACTCCAAATCGCTTGCCCTCTCAGGCTCTTCGCCCGTGAAAGGATCTATAGCCCATCCCCTCTCTTTCTCCCATGTCCACTCCTGATCCAGTAATCG
>JAOADT010000083.1 GCA_026417175.1 Deltaproteobacteria bacterium | reverse complement strand
CTTCTGCTGGGGGGTCCAACGTCTCCTTCTCTGTATGGAAGTTATTACCTCTTGCGGACTCATATACCTTTTCCCTCTCCGCCTCAGGCGGACAACTTATTTTGGTTAGAAGGGTGTCCGGTCTAAACGGGGGCTAATACAGGTAACAGAAAAAGTAATAGTTGATAAAAACGGAAAAGCATATATTGATTCCACATTAGAGGGAAGATTCTGGTCAGCGAATTGATAAAACAAATCCCCCTCACAAAAAGAGAGGGATTTGTTAAAATTTATTTTTAATATTGAATATTTAGACCCATTGTTACGCTATTTTCCCTAAAGTTTCTCTCTTGAGTTGAAAACCTAAAGTCATTCATAAATGCCCTCAAAAAAATCATGCCATCTGTTAATTTTAAACTACTGAAAAATGGTGGTTTATAATAGACATTAAGATTCGCAAATATTTTACTACTATTATCTGTTCCTGGCTGGGATTTTTCTAATCTGTTTTCACCTATTTTACAATCAGCAGTAATTTTTAATTTTGGAATCTCTATTCCCATTCCAGCGGAATATTCATAAATTCTATCAGTTTGTAATGCTAAATCATCTCTTATTGTAGTTCCGCCAAGATACACTA
>JAOADT010000082.1 GCA_026417175.1 Deltaproteobacteria bacterium | reverse complement strand
GGTCTCATTGTCAAAACCTCAGGTGTAAGCTGGGAAAAAAGAGCATCGAATTTCTTGGCCATTTCTGCATCGTAAGAATGGGCCGGGGGAATTATCAAAAAAAATCGCAAGTAGTGAAAATATTTCATTTTTGTACCTCCTTTTTTTCCTTTTTCCTTTAATTTAGAATTCGATACCCCAGTTTTCAAGAATCTCAGGAGGCTAGTTAAAAAGAAACAATTAATTTATCCTTGTACAATTTTACTAAAATCAAGTTTGCCTGTTTTTCAGGTATCCGATTGTTGTTTCAGTTTTAAATACATTTAGTGTACCTCACGAAAGAAGAGCTGAGATTAAAAAATACCAGTTTTGAAATATTGAATTTGGTTGTGTTATTTCAAGAATATTAAAAACCTTAACTAAAAATAACAGCCATTTCTATTCTAATAAATAAGAAATTTGGAAACCTTAAAGTTATTCAGAATCACAGTTTTATTGCATCTTCATGAATTTTAAATTCAAAAGATTAATCATTTTTAACTTTTGATCTTGAGCTTTAGAATAGGTATTTCCTTGACATTGAAGGGGTTTTGGGGTAATATTTCCAATCCTTAAGGAGGTAAGAGATGGCAGTTGGTATACTTG
>JAOADT010000081.1:383-638 GCA_026417175.1 Deltaproteobacteria bacterium | reverse complement strand
CTTCAGGAAAAAGCATGAAATTAAAACGCATCAAACCATATGTTCCCATCTTAAGCAAAATCGCAGCAAGTATGACTGAACCAGCCGTCGGAGCGTCCGTATGTGCATCAGGAAGCCATGTATGAAAAGGAAACAGCGGAACCTTAATCGAGAAAGCAATAGCAAATGCCCAAAACAATAAAGCCGCCGTTTGCCCCGCAATAACTAAATTTCCAACACGCATTGAATTTAGAATCGTAACATAGTCGAAAGTGC
>JAOADT010000081.1:0-373 GCA_026417175.1 Deltaproteobacteria bacterium | reverse complement strand
CTGCAAGCATTAATAGGCTACCCACAGCAGTATAAATAAAGAATTTTATAGCCGAGTAAATTCTATTGTCGCTTCCCCAAATTCCAATTAAAAACAGCATCGGAACGAGCGAAGCTTCAAAAAATAGGTAGAAAAGCAGAAGATCAAGCGAGACGAACGTTCCAATCATAGTCGTCTCTAAAAGCAACAAAAACACATAAAACGCCGTCGGACGCTTTTCAACTGCATGCCATGTAGAAAGCACCGTTATCGGCATTATAAAGGTCGTAAGAAGCACGAGCCAAAGACTTAAACCATCAACTCCGATATGGTAATTTGCACCAATCGTGGCAATCCAGGAAACATTCTCCTCAAAATAAAATCCTCCTGCTGA
>JAOADT010000080.1 GCA_026417175.1 Deltaproteobacteria bacterium | reverse complement strand
CTCCCATCCATGCTGATCCTGATATTGTTATCTAATAACCTTGATGTAAACTCAATGCTTGTGAATTGAGAGCCCTGATCGGAATTGAATATATCAGGTATCCCTATTTGCAGAGCAGAAGATAGCGCATCCAGACAGAATCTGGTATCTATAGTGATAGATATCTTCCATGAAATGACATATCTGGAAAACCAGTCCATAATAGCGGTAAGGTAGATAAAACCCTTTCTCATTCTGATAAATGTAATATCCGTTGCCCATACATGGTTGGGATGATCTATACTTAATCCTTTTAAGAGATAAGGGTAAATCATGTGCCCTTTATCTGGAATACTTAAATCTCTTTTGGGGTATAAAGCATAGATACCCATAATTCTCATCAATCTCTCTACTCTCTTATGGTTAACATTATAACCTTGCTTCTTAAGCCATATGGTCATTCTTGGTGATCCGTAAAAGGGTGTTTTTGTATACTGCTCATCGATAAGCTTCATGAGGGACAGGGTATAGGGAGAAACTGAGGTTGGCTTGTAATATAAGGTTGATCTATTCAATACTGCAAGTTCGCATTGTTTGTATATGGGGATAGGGGAAAAGACTGGACTTTTTTTTAAGCCACTCATTCTCTACCTTTAATTGGCCTATCTGCTTGTATAACTCCTCT
>JAOADT010000007.1 GCA_026417175.1 Deltaproteobacteria bacterium | reverse complement strand
GGACTCGAACCCCCAACCTAGTGATTACAAATCACTTGCTCTGCCTGTTGAGCTACACCAGCTTCAAAGTTACATTATAATAGAACATTTAAAAGAATTCAATATTTATTTATGTTACCGGTTAATTAATGTGCATGTCCAATTTTACTCTATAACACATAAAGACTCCGATTCAAAAATATCTCCTTCACGTTTCGAATTAGATTATTATCTAACAAATTTTCTTCGCCATCATTCTAAATTATTCTTAGATCCTTCTCATTAAAAGAAAACATCACATATTTTTGACTTCGATAACCTTAATATACCTATACGTTTACGACCCATTATTTGTTAGTACCATAAGACAATATTCGGAATAAGTATTTTAACCCATAGCCTCTTTTACCACTAGTACGATGTTAAAAGTAGATCTCAAATATTGTGAACACTTACCTGGTTTTCTCAATTTTCGTATTAACATGCAGCGATGTTACTAGTATCCGGCCGTTCCCTTGAAAAAGAGAGATAACTAAAAATTGCCTTTGTTGTAAAGTCCTTTTTTTATTATGTGTATAGTCCGATAATTTCTAATAAAACTTTTCTTAAACTAATGAAGATTTTCTTAAAAATGTTTGGATGGTCTCAAACACAGTCCTTGCTTTGAATACTTTATAATGTTTTTCCTTTCCATGTCCTTATTGTTGTTGGAAGCATTCAAAATTTAGAGTTAGGCGGCAAGAGATCTCGCACAGCTCTGTTTTCTCATAGACCGGTAAGCATCCCGTTCTCCATTCAGTTTGAGAAACCTCAACCTCAGCAAAGGATTGGCTCTTTCTCTATACCAACTCATCCCTTCTCTTAAATCTCCTTGAAACAGCAATATCCACCATCTTCTCTATAGGTCCAGAACCATAACCCTGAACCATAGGAATATTCTCTATCCAATCTAAATTGTTCTCTACATAGGCCATAGCCTCCATGATCCTCTGTCTTTTTTCTCCCCCAAGCCTCCTTAGAATCTCCACTCCGCTTCCCTTAAGAGCTAAACCTAAAAGAGATTCCACAAAAACAGACCCCTCTTCACCAAATCAGATACCACAGATCCAAAACCCCTAAAGCATCAGGAAAATAACTCTACTTTAATTTCCGAATCCAACTTGCCCCATCGCCTATAAAGAAAACCTTCTTTGCTTCTAAAACACCCTGCCTCACACACTGAAGAAAAAACTTCTCCGTAAAACGTCCCACATCCTCAATAGAAGCATACACCCTCTTATCTAAAACCCAAAAACGGTTCTTAGAGACAAAAACCCTCTGACTAAAACTCGCCCCTACCTTACACTCCATCCACTGCCCACTCTCCCGATCCTCGGCCCCTGTCCCATCCATCTGAATATAAAGAGTCTCAGGACAAGAAGAAGAAAGTCCCTCAACCTTAACCCTCTCTCAAAAACCCTCTCCACCTTCTCCTCCTCCCATGCTTGTAGCTTTCTGTCCTCCTCCATCGCAAGAGAATGAATATGACACCTACTTACCTCAAGACCAGTAAATCTCCTCAAAAACTCCGATGCCTTCTCATAACTGACCTTCACCGCCGCCCATAAAGCCCTCTCTACCACCTCCAATGTAGACCTCCTCCGAGGCTCAAGCCCTAAGGCCTCATCCAATGGATAAATCTCCCTTTCACAACCCTTACACTTAAACCGCTCCCCCTAAAGCTCCATCTCCCCAAGAACGGTTTCTACCTTCCTCCTGTTACTCCCCTTCTCAATCACCTCACTACCACAATTAGAACATCTTATTTCCTTTCCAACCTCTTTCTCAAAAACTCATCTTCTAATCAATTGATATCACACATCTCTAATGCTATCCATTATCGAAACTCAACTTTATGTTTTCCATAGGGCTCACCTTCAAATCTATGATATCACTTCTATTAAATTTACCGAGGTGAGCCTATCTCAATTCAAGCCTAAATCTAGACGCTTCCATTGTTGTTTCATCTTTCTCATGCATTGTGGAAATTCAAGTGGGTAAAAAATAAAGAGGTGGTACAAGTTTAGCAGGTGTAGATAGAAATCAACTTGCCTTTCATCATTCTATCACAAATTCCCCTGATGCATGAATCTCATAATGTATCTTCTTGGAATATCAACTATATTTTCTCTACTAGTTTATTAGGCGTTAAAATTTAAATAGTGGTTTTAACTTGTATACACTATTTTCCATCATACATAAAAAAATGTACATAGCTCTCCTTAATTTAATTTTCTAGAAAACCAGTAGAGAAATCCGGATAACCAATTTTAAATGATCCATTAACACTTATCTATATGTTCATCAGCACCTTTCAAAAATATATTCTTCACATATTGGTATGACAAATCTTGCGTGATCTCTAAAATAGTATGTTATGATTAATAAGTCCAATATTGAACAAAGAATTCCTTACAGTAGCATTTTTAAACTTCTTCGTATACTTTGTCTTTTATATTCTTGTATCCACAATTGCACCTTATGCAAGTTTTGTTCTTAAAGAATCTACGGCTATATCGGGACTCGCTTCTGGAATATTCGTAATTGGGATACTCTTCGGGAGATTGTATGCAGGATCGAAAGCAATTGGAACCTCACCAAGGAAAATCGTGATTTACGGAGCCTTTTTGTTCTTTCTACTCTCCATTTTTTACCCTTTTGCAAACAAGGCGACATCTCTGATAGTTGTAAGATTCTTGCATGGTGTATCTTTTGGCATAGTTCACAATGCAGGCGGGACTATAGCCGCACGTATACTGCCCGCGTCTAAGCGAGGAGAGGGCATAGCCTATTATACTTTAGGCCAGATAATAGCGGCCGCTCTAGGTCCTTTTATTGGTATGGAATTTCTGAGGAAGAACAATTTCGGAATGTTATTTTCAGTAGCCATTATCGTTTCATTTTTTTCATTGGTTTTGTCCTTTATGATATCTGATCAAAAAAAATATGAGGTCAAAAATACAAAAAGTGATAAGGATTCATCAAAGTACATAGAATTCACGGCAATTCCAGTATCTTCATTAATAATGATCACAGGGCTCTCATATTCCTCAGTTCTTGCTTTTATATCCATGTATGGTACAAGTATAAAGCTTGATAGGATTGCCGGATACTTCTTTATTTTTTATGCCATCACGGTTTTCACAACAAGACCTATCTCGGGACGTCTCTTAGATATGTGGGGTGCTGAAAAAGTGCTTTACCCGTGTATTCTCTTCTTTTCAGTAGGAATGTTCCTTCTAGCAGACACGAGAAGTGGGGTTTCCCTTGTTATTTCTGCCGTATTTATCGGGTTGGGATATGGGAATATCCTGTCATTGGGCCAAGCGGAAGCTGTAAAAAAAGTTTCGGACAAAAGAATAGGACTTGCCATATCAACATATTACATCTTTCTCGATATAGGTGCGGGTATCGGCCCATACGTGGCGGGAGCACTCATTCCTTATCTAGGATATAGGAATCTGTACCTTCTCATGAGTCTAGTGGTGGCATTGACTGTACCTATATACTGGGTTTTAAAAAGGTGCATTACTCAGATCCGTTTTGTGTTCTAAAGGTTTTCCATTTCTTTTTTCGCCTTCTGATAACATTCCGGACACATAGCATGCGTAAAATCCGCTTCGGTCTGCTCTTTTAAGTAGGTCTCGAGCGCCATCCAATATCCTTCATCGGTTCTTATCTTTTTACACCAAGCACATATGGGAATCAGTCCCCTGAGGGTCTTTATGCTCTCTAAGGCTTTTTGAAGCTGTTTTACGAGTTTTTCTCTGTTTTCATCATATACCTTTTTGTCCGTTATGTCCTCGCCAGCACTTACCGTCGCTATTGGCTTACCATCCAAATCCCTTAATACCGTATTGTGCCAGGCAAAAATTCTCTCAGTTCCGTCCTTTCTCACTATTCTGTTTTCAAAGTATCCTGAAATCTCTATCTGGCCGGATATCACACTTTCAAATACACCTCTAATTGCATCTCTTTCTTCCTTAGGAATTAAGGTTTCAAACCAATCTTTGCCCATTAATTCTTCTTTTGTGTAACCTAATTTTTCTGCTCCTTTTTGATTTATTTGGCTCACCTTGAAATTTTTATCTATGACAACAAAAACGAGGTCAAGAACTTCTATGTAAGTCGTGAGCTCAAGATACGCTTTTTTCAGACTTTCTTCGTTTTTCTTAAGTTTGATCCAGAGAAGGTCAAACGGATCACTTAACATCTCTTTTACTACTGCTTTGTAAATAAAGAAAAAAGACACAACTTTTAAAATATGCCCGGCAAAATTAAAACCATCGTAAACGCCCACATATTGGGTAAAAGCTAGTTCTGCAAAGATGGTCGTAAGCAAAGCTAGTTGAAGATATTTTAATGTAATTTTGGGAAAGGCATTTTTCTTCTTTCGAAGAAAAAATAAGGATACAGTAAGAATAACACATATGACGTATTCACTGTATATTTTGAAAGCCGTAAGCCCTTTACCTTCAATGTAACAGTCTGGAAAATTTTTGAAAGTGAAAATAGAAAGAAGGATCATTGTGACTGCTGTAAAGTATACAAATATTAACGAATAAACGTTCACCTTTTTGTTCACAAAAAAGAGGGCAGCAAAGAAACTTAAACTTTCCAAGTACCTAGCTGAGATCCACAATTGGGTAGGGAGATTAGCATCAAAACCTATAAAAATATTCATGCCCTTGTATGCAAGGGTATGCACGAGATCAAGAAGGGATGTAAAAAGATATGAGATACCGAGAAAAGTGAGATATCCTTGATCGGTTTTATCTCTGAGATTAAAGGTCAGCACGAAGATAATTACGCCCACGATAATACTAAACAACTCCGCAAACGTATGAAAAAGTAAGTAGCTGTAAAAAGCGCTCAGAGAAGAGATAAAAAGGATTGATAGGAAGATTAAAACATCTTCGTTTTTTCGAATAAATTCCACTTGTACATTATACCAAAAACCGATTTAAAGGCGAGATTTTCAAGTTATTAAGGCCTATGTGTATACGGCACAGATTTTCTTGTCCTCTAAAACTTGAGTTTAAATAGAACCTTGGCAAACAAATTTATAAAGTTTGTTTTTATCCCTTATTCGTGCCTTAGCGCATCTATAGGATTCAGTTTAGCCGCCTTTAGCGCCGGAAAGTAACCGAAAATAATTCCAACCACTGCTGAAAATACGAACGCAATAAACATTATTCCAGGCTTTAATACAAACGGGACTCCAAGAATCTTAGAAAGGACAATTGAAAAAATAACAGCCATTAAAATCCCAATGATCCCACCAAACGAAGAAAGACAAACAGCTTCTATTAAAAATTGAAAAAGGACTTCGTGTTCCAAAGCTCCTATGGCAAGTCTTATACCTATCTCTCTAGTTCTCTCTGTAACTGATACTAGCATGATGTTCATTATACCTATACCGCCCACGAGAAGGCTCACACCTGCCACTGCGCTAAGTAAAGCAGTAAGCAGCTGTGTTGTTCCCGTTATCATGTTCATAAGCTCCCGAGGATCCATAATATGAAAGTTACTCTCCTGATTAAAAGATAGATGCCGTCTCTCCCTCATAAGGACTTCAATATCCCGCTTGATCCTTTCAACTGATGCACCTTCTTCAAATGCGACCTGGATCATCGATACATCCTCATTTCCACTTATTCTCCGATGAAAGGTGGTAAGCGGCAGAATTATAAGATCGTCTTGGTCGAATCCCATTGCAGATTGCCCCTTTTCTTTGAGAAGCCCTATTACTTCGCACGAGAGCTTTTCGAGTCTAATCCGTTCACCTATGGGATTATCGAATTTAAAAAGCTTCCTTCGAACCGTTTCTCCTATTATGCATACAGCCCTTCCGCTTCTTAGCTCGCTTTCCGTGAAATATCGACCTATAGCAATCTCTCTGTTGGTAACCACAAAAAAGTTGTTGTCCGTGCCAGTCACCTGGGTTGACCAGTTTTCATTTCGAAAGATCGCTCTCATAGAGCCTGAAGACAAAGGAGCAACAGCCAAAACTGAGGTAATATTTCTTTTTATGAATTCAGCGTCCGATTTCTTAAATGGCACGTTACCTAGTGACTGCCCCGGTCCCAATCTTTTACCCGGAACGATCATAAGCACATTACTTCCTAGACTTGAGATCTGGCGCTGTACCTCGATGGTAGCCCCTCCTCCAACTGTTACCATTGTGACCACCGACGCTACCCCTATCACTACACCCAGAACTGTGAGGATGGATCTCATAAGGTTTCTTTTCATTTCCCGCACAGCGAGGATTATTGAGTTAATTAGCATGTAAGTCACCTCTCGTTATACTGTCTAAAATCACAAGCCCGTCCCTGAAATGGATGTGGCGTGATGCATATGACGCTATGTCTGGTTCATGAGTAACCATAACTATTGTCAAGTTTCTTTCCTGATTGAGAAATTTAAGAAGCTCCATTATCTCCTGACTCCTTGTAGTGTCTAGATTGCCCGTTGGTTCATCTGCAAGAAGTAAAGTTGGTTCGGTAACTAGTGCCCTTGCTATTGCGACTCGCTGTTGCTGACCTCCTGAAAGTTGGACCGGAGTGTGGTCCTCCCATCCGGAAAGCCCCACTAGACTTAATGCCTCTAAGGCCTTTTTTCGCCTTTCACTTTTTGGAACTCTTCGATAAATAAGAGGCATCTCCACATTTTCAAGAGCGGATGTTCGGGGAAGTAAGTTGAACCCCTGGAAAATGAACCCAATGAAGTGTCTCCTAATAAGCGCCCTTTCCTTTCTGGACATCCCTTCGGTGTCCACACCCATAAATAGATACTTACCTTCCGTTGGCACATCTAAAAATCCCACTATATTAAGAAAAGTTGACTTACCTGAACCACTAGGACCCATAATAGCAATAAATTCTCCTTCATACACCGAAAGATCGATTCCTCTTAATGCTTCAACTTCTGCCCCATAAGATCCATAGACTTTTTTCACGCTTTTAAATTCCAGCAAGGGAAAAGGTCGACCGTTACTTCTTTTTATCTCTTCTGGTTTCATTTTTTTCTTTCCGTTACACCCACTATAACGTATGTTCCAGGCTCTAAATTTGTCGAAAGGACCTCTGTCACGTTACCATCGGTTTCCCCTGTCCTTATCGAAACCTCAAAAGGTCTTCCATTTTTCAACAGATATACTTTCCTTTCACTCTTGTTTCCTTCGGGTGCCACACTAGGTTGATCAAATTTTGGTGGCCGTGGAATCAGTTTACTTAAAAGTCCTGTCTCGTTCCTAGAATCATCTTCTTTAAATTTTGGGACAAACCGAAGTGCCGCGTTAGGAAGGAGAATAGAATTCTTAATCTGTTTGACTATTATGTCTGCAGTAGCAGTCATGCCCGGCCTTAGTGAAAGATCTGTATTTTTCACGCTTATTATGACACCATATGTGATTACCCCGGATTTTTCCTTTGATGCAAACCTTACCTGCGTTACGCGGCCTTCATATACCCTCTCAGGGTAAGCTGAAACTGTGAACCTAACTTTCTGTCCTTCCTTAATTTTTCCAATATCGGCTTCATCCACGTCCACATGGAGCTCCATCTCTTTTAAGTCGTAAGCTATTGTGAAAAGTACAGGTGACTGGAAGCTAGCTGCCACTACTTGACCTGCCTCAACATTTTTTTCGAGAACGATACCTGAAATTGGTGAGCGTATCACTGACTTTGAAAGATCAGTTTCATAGGCATTCAAAATCGCTTGGGCTTGATAAATTTGAGCTTCTTGAGCTGCTTCTTCCGCTTTTGCCCGCAAGAATGCGGCCTCTGCCGCATCTATTTCAGCCTTAGAAGGCATTTTCCCGTTGCTTATCTCCCAAAGTTTTTTAAGTTGAGTAAGTCTTGTTTCTGTTTCTTTCACTGTGGCCTTTACCTCAAGTAACTTTGCTTTCGCCATTTCAAGAGAGGCTTTTGCCTGAGATATTTGTGCCTCCAGCTTTGACGTGTCAAGCTTTGCGAGAATCTGTCCCTGTTTAACGGGGGAATTATAATCCACTTCAACACTTTTTATGATTCCAGAGAGTTCACTTCCCACATCCACTTTGTTTTTTGGTTCAATCGTGCCTGTGGCGGTAACTGTGACAGTGAGATCTCCTCGCTCCACTTTTCCCAGAAGAAACTCTTCTTTTTTAGCGGTTTTAGCATTTATGAGCAAGAAAACGATACTAAACCCTGCTAAAGCAAAGAAAGTAATAACCATGAATAATTTTACTGAAAATTTTTTCCAAACATTTTCAGACCTAAGGATCTCACTTATGGTTGGCCGCTTCAGTTCTTGCATTATTCAATCCCTCCTTTGATCGACACATCTGTGATTTGTCCAGAACCCCCACCCAGAGCCTTGATAAGTTCGACAAGATTTGAAGCCAGTGCTCCTTCTCTCTGAATGATCTGATCCCTAAGAGAAAGAAACACTTTCTGATTTTCGAGAACCTCACTAAATGCAGAAAGACCTGCTTGGTATTTTTTCCACGAAAGAGAAAATGCTTCTTCAGCAGCCATTGCCGCTTTTTTCAGAGAAATCAGTCGTTCATGTTCGTTTCCGTATGCAGTCAGAGCGTTTTCAACCTCTTCTATGGCCTTAATGATTGTTTTTTCGTACTCTATCAAATATTGTTCCTCTATTACCTTCTGAAGTTCTATGTTGTGCCTTATTGCTTGTCCCTTAAATAGAGTCCACAAAATTTTCGGACCGAAACTTATAGTCCAAGCTCTTGAGGCAGAAAGGTTGCCAAGACTAGACGATTGAAAAGCGAAAGAACCTTCTAAAGATAAACCAGGATAGAGTTCTGAGTAAGCAGCTTTTACCCTAGAGATCTGTGCAAGAAGCTTTTTTTCTACCTGGCGGATATCAGGCCTCTGTTTTATGACCTCCCCCGGGATCCCCAACATAGGATTAACAGATGGACAAGGAACCGGTCCTGGTTTGTCGATTTCTTCTGATAGATTACCGGGTGCTCTTCCAAGGAGAATAGAAAGTCGGTTTTTAGCCTCTTCTAACTGGCTCGTAAGGTTTGGAATACTTGAACGGGTTGATTCTACGGTATAGAGGATCTGATTCACCGTAAGTTCATCTTTAAGTCCCACATCGTATTCTTTTTTTATAAGTTCATAGATCTCTTCCTGCACTTTGAGTGAATTTTCAGCTTCTTTTATTCTATTCTGCAGGGTTCGGATCTCAATGTAAGTCTTGACCACCTGTGAAACCAGATTATTAAGAACTCCCAGTGCGTATTCCTTTGAGGATTGAAGATCAAATTCTGAGGCTTCGTAGGATGCGCGAATACCGCCGAAAATATCTGCAGTCCACGAAGATTGGAAACCAGCCTCATAGGTTTCTTTTGTTATTTTTTCAGCAGCTCTTCGAGAGATATTAAAAATACCGGATAACCCGACCACTGGAAAAAAATTTGCTTTTGCCAGATATTTTCTTGCCTCTGCCTCACGTACCTTCGATAAAGCGTTTTTTACATCAAGATTCCTCTCCATCGCCTCCCTTATAAGGCTTGAAAGAACTGGATCCTCGAAGCTTTCCCACCATGTCGAAAGTTGTCTTTCATTTAAAGGTTCCTTTTTCAAACTCGCGTGAATTTTGGCGTTCCAACTATCAGGAATCTCTATTTGCGGCTTTATACTTTTATGCTGCAGAAAAATACAACTTGAAAGAAGTGAGACTAAAAATAGTGGAGATAAAGCCAAAGAGATTAGTTGCTTTGAAGGAATAAAAACCCGCATTCTACCTAATTGTTTCCAGATTGGTTTATCAAGGTTCACGATTTTCATATTTGGCTCGTATTCCCTGGATACCTAAGAGTGAAAACAGAAAAACATGTTCCACATAGGCATCAACATCTTGGATATCATTGAGCTCATCAGTCTTTTTTGCTCTTTGGAAGAGAAGGGGATTCATACACTGGCTCACAATACTTATCGCCGAAAACTTAACTTCCGTCTCGGGTACATATGGCCCAAGAAGCCTTTTAAGAAGCTTTTCCGTGTTTTCCTTCAAAGGAGTAAGCTCTTCTTCAATTACCTCATCCAGAAGGCCTGTGGGATTAGAAATTTCCTTAAAAAGAATCGAGATTTCTCTATTTTCTGGATCTGACACACGGTATACGATGGATCGAATATGGGCCTTAAGAAGTTCATCAGGGGGTAAAGATTCATCTTCATTTGGAGCAGGATGTTTTTTTAAGCTCTCAAGGAATGCGTATCTCCAAGCCTCTCTGTAAAGTGCCTCTTTACTCCCAAAATGGTAATTAACTGCCGCCACATTTGCACCTGCTAAAGTACAAATTTCAATCACTGTTGCATCTCTGAACCCTTTCTTTGAGAATACTTTTATCGCTGCATTGAGAAGTTTTTTTCTTGTTTTTAAGCTGTCTTTTCGCCTTCGAGGGTTCATTTTTTGGTTTTTTACTTAAATGATAATTTAAAATACGCATTTGAAAAAAGTCAACAATTACCTTTTAGCCCAGAAAGCATGCTGTTTTAAAGTATATCATCTGTGCGGATCGGGGAAGTCAATCAGTTGCTAGAATTACTTCACAGTCTTCCATAAGGCTAATTTATTTCGACATCATTTGGAGAGCTAATTTGGGTTTAAGATACGCATTGTGGTCTCCATTTGGAACATAATCGATTATTGCTTTTTCCCCTAAGTTTCCTTATTGTTCTACTGAGAAAGACCCTTTTTGATAGAGCTACTCCTTTTTTAGGGCCGATGAGTAAATAAACCTTCACTTTTTTCTAATTATCCCCATAAGCCATGTCTCATAAGGCTCCTCACCCCTAAAACCACTAAAAGAATCCACAAGTTGACCATTCGTGAACAACAAAGTGACCGGTGCAGCTTTCACGGCAAACATCTCGGAAAACTTTCTGTTCATTTCAAGGTTGATTGTCAAAAATTTCACTCTCTCTCTATATGTCTCACCTAACTTTTCTATTACAGGAATCATCTTTTCACAAAACGTGCACCAGTTCATCCAGGTGACAACTGCCACAGGAATGGTTGATTTATACACTTCCTCTTCCAGTTCTTCTTCCTCTATCTCATAGACACTCGTTTTGAACACGCTCATTGGTATCACAATTACTTGTCTCGATTTACCTCTTATGATTGTAAACGCCACCGGAGTTTCGATACCGGCGCTTCTTGCATAAGCTTGAACCCTTGCTCCAAGCATAGGCTGCTCGTGATGTTTCTCTATAAGTTCATAGAATTCCTTTAGGGTCATCTCCACAAGGGGTCTCTTGTTTATCTCTACAATTTTATCCCCTGCCAAGAACCCAGCTTTGTTAAGTTTCGAGCCTTCGACTAGATTAAGAATGTAAATACCGTCCTTCAATGAAACTAGACTTAGACCTGAAAGTCCTATTTTTCTTTTCGTTTCTCTCGCATTTATTAATTTTTCTATTCTTTCTTGTAATTCCTTTTCCTCCCTTGTTTTTGACTTTCGTCTTAAATACTCTCTGTAATTTTTAACCGCTTTTGTCTCCTTACCCATTGCTTCACACACAAGCCCCAAATTATAATAACCCTCTGCCCATTCCGGAGAAATCTCAATAACTTTCTCGAATTCTGCCTCTGCTAAAAGATAATCTCTCGGAGATTTAGCTTCCTCTATGGCCTTAAGCCCTCTAAGTAGGTGTATTTGCGCTTGAGGCGAGAACTCACCTGGAACTGAAGTAGAAACGAATAAGGCTGACAACACAAATACAATTAAAAAAATGGACTTCAAATTCATTTATCATCCCCTTTAAAGGTTTGAATGGTTCTTTTTATTTCCTGAATTGCTCTTATTTCGTTCTCAAGTATCTCTCTTTGTACATCCGCTTTCGCCAGATTCTCTTCAGCTTCCTTTAGGTTCTTTAAAGCTTCTTCTAGAAGGCTTGGATTTTTTGATTTTTCGCTTTCTTCTTTGAGAGCATCGATCTTATTTTTTATTTCTTCTACTTCTCTCTTTAACTTTGATACGCCCTCTTTTACGCTTCCAAGGATCTCTAGTCTTCCTTTCTCCTCAAGGCTCACAAGACTTAAGAAATCATTTCTGAATTCCAAATTCACCTTATGGGAATCCACATCAACAATCGATACAATTTCTTCCGGACACTCTCTCAAATCACCACTTAGGGCCAACTCAGCTTTCTTGTTGAAAGCCAAGGCTTTTTCATGCGCAAAAGGATCAGATAATAAAACAACCTTCTCTGCCTCTTTGCTCCAGTATCTCGAACATAAAAGGCTTTTCATAATTTTACTGTCAGCCGGTAGCTTTATATTCCCAAGTAGCCTGGTCTTGGTATTTTCAAACTCCATCTGTCTCTGACCTTTATAACTGTTAATCGCCTCTCTAAGCTGGGTTTCTATATTTCTTCTCCATTCTTCTTCCCAGTTTTTTTTCTTTTCTTCCATAAGATGTCTCTGTGAAACATCCTTAGAAGCAACTTTTTGCATGGCTTCCTGATTTTGTTTGAGTCCCTTTATAAAACCATTCATGAAACTGGCAAAAAGACCAGCCATAAGATCGACTTTCCAGTTTCCCGTACTCGGCATACTATAGTTATAAGAAGACTGTGATGAGGATGACTTCTTTGGTGTACAAACTGGTCTGGAACTGGGACTCGGACAGTAACAATCGTACGCATCCATGTACCACTTGAGACTCCGATCTATTTTCCAAGCCTCCAGAGTGCCATAGCAGTCCGTGGCACGCGATACTGAGAAAACTGTTCTTTCTGCCAAAAACACACTTATTGGAAGTAAAAACAGGACGAGTTTAAGTGTAACCTTCATCAGTTTTTCTTTTCCTCCTTGATCTTACCAAGTTCTTTGCATTTTTTATAAATTTCCATTTCTCTTTCCAACTCTTTTCTGAGTGCCTCGATCGCTTCGATTTGTTTGTCAGTAGCGTAAAGGTTAACCAAAAGCTCCTGCCCTAAGTAGGAAGAAGTAATGAAAATTGCAGTCGACTTAAAACTATACTCTACCACCCTAACCGTATTGTTGACTCTTAATGCTTTCTCAAAAACGTTTTTGGCCTTTAGGATTTTTGAAAGAAGGTCTGTTAAGTCCAGTGCTGTACCTATACCGTACTGTAGCAGCTCTATATTTTCTTCAAGTTCTGTTTTTAATTCCTCGGCAGAACGTTTAGCCTCTTCCAACATCCTTGCCATTTTTTCTCCCTCTGTACTTAGGGCCCGTGTCAAATCTACATTATCTTTTGCGAACTGAGCTATAGCATAAGTGATAGAGGTTTTCAGTTTCTCAGCTATCCTTTTTATATTAGGGGTATTTGGAAGGTGACTGATCGGCTCCAAGGAGCCTAGCACGAATTCGAGCACGTTTTCCATCCTTAATAACTCATTTCTTTGTTCCCTCAATTCCTCAATGTTCTTTTGTAATTCAAGATATTGATCACTCATTTTCCTTGCATCTTCGATCTGCTGTGAAAGCGCTGTTCTCGTTCTTTCTATTCTTTTTTTAACTGTGTCGCATTCATCGCCAAAACATAGCTTAAGAGTCTTTTCCACCTCTGTGATTTCTTCTTGGCATCTTGTAATCATCGATTTATTTTTTTTGATATTTTCCTCAAATTTACGGATCGCCTCTTCTGCCACCTCTGCTGCCTTTACATCTCCCCTTGCACGAGCTAAAAGAAGGATTTCTTTCGCTTTCATAAGTCCGCCCTCGTTCTTCTCAAGAGCCACTTGCGCTTCAGATTTTCTTTTTTTTAGCTCACTAAGACGGTTTTCAAGATTTTGACATGTATCAAGGGAAAATACCTTGCTATCCCAAACACCAGACATCCAGACTATAATGAAAACTAAGTAAGAAGCTAAAAGAAGAAACTTATTCATAGACTCGTTCTTTCAATTTAATCGGCTACATCTTAATTTGCCTTAAGACCAAATACTACCAGACTGACTGAAATATGGCAAGCACCCTCTCAGTTTCAAGTCCAGATTATACGGATATGCGCCCATTTTTTCACCCACCTTTCTTTCGACACTTTTAAACTTAATGGTCTAAAGCGGTTTTAATCGCTTTTTCGGACTCCAAAAAGGGGAAGATATTACATTCCGATCCACCCATGGCCTTTCCAACATTTCCGATATGATCATTCTGATCTTTACACAAATATAGCTCGAAGAGAAAGCCCTTAGCTTTTCCGAGCCAGCACATAACTTCGCCATATTAGAAGCTTTTATTGATTAGTCACGATTAGCTTTTATCAGCCAGCAAAGATAACGGAAAAACCCATTTCCCGTGAAATTTTGGTAGCACCTTTGCCACAGTGACAACTCAAACGTTTAAAAAAATACAGAAAAAGGACTTATCAAAGCTTTCTCTAGCGCTAGACTTATTAGTCTCAACCTTTGGGTTAAGGTTAATAGCTGTATAAGAATGAATCTGATCGAGTATGAGGTCGTGTAGGTTTATTTTTCCTTTGTTTTGTCCCGGAAAAGATTCCGGTATTCCTTCTTTGGTGTGAATCTCCTTAAATCAAAATTTCTACATGGGCTTTTTTAAAAGGTTTTTTTCGATCAAAACTAGGTGGAGGCAATTTGTAGTTTAAGCTGGATCTGTGAAAGATGCGGGTTGTGGGATATTGGGTCAAAACATGTCCCAGTACATTAAGGTCTCAAAAGGAAGATCTGAGATTAGTACAAAAGATAATAGAATTTGCGTAAGAAAATACAATAGAGAAGTTGGTTTATGCCTGCCATTACTCCATGGTCCAAAAGATATACCGCCCCTCTTTCAGATGAATATGAAAAAACTTTAAGAATCAGAGGGGGGATCTTCCACTCCTAATCCTCTGGTAGGCTGATTCCATCTCCTTGTCGAATAACCCTTCACTCTTCAAAGAATTTCATCCGTTATTTCCCTTTTAAGGGATAAGACTAACCGAGAAAATAAAAGATCCTTTCCTTTACGGACCAACTGTACGGGTTTGTCCCTTTATACTCTAATCGGTATCCTGGCTCAACCTTAAGGAACACCTCATTTACCATCCCAGTATAAAGGGCAAAAAGGTATCTAAATATGCATATCCCTTAGCTAAAACCAAAGCTAAAAGGGGTGTTTAGAGATAGGCAAAGTGCAAAGATAAAGACATCCCTATTTCGAGAGTTTTCTTGGTAATTGATACACAATCAAAGGGATCCATTCCAGGCTTGATAGAGGACAAAATCGGGTCTCTTAAGTAGAATCAATTGGGGTAGAAGCTATGCGATTACGGAAAGATAACGGATGTCTCTTTTCTTTCCGACCTCGAAGGTAGTGTGTTAAACCTGAACAAAATGATTATTTGGTAGAGGAAGGAGGGTAAGCCATGTAAATTCCGAAGATGGTGACGTTCCGTATTTCTTATTCATCGAAAACGCGTTCGACTGTAACGTTCCCTTCGTGGTGGTCTAGATCGAGAATCATAGCTCGGCTCACCTTTTTCTCTCTAATAAGCTTTCTTGTGCCCACTACCAAACCATTAATCGTTTAGAAACTTCCACCCCGGTTGATCGTGGCATGGTGATAGCCGTGGCCTAAATTGGCGGTGATTGTCTTTTTCTGAATGACAGTTCGGGCCGCTTCATAGACTCCACCTATGTTGGGTAAACACCCCCTCGCGATATCTTCGTTCCATATGGGAAGTCCTTAGGAAGCGGCAAGATGAAGGGGGTCTCCTGTAAAGAGGGCTTTTAAATAACGATCTGTGTGAACCTAGCGGAGGCTCTGGAGATCGATAGGCGGTGCCGGAGATTTTCTTCCGGTGATAGGGGGATGGTCAGTATGGATCTCGGAGGAAAAAGACCCTTTTGCCAGATGAAATAGAAGATAACTACCATCTTCGTCGGGCCCATCAAGGCTGACATCCATAATCTGGGTCCAAGGAGTCCTGCCGGATATCCCGTGTAATACCAGGTCTCCTGTTTGGTTTGGCTAAATAGAGAATCAGGTTCCATAAGAATTAAAAGGAAAACGTAGTCAACAAAAATAAAAAACTGGAAGGGCTGTAGATGAATCATACTCTCAAACAAGATATGGTTCCCACTGAGCTAAAGTCTTTTGAATGTAGCCTATTGGTAGGTTCATCACGGTTCTGTTGTGACCAGGAAGTAGGATCTTCACATCGAGTTCTGAGAGCTTTTTAAGGGATTCCTTAAGAACGGCTCCGTCCGCACCGAAGAGATCGAAACGGCCAATAGCATAATCGGCATAGATCACATCACCAGGGATGAGAACCTTTTCAGAGGGACAGTGAAGTCCAATCGACCCTAACGAATGGCCAGGGATGTGAAGTACCTCCCAGCACATACCGCCGATCTTTAGGACATCCCCTCCCTTTAGTTTTCGGTGAACCTTCATCCGAAAAGCGCCATACTTTATCCCATACTCAATCTCACACATCTTTCGAAACATCTCCATTCCGTAAACTGTACGCTCGTCTCCCTGTTCTAAAGGAGAAGCCTCGGCCTCATGAACCCATAGCTCAGCCCATGGGATTTCCTCCTTAATTTGAAAAATGCCACTTAAATGATCAAAATGGGTATGGCTCATGATTACCCTTTTTATGTCCTCGAAGGTGATTCCCATCTCTTTAATAGAATCGATCTTATACCTCCCCCTACTGATAAGTCCAGGATCGATGAGGGAAAGATCTTTCGAAGAAGGATATCCAATGATATAGGTGTGAGCATCGGGTATCATCTCGTCCCTTCCAGGAATGAAATAGATCCCTTCGGTAAGTTTTGGCATGTTCTACCTCCTTGAAGATTCGATGTTTTTCTCATAACCCAATGGGATAATGAAGTCAATCAGTTGAGAAACTTTGCCTAATCTAGGAATTGACCGGACTGGCTGAGATCATCACCTTGAGCTCTAATTTCGAAAAGTGTCCTCAATGTTAAAGCAGGTCCCAAAAGAAACAAATGGATCTAAAGTTCTTTCTCTGGGATCTTACAGCAAGGATCTTCAGCGAGTGGGTCGCTTCTCAAAGCAAATGAAAGGGCTCGGCAGCCCCTACAATCCTTAATCCCGCAACTTCCGCACCTACCCTTCAAATTCTCCTTTTTTCTCAACGTGTTTAAAAGCTCTGAACTTTCCCATATCACCTCCAGAGGTGTGTGAACAAGGTTCCCAATCGAGATGGGGAATCTTCTACAAGGAAAGACTTGGCCATCTGGCATGATGCAAAGTCCGTCCTTTCCGATTACACAATGAGCACCCAAAAGTTCGGAGCCCTCCTTATCGAAGTTGACTTGAAAGGCCTGATAGGGCAAAAGAGCTTCTTCCTCAATCAAAAAGATATCCGAAAGTGTCCGTTTGATCTCTGACCATTCCTCACTTCTTAGAGCCTCGCTTATTTTATCCCTTCCCCTTCCCCATGGCACAAACCGTTCAACGATAAATCCATTTACGCCTAGTCCCTGCGAAAGCTCATAAAAAGCACAAAGTTCGCGGAAATTCCTCTTCATGACGGTAAACATTAAGATAATCTGGAACCGGCTTACTTTTTTTATCGATCCTATCTTCTGTAAGACAGTTTTGTAAGTTCTAATCCCTCGGATCGAATCGTTCGTCTCCTCACTTGCCCCATCGAGAGAGAGTTTGATCTTCTTGAGTTTGGAGTAAATTGAAAATTTTTCTAAGATCTCACGATCCAAAAGAAGTCCATTGGTTATGATGCCTAATTCTTCGATAAGCGAGCTTCGGTCGAGGTATTCAAGAAGAAAAAACAATTCCTGTTTGAGAATGGGCTCTCCGCCCGTAAGATGGATTGTGCCCTTAAGCCCCCTTTCATAGAGGAATTTGAAGATATTATGGGCAACCCTCATCAGGCCCTCATAACTTAGTTCTATGTTCGTAAGGAAATCATCCTGATAGCAATGTCCACAGCGGAGATTGCAACGATTTGTGATGTGCCACTGAATATGAAACGTACTTTCCATTGACTGCAACTTGATCTTTTGCAAATATTTCTTTTTATTTTAATCAGAAAATAGAAAAAAATCAGCCTTCATCCAAGGGGCTTCTTAAGTCTACGACATTTTTTCGATATGTGTTTGGAATAATCCTTAAAAACTTCTTTTATCTCTGCTCGTGGCTCTTTAGAATATTCTATTCCATTTCAAAGAAGAAGGCGTAAGGGACTATGCATTAAAGGAAGGACAATGCCCTCAGGCTTTTCAGTCATGGTCACTTGAAGCTCTTCTGAACTCGAGCCTAATGAATTTTGTAATTCCGGCCTCCAAACCCGTTTTATCCACCGCTAGTGGTTTATAAGAAAGGGACCGAAGCATCCCTCTATTTTTCAGGACATTGAGATACTTTGGATACATTCTTTATGAGGGGTAAAGCCAACAACCTAATACTTTTTTCGAGATCCATGTTTTAATAACTACAATTGCAAGCTTGAAATACTGTTTGTAAAATATCGTTGGCCGCTCTACTACGTTGCAACAAAAATTGTGCTTAAAAAATGTTAAATCTTTTGTTCAATCTTTCGTGCCAAAAAGTATCAAGAAACTTATTAAAACTGACAGAATCCTAGAATAGAGGGTGTAGTTTTGATAAAAGGATATTTTCATAGATTCATGTATGTTGTGTCTGAAAAAAGAAAACAAAAAACTATAACTTTTCTCCCTAGTCTCAAAAGAGACAAGAAATAAACAGATATACCTCAAAAATCGATGTGTCCTTAATCTTTTCGTTGAGTGTCCACCAGTTGACTTATCTCGCTTACTGGTGTATAAGATTCATCCAAAGGGATTTTATGATGAAAGTACCATTCCCGGTGACCTCTGACATTACACGAATTTTTGGTAATCCGGTGAGTTTGGAAACTGAATCTTTGTCACATTTTTGTCACCTATGCTACTGCAAAATGTTTCGGTGTCTCACTAATCTATTAAAATCGTTAA
Organism: Deltaproteobacteria bacterium; assembly: GCA_026417175.1. Lineage (GTDB taxonomy): Bacteria > Desulfobacterota > Syntrophorhabdia > Syntrophorhabdales > JANXAF01 > JAOADT01. The sequence continues at coordinate 85,888 of JAOADT010000007.1, read as the reverse complement.
ACGCGCCTGTAGCTCAACAGGATAGAGCAACGGACTTCTAATCCGTAGGTTCCGCGTTCGACTCGCGGCAGGCGCGCTTTTAAACGGAGGAGATTATGTGGAATATCACCAAATTTATTGGTCTTTTCTTTTTATCATTACTATTAGTCAGTCCATTATATGGAGAAATCCAAAAGGATATTATTAAAGCTAGATCAGGGGATCTGGAGATAAACTTTATCGGCCACGGAACGTTGATGATGAAATGGAAAGATAAAATCATACATGTGGACCCTTACGGAAAAGTTGGGGACTATTCAAAGCTTCCCAAAGCTGACCTGATACTCGTAAGTCACGAACATTACGACCATTTTGACATTGAGGCCATAAAGAAGATAATGAAGCCCGACACAGTTATAGTGTATACAAAAAAATGTGAGGAAAAACTGAAAGGCGGTATAGTTATCACAAACGGAGAAAAAAAGACCATCTTCGACATTCAAATAGAGGCTGTACCCGCATATAACATAGCCCATAAAAGAGACACGGGTGTTCCTTTCCATCCTAAGGGAGAGGGAAACGGGTATGTGCTGACTTTTGACAATGTGAGGATCTACGTAGCGGGCGACACAGAGAATATTCCTGAAATGAAAGAGCTGAAAAACATTGATATAGCTTTTCTGCCCATGAACCTTCCCTATACGATGACTCCGGAGATGGTGAAAGATGCGGCGCTAATGATAAAGCCTAAAGTACTCTATCCTTATCATTATGGTGATACGGATCCTAAGAGACTGGTGGAGCTTCTAAAAGGATTTCATGAAATTGAGGTGCGGATAAGGAATATGAAATGAAGTTCAAATTATGAAGGATCTGTCAACATTTATAGCTCTCTTGGAGAGGGAAGGTGAACTAAACAGAATAAAAATTCCCGTCTCTAAAGATCTTGAAATAACAGAAATCACGAATAGGGTATCTAAGTCTACAGATAATAATAAGGCTCTTTTCTTTGAAAATGTTGAGGGCTATAGTATACCTGTTGTCACAAATCTTTTTGGTTCAAAAAAAAGAATGGCCTTGGCTTTTGGTTTAAAAGACCTCAATGAACTTTCTCAAAAAGTGGAAGAAATTATAAAGTTCGATCTGGAAGGGGGCATTTTAGATCTTTTGGGCAAAGGCTTTGATATATTCAAAAGGGTAAGAAATGCTACTTCGATCAAGGTTATTGACAATCCCCCCTGCCAAGAAGTGATTTTAAAAGAGGAAGCCAGTTTAACCGCTTTTCCTATTCCAAAATTCTGGCCTCTAGATGGGGGACCTTACATAACACTCCCTCAAGTTATAACACACAACCCTAAAACCGGAAAGAGAAACGTTGGGATGTACAGACTCCAAGTCATTGATGAGAAAAGACTTTTAGTACACTGGCAGGTTCACAAGAACGGACGGGAACACGAAGAAATAGCTAAAAGTTTAGGGATAGAGCATATTCCATGTGCTATTGCTCTTGGAGGAGACCCTTTGTGTACTTGGGCTGCAATATTACCCTTACCAAGTGATGTTGATGAATACATGGTCGTCTCATTTTGGCGAAAAGAACCCTTAGAGATGGCCAAATGCAAAACCCAGCCTTTACATGTTCCTGCACATGCAGAGATCGTTATTGAAGGCTATATAGACATAAAAGATAAAAGATTAGAAGGTCCTTTTGGAGACCACACTGGTTATTACACCCCTACGGCGCTTTATCCTGTCTTGAATGTGACAGCTATAACAAGTAAGAGAAATCCTATATACCCTGCAACTGTTACAGGCGTTCCTCCTATGGAAGATTATTGGATGGGAAAAGCTGTAGAAAGATTCTTTCTTCCCTTTATCAAGCTATTAATCCCTGAGATAAAAGATATAAACATGCCAGTCTTTGGAGTTTTTCATAATCTTCTTCTAGTTTCTATTAGAAAAAGATATCCAGGACAGGCTCGCAAAGTCATAAGTGCATTATGGGGCCTGGGTATGATGGCACTAACGAAAGCTATTGTGGTTCTAGATGAAGATGTGGAGCTCGAAGATATGAACAGAGTCTTCTGGCAAATGTTCGGTTCAGTTGATTGGATTAGAGACACGATTCTAGTGGAAGGTCCCGTTGATGAGCTTGACCATGCAACATCCAAAAAATGTTATGGAGGGAAAATAGGTATTGACGCAACAAAAAAGCTAAAAGAAGAAGGTTACGATGGTGAATGGCCAAATGTGGTAAAGATGACTCCCGAGGTTATAAGAAAAGTGGATGAAAAATGGAAGGTCTTAAATTTTTTGTAAGAAATTCTTACCTGTCATTCTTAAACTTTCTTGACATGATAAAGTTTGAACATACAATCTTTGCGCTTCCTTTTGCTTACATGGGCATGTTCATGGCATCTGAAGGGCTTCCCACATTCAAACAGTTTATGCTCATCACGATTGCCTTTGTAACAGCCAGAACTTATGCCATGACACTTAATAGGATAATTGATCTTTCCTTTGACAGATTAAATCCGAGGACAAAAGACCGACCTCTTGTTACAGGAAAAGTCAAAAAAAAAACCGCATTCATAGGTCTATTTTTGTCCCTCACAGTTTTTTCCACTACATCCTATGCACTAGGTCCTTTAGTTTTCAAACTTATGCCTGTTGCTATTTTCTTTCTTACCATTTACCACCTTACAAAAAGATTTACGTATCTTTCCCATTTTGTGCTGGGATTCACGGACGGGTTAGCTCCCTTGGGCGCATGGGTGGCCATAAAAAATTCTGTATTCTCACACTCTGATACACCTGGATGGTTACTTCTCTTTATCGTGACATTTTGGATAGCAGGCTTTGATATACTTTACCAATCTCAAGACGCGGAATTTGATAAAAAAATGGGTCTTCACTCCATACCCGCCCGTTTTGGTATAAGAACCGCCCTCAATGTATCCAGATTTTGTCATCTTCTCATGCTCTTTGGGCTCATTCTCCTTATTCAATTTTTACCTTACAGACTTCCTTTCCTCATTTCTCTGTTTATCACCGTTTTTCTTCTCATAAAGGAACACAGGATGATAAAGCCTGATGATTTATCAAAACTGAATGTTGCATTTTTTAACATGAATGGTTATATAAGCGTAGTTATTTTTTTCGGAATAATTTTTTCAATTCTCGCTTAGGAGGAAATATGAAAAATAGGACGGTTTTTATGTTCCTTCTTGCTCTCTTTTTTCTTTTCTTTTGTATCTTTTGTACCGTGCATCCTGTGGAAAGCTCTCAACAAATACGTGTAGGCCTTCTCCCGATACTGGATGTTCTACCTATCTACGTTGCCTTAGACAAGGGGTACTTTGAATTGTACGGTCTTAAACTCGATATAATACCATGTGCCTCTGCTGCTGAAAGAGATCAACTCCTAGTTGCAGGCAATCTGGATATTATTATAAACGACCTTGTCTCAATAGCACTCTTCAACAAAGAAAAAACAAATGTGTTTGGTATTAGATATGCTATGTTTCCTACTGAAAGATTTTTTCAGTTTGCTTTGATAGCCCCAAGGTCAGCAAACATACTAAAGCCACAGGAATTAAAAGGGGTGCCGATTGGGGTTTCACAAGCTACGATAATTCATTATGTAACGGAACGACTTCTCATAAAAGAAGGTTTAAAGCCAGATGAAATAAAGATAGTGGCAATCCCAAGAATTCCCGATAGACTTTCTGCTCTGATGCGCGGTGATTTGAAAGCAGCTTGTCTTCCCGATCCTTTTGCTTCCATGGCAATAATCCAAGGTGCCAATCTTATTCTGGATGACAGAAAGTATCCTTTCTTCAGCGGAAGTTTATATTCAGTAAATAAAAACTTCGCCGAAAAAAATCCCGATTTGATAATTAGATTTCTCCTGTCCATTGATAGGGCAATAGCTGATATCAATAAGGACAAAGAACGCTTTTACGATCTCGCGATTGAAAAAAGGCTTATCCCTTCATCTCTTGTTGGGAAGTACACTATCCCCGATTTTCCTCCAAAAATGCTACCTGATGAAAAAATATGGCAAGACGTAATCTCATGGCTCATTGAAAAAGATCTTATAAAGAAACCGATTCCGTATTCGGACTCTATAACTGGAAAGTTTCTAAAAAAATGATAGATTTAGAACATATTACTTTTTTCTACGAGAAAAAACGACCTCTCTTTGAGCGTTTTTCATTTTCTATAACAAAAGGGGAATCCCTAGCAGTCCTCGGACCCTCAGGTTGCGGAAAAACTACTTTTCTTTACTTAATCGCAGGGCTTCTTTCCCCTCAAGAGGGTAAAATAAAAGTGGAGGATCAAGAACTTAGAGGGCCTAGGGAGAAAACAGCTTTAATATTGCAAGAATATGGGCTTCTTCCCTGGAAGACCATAAAAGAGAATGTGGAATTGGGACTTAAGTTTAGAAGGGTATCAAAAGATTCCCTGTCAGATCATTGGCTTAAAAAACTCGGTATCTCCGATGTAAAAGATAAGTATCCCCATCAGGTATCGGGAGGACAAAAACAAAGGGCAGCCATTGCACGCTCACTCGTTTTAAAGCCTGACCTGATCCTAATGGATGAACCTTTTTCATCTCTTGATGCTCCGACAAGAGAAAATTTACAGAAGCTAATCGTCGATCTCCATAAAGATGAAAATCTAACTATTGTCCTTGTGACCCACACGATAGAGGAGGCAGTCTACGTGGGACAAAGGATACTTGTTCTTCTCGATCCACCTCATGTGGAACCATTGGTAATAGAAAATGAGAAAAAGACGATAGACAGATACGATAAGAATTTTATTTCTCTCTGTAGCGAACTGAGAAGTTATATTGAAAAATTATGGAATCGAAAAGTTTAAACCTGTTAGCAGCATTTTTTTTAATCGTACTCGTTTGGTTTTTGGGATCAGCTCTTTTACAGATGGATATACTTCCACCCCCGCACGCGGTTTTTAAAACATTCATTGTCAATTTTCCTTCAGAGCTGGGGAAGCACTTTATAGCGAGCTTAAAAAGAGTGGTAATCAGTATCTTTTTTGCCATAGGAATAGCATCCCCTTTTGGGATACTCATAGGACAACTACCTACGCTAAATAAAGTTCTTTCGCCTTTTATATATCTCATCTATCCCGTACCCAAAGTTGTATTTGTTCCAGTGATTATACTTTTCTTCGGGATCGGAGATTTTGCGAAGATACTCATGATATTTATAATCCTCTTCTTTCAAATTTTGGTATTGACTAGAGACAACGCAACGAATTTGAGGCCAGAAGTAATCCTTTCTGTTAAAAGTCTAGGCGCCAGAAGGAGGGATCTTTTTTTTCATGTTTTCCTTCCCGCAAGTCTTCCCGCAATATTTACTGGAATCAGACAATCAATAGGAACAGCAATAGCAGTTCTTTATGTAGCCGAGCTATTTGCCACAAAATACGGGCTGGGTTATTACATTTATCTTACGGGAAGCACTCTATTTGACTATCCGTCTATGTATGCGGGAATTTTTGCGATGGGTATACTCGGATTCGGTCTTTACTTTATAACAGATTTTCTTGAACGGGTAATCTGTCCGTGGAAGTTTTCATAGTGTCAAATTCAATGGCTTGGGACGGACATGTAGAAGCACAAAGTCCGCATCCGAGACAAAGACTAGTATTTATTTGTGCGACAGGTTGTTTCGTTTTCAAATATGGCCCAAAAACGCTAAGCATAACTTCTCTACTCAGAAGTTGTATAGCGCCCGAAAGACACGAATTCTTACATGATCCACAGCCGCTACATCTGTCTTCCATTACCTGAGGGAAATTCTTGCTTTGAGATTCAATAACGATCTCTGCCAAAGCTGCGTAATATTCCCGTAATTCCCATCTTTTCTCGCGAGGATAACGAGCGAAACCTACATGAAATCTCTCATTATTCCATTTGGTCGGGGACCACCTGAGCTGAGGCTCTGATCGGAAGAAGCATAGAATTTCTAAGTCCTTTAAATTATCAACCATCTCTTCCATAGTAACTACTCGATCAGCTTCTACCTCTAAATCTCTTCCCCCTTCAATGCTCACTATTTTGCCATTTATCCTCAATCTCTCATTTTCCTCCAAATGTATAAACACCACACCTTTTCTCCTAGCTTCTTCATATTCAATTTCTCCGTACGCAGGAATGATTAAATTTTTTGTAATTATGTACACAGTCTTACCTTTTTCTTTAAGTTCCGTTGCTAACCGGCAGAAAACAGATGAAAAATACTCGTAAAACATCTTTGAGTACGGGTCATCTGTACCTAGGTAAAAAACAAACACAGATCCAGAATCTTTCTCTAAATTCAAAGTCTGATTTTCTATTATGTATACTTTGGATTTATGTTTTTCTTGGTTTTCGTCTTCTGAGGCCAGGTAGCCAGCTGCAAATCCGGTAAGTATAGAATCCTTTATGTTCATTGGTTCAAGGGATCCCCCACATGCATAAATGTCCTTTACATCGGTACAAAGCGGGGTATTCTCTTTTACAAATCCATATTCATTTAAGGAAAAGCCGAAAATTTTGCTTAGGCGAATAAGCTCTGGGTTGGGTCTTAAAGCATTTGTAAGTATCACATAATTAAATCTTTCCTCTTTAACCTTACCTTCGGAAAAGTACCTTATTCTCACGCTGTCACTGTCCTCTTCAATATTCCGAGAATTACTTCTCACGAAGCGTACACCAGAATTTCTAAATAAATGCTCAAGAAAGAATTCTTGACCAAAGAATCTCAGATCATTATAAAAAACAGTGATTTCTGGCTTTTTTCTCATTAGTGTCCATTTGATCTGTCTTAAGGTATACGAACAACACACGGATGAACACAAAGGATAATCCCTTCCTCTTGATCCGAAGCAGAGAATGAAAGCGATTTTTTCCAAATCGGTTGGAACAATGTCATTTTTCTGATCTATAAGAGTGTCGTACTCAAGACTTGAAACTATTCTTTTTCCTTTTATTTCCGGCTCATATAAAGATAGTCCAGTGGCGATTATGATCTTTTGAGCTTCTATAACTTTTCCATTAGTTAGTTCCACTATAAAAGCTCCATCTTTTTTCTTTGATGAAACTACATTACATCCTGTAAAAAACCTGATTCTTGGCTCGTCCTTTATCTCATCAAAGAAAGTTTTGAACCCCACTCTACAGTTGGCTATACGAGCCATAAGGCCACCAGGTCTATCTTCTCTCTCTACGATTGTGACTTCGTGTCCAAACTTCAAAGCCACTTTGGCCGCTGAAATCCCGCTTATTCCACCACCTATTACGAGTATCTTCATAATTCCTTCTTTTCCCCTAAAATGTAAAGAATCAAATCCGTAAAGTAGAGAACTTTTTGTCCTTCAGAAAAGGTTTTAAGTACCATATGACAGAGGGGACAAAAAACAACTATGAATGGACTAGATTTTTTAAGAACTATTTTTGATAATTTATAAACGATTTCCTTATCCACAAAAAATTTATTACCGCCACAACATTTATCTTTAATTTCTTCTCCAGCGACCTGTCCCCCAAAGGAAAGGATCACCTTTTCCATGATTTCCTTATCCTTTATTGCAGTTTCCTTTGGCCTAAGTAGGAGACATCCGTAATAGGGTGTGATAACATAGCCCTTTAGATCCTTCTTTGCCGGGATAGACATAAGAAAATCGAGGCTCAAAACATCAAGGGGATGAAGGATCGAGAATTCTCCGCTTCCATCACTCTCTTTCAGGTTCTTTGAACATAAGGGACAGGGCGCAATTATTCTTGTGGACACTTTTAATGCCTTAAACAGATTTTTTCTCGACATAGACCTTATTTCGCTAGCATCTCCGTATTCTACAGCTCCACAACAGTTCCAGTCTGGTATCTCCTCTAGGTGCATCCCCAGAACTCCGAACACTTTTCTTATACCCACATCCAGCTTCTTTGCTGAGCCTTTAAGTGAGCATCCTGGATAATAGGCGTAGACCATTAATCTCTCCTTACGAAATGCGGTAAATGAAGGCTAAAATATTCAATCCATTTTGGAAAAAACTTTATATATCCCTTTCTTAGAAGTACCGAAGAAAGTTTAAGTATCACATAAGGTTCATAAATCCTTCCGAAAATCTTAATTGAGCTTCTAAAAGCTTTTCCAAAACTTTCTTCTTTTTGGGAAATTTCCTTTAGTGCCCTTATAACTTCCGGTATTCGTATACTCCAAGGACAACTATCCGTGCACCTGTAACAGCTTGTACATAATCTCACAAGAGGATGCGTATTTAAAACCTTTCCCAAAAAAATGGAAATAAGGATCTCCTGAGGGTTAACATTCTCTCCAATATCGTTTAGAGTGCAAACGGATGCACATATCTTACATCCTAAGCATACAGAAAAATCCTCTTTTTTGTACCCGGAATACTCAAATACTTTTTCTGTGTCAATCATCTGCATTTGGTAATTCATCCTCTCTAAAAGTCGTGTATGGAATTTTTTCTTCAAAGTCTCTGCCCGATACGTAATCAAAAAGCCCAGACAGTCTTTCTGAAATCCCCTTATAGTACTTGGTAAGTGGGATACCCTGTGGACATGCCTCCTCACAACCTCCACATCCTACACACGTTTGTGATACATGGTACATCCGGATAAAGTGATACATCTCTTTGTTCTTCGGGATTTGAGCATCGTTTGAGCGTAAAATACTATTTATTAGTGCATCCCCTTTTGGGAGGTATTCATCATTATTAAATACGCAATCCACACAGTAACATACAGGACAGATATCTCTGCAATTCAAACACATAATACATTTGTCAAAATCTCTCTTGAACTCATCTAAACTACTTTGAAAAACCTGTCCGTTTCTTTCTTGGTTTTCTAGAAACTCCCTAGGGAGGTCAGACTCGGCGCTGGAGATAAGTTCATAAAGGACATTAGCTTTACCGGTATAAGGTATAACCCAAAGATTCCAATCAGAATCTATTCTTAACCCAAAGTCACCAAATACTCCATTTTTTAATCTACAAGTCATACACGCATATCTCAGATTTTTAGAATTTTCCAAGAATGACTTTAAATCTTGCGGGTTTTCGGGAAACACAATGTTATCTAACTTGGAGGAGACCGTTCCAAAACAGTCCACCGAGCCGCATATTACTGATCTACTTTCCACTTGTGTGAGCTTGGTCAGTTCAACGTAAGCCCTTGCTTCACATGGCCTAAAGATGCACAGGATTTTAAAGTCTTCGGAGAATATCCTCCTCAGATATATTGCAGTATTAGCCTCATAGACTGGATTAAAAAGACAGATATCTGGCACATCCTTCTTGTAAGCCCGAATTTTAAAAGCTTTATTATCTCTTTCAAAAGCTATTAATAAAGCAAGTTCATCTTTCAGAAACTTTTTTAAGGCATCTAATAAATCCTTTTTTGTGATCCTTTTTCCTTTCATTTTTTCCCTTCTTTCAAATGGTTATACATTTCTGTTACCTTTTCTACAAACTTTCGCGCCTCAGCTGCGCTTATCCAAAAAAGTTTTAATCTGCCCTTCATCGAAAAAGCTTCAAACATTTCCTTTAAAGCGTATATGCGCCGTCGGGTAAAATAATTGCCTTTTATAAAATGGCAATCTCCCGGATGACACCCTGCAACAAAAACGCCATCTGCTCCCTCAAAAATAGCTTTGATCACGAATGCCGGATCCACTCTGCTAGAACATGGGACCTGGATTACTTTCACTCCTTCTGGATATTTTAGCCTTAGACTACCTGCCATCTCTGAGGCTTTAAAAGCACAGTAAGAACATGTAAAACCTACAATGTTTACGTCGTCTTTTATTTCGAAACCTTTTTCCATTTTTACAACCTCGCTAAAAGACCACTTATTTCGTCCATGAGTATCATGTCTGAATACCCAAGCAATGTGACTGCAGAGGAAGGGCATGTGGCATTACAAAGCCCGCAGCCCATACACTGTGCTTCTTCTACTTTAACTACTCTTTTCCTTGCATCATACTTTATCGCATTTGCAACACATACGGATTCGCACATTCGGCACCCGCTACACCTTTTTTCAGTAACGTCAGCAACAAAAGGTTCAACGTAGGCATATCCTTTGTTCAACATTCCAAATAGTTTAAGCGCCGATGCTTTTCCATGATTTATCGATTCCTCCACATCTTTTGGTCCCGAACAACAACCAGCTATGAATATTCCTTTTACCGCTGTATCAAAAGGTCTAAGTTTAATGTGAGCCTCCATAAAAAAACCATCTTTGTCCAAAGAAACCTTCAAAAGTTGAGATAACCTTTTATTTTCACTCTGGGATGACATACCTATGGACAGTACAACCAAATCGAACTCCTTCTCAAATACCTCACCAAGCAGAGTGTCTTCTCCTCGTATCAGAACGCATCTTGATAAAGGAACTACCTCTGCAACATTTCCTCTTGTAAAAAAGACACCTTTAACCTGTGTTTCTTCATAAAACTCTTCGCCCCCTTTTGGATGTGCCCTAACATCCATATAAAAACATTCAATATAAGCGTTCTCGTACCCTTCTTTTATCATACGAGCTACCTTTAGAGCATTGATACAGCATATTCTCGAACAATATGACTTACCGAGTGTTTCATCTCTGGAACCCACACAATGCAAAATTGCGACCCTAGGTTTTTCTGGAAGCACTACTTCGTTCAATTTTTCTTCTATCTCAAGCGTCGTAACAATTCTTCGGTCTCTTCCGTATCCAAGTTCCGGTTTTAAATAAGGATCGAAGGGTTCAAATCCTGTTGCTACGATTACCCCCCCCACCTTAAAATTCATCTCTCTTTCTCCATCTGCAGTGATCTTTACGTTATAATTCCCAAAATAACCTTCTAGAAGTTCCAGTCTTGCTCCAGTGTATATTTGAACGTTATCTGCTTTGACTAGCTCTGATACAAGTGATTCCACTATTTCCTTCCCAGTTTTTTCATAGGGCCACACGTTATTTAACCTTTTTACATGGCCTCCCAGTTCCTTTTCCTTTTCAATCAAATAAACTCTTATTCCCATCTTCGAAAGGAAACAAGCGGCACTCAATCCTGAGATCCCTCCCCCTATAACAAGGGCAGATTTGTCCACCTCTACCACTTTCTCTTCAAAAGGAAGATTATGTACAACAGAAAAAAGTCCGGCAAGTATGAGCTTTTTTGCCTTCTCAGTATTTTTTTTCAAATCATCACCCGTCCAAGAACAGTGTTCCCTTATGCTTACCCGTCTTAAAAGAAACGGGTTAAGTCCAGATTTCTTCAAAAGATCCTTAAACAGTTCTCCATGAAGTGAAGGAGTACATGAAGCTATTATGACCCTGTCGAGCTCAAATTTTTCTATACTCTCTTTTATTATCTCTTGACCGGGCTCTGAACAGACAAACGCATAATCCGTGGCAACATAGACATTGGGAATTTCTTTAAAGTATTCACTGAGTTCCTTGACGTCAACCGTATGTTTTATGTTATGGCCACAATGGCAAATAAATATTCCCGTCTTCATAATAAATACTCCAAACAAGAAGCGACTGCCTCGCCAGCCTGCGCTACTGTGTCAGGAATGTCTTTAGGACCTTCTGCCATCCCACAAACAAAAATACCCTGGACACTGGTGATAGATGAAGAGTGAGATTCAGTCTTGACAAAACCGTATTCATCAAGCTCTAGATTTGTTATCCTAGAGAGCTCAAAAATCTCTTTTTTTGGTCTTATGCCACAGGCAAGTACAACTACATCAACTTCAATTTCTCTTAATTCTCCACTCAAAATGTCTTCTACCCTCACGATGAGCCCGTCTCTACCCTCTATTACTTCTCCTGGTATTCCTCTAATGTATATTACGCCCTCTTCTTGTACGCTTTTATAAAATTCCTCATATCCTTTTCCATAAGCTCTCATATCGATGTATGAGACGTAAACCTTCGAATCTTTAATCCTGTCTTTAACTATGGTTGCGTGTTTTGCGGTATACATACAGCAGACTCTAGAACAGAACCTTGCGCCTATCTGGTTATCTCGTGAACCAACGCATTGGATGAAAAAAAATCTTTTCGGAATTTTTCCATTGATTACTATGTCTCCGCCTGTTGGCCCTGTAACCGAAGACAATCGTTCAAACTCTATACTTGTTATCACATTATTATACTTTCCATAACCGTATTCTTTTTTGTCTGATGGATCAAAAATATCGAAGCCTGTGGCTACAATTAGAGCATCAAAATCTTTCTCTATAATTTCATCCTTCATTTCATGATTTATGGCCTTTACCTCACACCTTTTGTCACATTCTCCACATTCGATACATCCCTCTATTTTACTGGCCAAGCACCTTTGCGCCTCCAGAATAGCTTCACCCTCGTTGTAACCCTTCATAACCTCAAAAAAATTTTTTTTTCGATCTTGAGCTTCAAGTTTTGGAACACGTACCTTTGTCTCTCTGCCGAACTTTTCCTTCAAAAACAGAATTTCGTCTTTGGTCAATTTTTGAGTTATCTTTTCCTCTTCAAATGTTTGTAACTCTTCTCCTCTTAAGTATCTGTCAATGTTAATTGCGGCTTTCTTACCATGAGCTATCGCATCTACAACAAATTTTGGACCTGTTACAACATCCCCTCCGGCAAATACACCCGGCAAGCTCGTCATTTTTGTTTTATTGTCAACTTTTAGGGTTCCATTATCTTCGGTAGACAATTCAGAACCTTCAATAAAAGACGTATCTGGGATCTGTCCTACCGCAACAATAACGGTGTCCACTGGCATCATAAAGTTGGAGCCTACTATTTCAATAGGTTTTCTTCTTCCATCTTTTTCGGGCTCACCCAATTCCATTCTAACACACTCAATCTCTGAAACTTTTCCATTCCTTCCTATAAATCTCTTGGGACTGGTAAGAAATTCTATTTTCACTCCTTCCTCAATTAAATCATCGATTTCTTCTTCTGAAGCGGGCATCTCTTCACGGCTTCTTCTATACACTATTTTTACGTCTTGAGCTCCCAACCTTAATGCTACCCTTGCGCAATCTACAGCCGTGTTTCCACCTCCTATTACCACACATCTTTTGCCCACCTCTACTTTTTCCCCTCTGTGTACCATTTTAAGGAAATCTATTCCGCCTAGCACTCCATCAAGTTTTTCCCCTTCTATATTTAGTTTTAAAGGCTTTTGCGCGCCAACAGCTATAAACACCGCATTGAATTGGCGTATTATCTCTGGGAGTCCAATATCTTGTCCTATTTTTGTGTTACACTTGAACTCAACTCCAAGCTTTCTAATGTATTGGATTTCTCGTCTCAATTCACTTTTAGGAAGCCTATACTCAGGGATCGCGTACCTCAACATTCCCCCAGGTTCTGTCTCAGCCTCGAATACCGTTACATTATAACCTTTAACAGCTAAGTCATGAGCGCATGCTAACCCCGCGGGTCCTGCACCAATTATGGCCACCTTTTTTTCATTTTTTTGAATAACAGGGATAGGAAGGTCTTCAATCGTGAAATTGTCAACGGCAAAACGCTTGAGGTGTCTAATAGCAATCGGATAATCCATATCCCCCCTGTTGCAAACATCTTCACAAGGAGCATAACAAACTCTAGCGCAAGTGGAAGGCAGTGGGTTCGTTGACCGAATTAAGATATAAGCTTCTTTCGGCTTTCTATCTCTTATGAGCCTTAGATATCCAGGGACGTTCGTATTTATCGGACAAGCCTGAATGCAATTTGCTTTGCAGGGTCTAGACTCTCTTTTATCTATGGTTGCCTTGTTTGGTATAGCCTGTGGAAAAGGTATGTAAACCGCCTTTCTTTCTCCTAAACCCATATTAAACTCGCTCTTCATATAGACAGGACATCCCGAAAAACAGTTCCCACAACCAGTGCACTTTTTCTCGTCCACATACCTTGCCTTCTTTAGTATTTTAACTGTGAAACGGTTTTCTTTTTTCTCAACAAATATCGGTTTCGCTAAAGTTAAAAGTTCTATGTTTTTATTTAGCGCAACCTCTACCATTTTAGGGGAAAGTGTACAAGTTGAACAATCCAGTGTGGGAAAAGTCTTATCAAGCTGGATCATCCTGCCACCAATTGAGGGGTTTATCTCGACGAGTGTGACTTTAATACCGCATTCTACAAGTTCCAATGCAGCAGATATACCAGCGATCCCACCTCCTATCACAAGTACGTTCTTTTCCATCATTTTATAAACCTTTTAGTAACTCCTTAAGTTTATCTCTCACTTTATGCATGTCCCCTATAATGCCGTAATGAGCATACTGGAAAATAGGAGCTTCAGGGTCTTTGTTAACAGCTATGATACATTCAGAATCTTTCATGCCGGCTATATGTTGAAAAGCACCTGATATACCCATGGCGAGATAAACTTTTGGCTTGACTGTTTTGCCAGAGGTGCCAACTTGTCTCTCTTTTGGAAGCCACTGTTTGTCAATAACTGGCCGGGAAGCTGAAAGAGTTGCCTTCAATAAAGTGGCCAACTCCTCATATCCCGCAATTTCCTCCTTCTTTCCAACTCCTCTTCCTATAGAGATCAGAAAATTAGCTTTAGTTATATCTATTTCCTGTTTCTCTTCTTCCACGTACCCTAAGAAGCTTCTTTTTTCTGACAAGGTTGGTGGATCCATCTCTTCGGTTTCAGTTACTTCGCATTTTTTATTCGCATGTTGCTTGAAACTTCCGCTTCTGATCGTAAGAACTGAAAAGCCTTCATTTTTCAGTCTCAAATGTGCGTATACTTTCTCGGAGTAACAGCTCTTAAAAAATACTTTTTCTTCCTTGCTTAAGCCATTAATGTCTGTAATTATAGGCACATTAAAGTATCCTGCCAAATATGAAGCCATTTCCATACCTGAAGAGGAAGAGGAGAAAATGATTATAGAAGGACGACCGAACTTTTCAATTGTCTTCTCCACTATAGCTCCAATATTAAGAGGATTCAAGAAATCTGCTTCTTCCATGTTCAGCCTGATCACCCTTTTAAAATAGGACAGATCCACATCGTAATCACCTTTGGGCAAAAGAATATAAGCATCAACTTCTAAAATGTTGCAAAATCCGATCAAGTCAAGGTTTCTTTCGTCAAATGTACCCTTCCTGACGTCGGCCACTATAAGCCCGTAACTCATTGGTATACCCCCTTCTCTTTGAGGATTTCTAAAAGTTCCCTACATGCACTATCTATATCCGCAGAAAGTAGTTTAGCGCCTTCCTTCTTTGGCGGATAACTCCACCTTAAAAGCTCAATGGAAGACCGAATATTTTCCATGTATTCGGAGCCATCAAAAACTTTTCTCTCAACTTGCGACGCTTTCCTAATCCCCATTATCGATACGTACCTTGGCTCGTTGATACCTGTCTGTATAGATAAGACACATGGGATCCCAATTCTTACTCTTTCTGACATACCTCCTTCCAATTCTCTCTTCACCACTACGTGATCAGTCTTCCATTCATCTATCCCTATCACCATCGAGGCAAATGGGATTTTAAGTAGCGCAGCGAGATATCCACCAAAAACCCCGAATTGATCATCCTCTGCCTGTACTCCGGTAAAAATGGCATCAAAAACGATGTTATGCTTTTTTATAAAATTAAAAGCTACATTCGCTCTTACAGCAGGATCAAAAATGGGATCGTCCTTTCGAATAAGAAGGCCCTCCTTTGCTCCCATCGCTATTGATCTTCTTAACACCTCGTCGCTCTCTTTGTCTCCTAGAGATATTGCGGTTACTTGACCTCCGAACTTTTCAACAGTTTTTACAGCTTCTTCTACCGCATAATTGTCCCAATCGTTCACTTTAAAGGGAAGTTTAGATATATCCAAATCTTCCCCATCTCTGACGATCTTCAGTTCTTCCTCCTGAGCTGCTGCCACCCTTTTCGTAAAAACTACGATGTTCATTCTAACACCTCCACTAAAATCTCAGATATGTCCTTCACCTCTATACCTTTTTCAACTGCTTGCTCCTCCAAAGTCATCAGACAAAATGGACATGAGACCACAATCGTCTGAACTCCCAGCTCGTAAGCCTCTTCAACCCTTATTTTTGCATTCCTTTCATACTGTACCTCAACTTCATAAAACATCCTTCCTCCCCCACCTTCACAACACAGAGAGTTTTCTCGGGATCTTGAAAATTCCAAAAGCTCCAGTCCTTCTATAGATTTCAAGATATATCTCGGTTCCTCAAAAATCCCATTTTGTTTCCCAAGGAAGCATGGATCATGATATGCAACTCTTTTCTTATAATCTTTTCCGATCTTAACAACACCCTCTCGAATCATATCCCAAAGGAGTTGGGTATAGTGATAAACTTTCAGTTTCGGTAAGTTGTATTCTTTTTTTAAGGTATTCATACAATGAGGGGAAAGGGTTAAAATTTCTCTAACATCGTAACGGTTAAAGTTCGAAATGTTTTCTTCTCTTAACTCTTCAAAAAGACCTTTTTCTCCTATACGTCTTATCTCATTTCCACAGCAACATTCTTCTTCCCCTAGTATTCCAAACTCTATACCGCTATAGGTAAGTAGTTTTGAAATATTGACCGGTATCACGTGGCATCTTGGATCATATGCATGAACACAACATGAAAGTAAGAGCCTCTTCTCCAGAGTGTCGCTTATGTGTTTAATGGCGACTCCTGACTTCTCTGCCCATTCCGCTCTTTTACTTCTCGCCCTGCCCCATGGATTTTTTTGCAGAAATGTATTTTCAAGTGCCTTTTGAATAGAAGTTGATATATCTCCTGACTCTACAAGCGTACTTCTCATATCAAAGATTACTTCTGAAGGCTTCACATCCCTTGGACATCGGACGGTACATGTACCACAGGAAGTACAGTACCAAAGGTGGGAATTTTTTACTTGAGCACCGAATTGGTTTTTTCTTACAATGAGCCTTACGTTGAGAGGGGTTCTCCCTGACTCAGGACAACCTCCTGTGCACTTACCGCATTGAATACAAGTAAAAACTTTTGTAGTGTTCGTAAATTCCATATCGGCCCTTTGCAAAAGTAAAATTTTTCACATATCATTTAGCATAAAACGTGCCATACACGCTATATCGAAATTTTTTACCATTTTAAATCATCCCTTTGTGTGAGTGTTTCTTTTCGATACAAAGAGGCCTCTATTGGAAACACAGTCCTTAACTGCATTGTTTCTTAAAATATTGTAAAGTCTTTTCCGACTTATGCCCAATATTTTTGCCGCCTTACTCTTGTTTCCTCGTGTCATCTCAAGTACGTGTTCTATATGTTTCCTTTCAACTTCCCGCAGATTGAGCTTTGTCTCTTCACTTGACTGGGACACATGTATCTTTATACCTTTAGAACTTACCAAACTCAAAGGAAGGTCTTGCAGATCTATTTCCTCTCTATCTCCTGAAACTATGACTGCTCTTTCCAAAATGTTAAATAGTTCTCTTACGTTTCCGGGCCAATCATAATCTTTGAGGGCATCCAGTGCCTTCCTGGAAACTCTTTTTTTTTGGTTCTTTCTAAGATGTGTGTTAAAAAAATAATCTATAAGGAGAGGTATATCCTCTTTTCTTTCTCTAAGGGGCGGAATGTTTATAACAAAAGTATTTAATCGGTAAAAAAGATCTCTTCTGAACCTTCCAGAGGCAATCTCATCTTCCATATTTTTGTTTGTGGCAAAAATAAAACGTACATCCACCGTAATCTCGCGTGTATCTCCCAATCTTCTAAAAACTCCAGTTTCTAAGACCCTAAGTATCTTTGCCTGGATGGGTAGACTCATGTCCGCTATCTCATCAACAAAGAATGTACCAGAATCAGCAATTTGAATCAGTCCCAGTTTATCTGAAGTTGCACCAGTAAAAGCTCCCCGCTTGTAGCCGAAAAGCTCGCTTTCTAATATGCTTTCCTGAAAGCAGCTCGCATTTACAATAACAAAAGGGTTCTGCGACCGACTAGATAGGTCGTGAATCGCTCTTGCCACAAGTTCTTTTCCTGTACCTGTCTCTCCCAGGATAAGAACCGGCGCGTCAGATTTTGAAACCAAAGATATAGTCTCTTTTATTTCTTTCATTGCCTTACTTTCACCAATCAGAGTGTCGTGAAATTTAAGTCTAGATAGTTGCTCTTCCAGAATGATATTCTTTTCCCTTAATTGTTTCTTTTCGTGTGCCTTTACTATGACAGTCAACAATTCAGAAAGCTTACATGGTTTTGTCAGATAATCGTAGGCACCAAGTTTCATAGACTTCACTGCTGTCTCCACTGAACCAAAGCCAGTTAACATTATAGCTTCAGCGGTAGGTTGAAGGGATTTGAAAGTTTTGAGAAGTTCAATCCCGTCAATGTCAGGTAATTTTATGTCTAGAAGTGCCACATCTAGATTTTGAGTCCTCATTATGGATATGGCTTCCTTACCAGAAGTTGCAGCAAAAACTTGCATACCTTCACGCGACAATTTTTTCTTGTACACCTCTATCAAGGAATGTTCATCATCGGCAATTAAGATTCTTATCATTGTTCTAAAGTTTTATTAGAAACCGGAAAAGTCAATGTGAATACTGTACCCTTTCCTAGAATACTTTTTACATCGATTCTCGCACCCATTCTCTTTAAAAATTCGTAACAAAGAGTAAGTCCAAGTCCTATACGTCTACCCTCGTTTTTAGTTGAAAAAAAGGGTTCGAATATCCTATCCAAGATCGATTCGTGTATCCCGATCCCGTTGTCCTCAATTTCTACAATGACATGGGCATTACCACGATACATTTTGATTTTTATTATCCCCTTTTCCCTTGTTTCTACTGCGTCAATTGCGTTCTGTAAGAGATTAGAAAAACATTGCTTGAGTGCATTAAGGTCACCAACTACTGGAGGTAAACTTTCCTCCACCTCAAATATTAAATCCACATTAAGTCTATAAAAATCATAACTTGCTATGACCTCTTTTATACAAGAAAACAGGTCTATCTCCTTAAACTCAAACCCGTCTTTTTTAGTCAGATCTAACATATCTTTTATGATCTTTTTACATCTGAACGCTTCCCTTTGGATCGCATCAAGGCAGTTGTATATATCCCTCATTTCCTTACTGTGATTCCTATCTTTAATTTCCTCAAACAACTCGCACGCAAGCTCTGAATTCGCAGAAATAACAGCAAGTGGGTTATTAAGTTCGTGTGCCACTGCTGTCATAAGTCTGCCAATAACAGACATTTTTGCATCTTGAATAGATTGAATCTTCGCCATTACCTTTTCGGTAGTTTCTTCAATTATGCACAATAAGCATTCCACATTTCCTTCTTTGTCCCTTATAGGGACCCCCCTGAAATGTATGTATTGACCTTTATCTCCCTTGTAATTTGTGAATGGAAAATCCTGAAGTTCAAAAGGTTCGCCTTGAAGTCCCCTTTTTATATAATCTGCTAGTCCACAATTTATGGTGTACTGATTTTGCAACCAGTTGAATTTTAGTAACTTTTTCTCTGCTTCCTCTCCAAGTCCAGATATTGAAGCTAGGGCGGGGTTAACACTCATAAATTTTCCCGTTTTATCGATCGTAAAGATAGCAACTGGTGCATTTTTTATAATAGCTGAATTGAAATCGCTTAATTTTCTTATTTCTTCTTCGACCATTTTCTGATCAGTTATGTCCTGTATTATCTCAACGTACAGTTTTTTGTCTTCCCTACCCTTCTCATGTAAGGGCGCTATAGAAATTTTAAAGTACCTTTTGAATTCAGTCTCTTCTATTATAAAGGTCTTAGGACTCAACTCTTCTAATCCGTTACTAAGCGGGCATCCATCACAGATCTGTTTCTTTCCGAAGAACAATTCAAAACATTTCTTTCCAGACAGTTGTTGAGGGTTTTTTATTTTAAACCTCTCAATAACTCTCTTGTTTACCCACACGATTTTCATTTTTTCGTCAAAAACAGCTATTTCCATGGGTAAAGAATTCACAAGATGCTCGAAAAAAAATCCACTCATCTCCTTTTACCTATTTATAAGACTCACCCCACTGGATGTCAACAACCTTCAAAATGGCCCCTTAAGAGTCATAACTCTTTTGATAAATATCAATGTGAAGAAAAATCGCTTTTCAAACTGTCTATCCTCTGTCATAGATATGGGTGTTCTTCCTATGAAAAAGTCTACAAGATCCATCGCGTGTTTCTACTTTGCACATTGGTGACCTTTTAAAAAATTTAGCTTTTCAACGTTACTTTTAAGAAAGTTTACCCAATAACTTGCACAATCATCTTCCCAAAAGTGTTCTTCCAATCAAAATCTTTTCGATTTCCTTTGTACCTTCGAATATCTCTAAAACTTTTGCGTCTCTATAATAATGAGCCACATCGTATTCCTCTAGCAGACCATATCCACCGTGGAGTTGCAGCGCTTCATCAGCTACTTTTACTGCTACCTCAGCGCAAAACCACTTTGCCATGGCGTTTAGACAATGGTCTATCTCGCCTTTATCCGTCTTGGCACTAGCAAAATAAAGGAGGCTTCTAGCGGCCTCGACAAGGGTGGCTATTTCAGCGATTTTTGTCTGAATCACTGGAAGATCCGCAAGGTAAACTCCAAATTGTTTCCTCTTTTTCACGTGATCTACAGCTTTTTCCAGAGCCCCTTGGGCCGTACCTACTCCAAAAGCTGCTGCTTCTAGTCGTGATCTATTCAGAAATTCCATGATGTAGTAAAAGCCCTTACCCTCTTCTCCAAGAAGATTTTTTACAGGAACCCGCACATCTTTAAACGTAATCTCTCCAGTATCAGAACACCTTATGGAAAGTTTATTTTTAAGTTTGTTAGCCTCGTACCCGGGTCTATTAGTTTCAACTATGATTGTACTAAATCTCTCGTGTTTCTTTATGCTTTCAGGATTGGTCATACATAAAACTATAAGAAAATCTGCTCTGGTTGCATTGGTAATAAATATTTTGTTTCCAGAAATCACATACTCGTCCCCAACCTTTTTTGCTACAGTTTTCACAGAAGCCACGTCACTTCCAGCGTCAGGTTCTGTAATAGCAACCCCCATCTTGGCCTCACCTTTCGCAACAGGAGTTAAAAACTTCTTTTTTTGCTCTTCCGTAGCTATCAAACTCAGAAGTTGTGTTCCAAAAAAGGTGGAGGCTATAGAATGTGCTATTCCCAAATCCACCCTTGCGAACTCTTCACATATTATGCTGTGTTCAAGATAACCTAGACCCTGGCCACCGTACTTCTCTTCTACAAAAACAGCGATGAAACCGAGTTCAGCTGCTTTTTTCCAAAGATATTCATTGAACTCTTCTTTTTCATCCAACGTTCTTGCGACTTCTCTAAATTCTCCTTCTGCAAATTCCCGAGCAGCTTTTTTTATATCTTTTTGCTCTGGAGTGAGATCAAACATTTCTTACCTCCAATCCTATTTGCTATCTTTTTTAGGGTTTTTTGCAAAAATCATGCCTAGACCTCTCTAATTTCTGCTACACTTCTGTGAAAATTATATACTCCTAGTCCTCTTAAATAAAGTTTTTACCCCTTTTTAAAACAAAGGGAAAAACATGTATCCTGTTTCAAATTAAAAAGTTCAAAAACCATCAGTTTCCGAGGAACAAACTTGAGCCAGTCTCTTTGTGATTTGTTGGTTCCTTCCCCCTACCCTTATTATTAACCATTTCTCCTTTTACTTAGCATCTCTTTTATCTCCCTCTTAAGTATTTTCCCCTGTGGGCTTTTTGGGAGTTCTCTCCAAAATTCAACTGATTTTGGTTTTTTATAACTGGCTAAGTGTTTCGCACAGAACTCCACTATTTCATCTTCAGTTGCTTCCATTCCTTCTTTAAGCACGATAATGGCTTTTACAATCTCACCCCAGTGCTCATCTGGTACCCCCACTACCGAGGCTTCTGAAACTTTTGGATGGGTGTAAAGGACTTCTTCAATTTCTCTAGGATATATGTTTACCCCACCAGATATGATAAGATCATCCTTTCTTTCAACTATATAAACGTAACCGTCTTCGTCCATCTTTCCCAAGTCACCTGTATGGAGCCATCCGTTTTTGAGCTTTTTCTTTGTCTCCTCTTCCATTCTCCAATATCCTTTCATTATACATTCTCCCCTAACAACGATTTCTCCAATACTACCTACTGGCACGTCATTATCATTCTCATCCACAATTCTAAGTTCACAGCTGATTACCGGCTTTCCGGAAGAGGCAAGTTTTGTCGAACTCTTTTTGTTCTCTAAAACATGGTCTTCAGGTTTCAGTATGGTCGTCAAAGGACCTGACTCTGTTTGTCCATAAAGCTGAGCAAATCCACACTTGAAAATCGTAAGTGCTTTACGCAAAAGCTCAACAGGCATGGGTGCACCGGCGTAAAGAATAAGCCTTAGGCTACTTAGATCATATTTATCTATATCAGGATCTTGAATAAGAGTATGGATCATTGTTGGCACCAGCTGGCAACGGGTTATCTTTTCCCTTTCAATATAACTTAGGATATCTTTTGCGTTAAATTTTCCTTCCCGTCTTAAGAAGATGGTATTTGGCATAAAAAAATGTCTCACAATATTGTCTTCTCCAGCCACGTGATACAATGGAAACGCAACTAAAACTTTTTCGTCGTAATCTACTTTCAGCTCTATCACTCCAGAAATAGCATTCATTATGACATGTCTGTGACTACGGAGTGCTCCTTTTGGCCTACCCGTCGTTCCAGCAGTAAATATCATGCTACATATATCATCATCATTTACTTGAACATCCGGTTCTTCATTTTTACCGCGTAAGATCAATTCCTCATAATCCATCATCTCGTCTTGTTCTGGACTGGAAAGACACACGTAATGCTCTACGCTTCCTAAGTCTTTTTTGATTTCGTAAACCAATCCTGAGAATTCAGAATCTATAAAAAGAACCTTCGGTTCTGAATAGTTTATTATGTATGTTAGCTCCTTTTGCCTGAAATGATTATTGTATGGACAGAAAATCGCCCCTATTTTTGCAGAAGCAAAATAAATTTCCACAAACTGATGGCAGTTATGTAGTAAAACGCCAATTCTGTCACCTTTTTTCACACCCATTTCTAAGAGAGTTGTAGCTAGCCTGTTTACTCTCTCGTTGACTTCGGAAAATGTAGCCCTCTTTTTCTCAAACACAAGGGCCTCTTTTTTAGGAAACTTCCTTGCATTTCTTGCTAAAATTTCACCTACCACCATCTTTACCTCCGAAGTAAAAATTTCTGTGTTTACTTGGGATCATCTGAACATTAGCTAGCAACAATTTTGGGAAAACAAGCTTGCTATTTCACTGATCCCCAAAAATATCCTTATTTAAATTTTTAAATCCTTCACAATGGGTAACCCACACTGGCAAAAATCATTTCATAAGCACACTGGGAAGATAAGTAGCCAACTCCGGAAAAATAAAAAGGAGTACTACAACCAAAACCATGGAAATCAGGAAAGGATAGACACCGCTATAAATCACGCCCACGGGAGTCTTTGTTATGTTTTTAACAATAAAAACACATATGGCTACAGGGGGTATTACGGAGCCTATGCACACAGTTAGACCTATCATTACACCAGCCCAAATGGGATCGTAACCTAAGTGGGTTATTATTGGGAAAAATATAGGTGTAGCAAGAATCATAAACGCAAGATCATCCATAAAAGATCCACCAATAAGATATATTAAAAAGATAACAACGATTATCAGAACTTTGTTAACCTGCAGCTCTGCAACCCATTGTGCAATTAAATGCGAGATATTTGATAGGGCTATAAAATGTCCTAAAATGTTCGAAGAAGCAACAAGCATGAGAACCATACATGTAGTTCTAACGGATTCTTGGACTGATCTTTTTAGTCCCGTAAGTCCGAACTCCTTTCTGAACATACAAAGAAGAAGCACCGTAAATGCGCCAACTGCACCGGCTTCAGTGGGTGTAAAAATGCCTTTCATTAATCCACCGATTATAAGAATGAATACGACTACAGGACCAATGATACTTGGTATCGTTTTAATTTTCTCCTTCATGGAATATCTCTCGCTCTTAGGTCCTATACTCGGATTTATCCTTGACCAGCCAAAGATAATAACCATAAAAAATACAGCCATTAAGAGTCCAGGAAAGATTCCAGCAAGGAATAATTTTCCAATTGACTGATTGGTTATGATCCCAAAGATAATGAGTATTGTGCTCGGCGGAAGGAGGACCCCGAGTGTTCCGACAGTTGCTACGATTCCTGTAGAGAGTTTCTTGCTGTACCCAAATCTATCCATCTCAGGAATGGCAACACTCGCGAATGTTGCCGACGTGGCAGCGACAGATCCGCATATGGCTTTAAAAACTGTTGCGCCTGCCACCGTAGCTACGGCCAAACCCCCGGGAATATGGCCTAAAAACTTATGCGCAGTATTGTAGAGGTTCTTGGCAATACCGGCATTGAAAGCAATCTGTCCCATGAAAATAAACAATGGTATGGCTGTTAAGCCATAGGAGGCTAGCGCATCCATAAAATCGTTGGCTAACATACCCACTGCAGTTTTAAAGCCAGCTAAGATCCATATGCCTATAAACCCGACGCCTGCCATAAGAAAGGCCATTTCCATGCCGGTCAAAAAAAGAACTAAAAGCGATAATAACCCAATTATACCTACTGTTACTTCGCTCATCCTACTTCTCCCTATCTGTCTTTATATTCGATTTCATTATCCTTAGAGAATCTGAGAAAAGTAGGACGGCTTCTATTAACGCACAAAATCCAAGACCGAACGCAACAGGGGAAAAAGGTATATGAAGAGTCATGGATACCTCCTTCGAGACAAATAGTTCCTTCCCTTTTTCGAAAAATGACCAGCTGATCAGCAAGAATAATAGACCTCCTGCAATCCTCGTTAATACCCTAAATATCTTCTTTCCGGCAGGTGGAATTTTCTCTATCAATAGATCTACAGTTACATGCGCTTCATCCATTGTAGTCTTTGCGATGGCAAAGCCGACCAAAAGAGCACCTGCAAAAGAAACAAGTTCATATGTACCTGCGATACTCTTAGAAAAATATCTAAGCAATACATCAATGACGGTAATAAACATCATAAATAAAAGGATAATTCCAGCAATCCAAAATATAAACCTACCTAATCCAGTTATGAATTTATAGTAGCCCTCCATAGTCTCCCCCGGGATAAAGACTTTTACTTACAAAAAATTGATCGTCCTCGAAAACGCTTTCAAAAACTAGAGCGAGTTGTGTAGCAAAAACGCAACCAGTGCGCATTTTAAATGCCACAACCATGGAACTTCTTTCTCATAATATCCTTGGCGCCTGTTTATCATTTCCTCATATGCTTTTGTGTAAATCCAAAATGTTAACTGGCTTGTTCTCATCGCTCCATTTTACATATCTTAGCCAACCGTTATCCGATTTACTACATTTTAAGAATCGCTTTTTCCAACCCCCCAACACTACCTTTTAAATACTTAAAGAGGAACTCTATAGCTATAAGTTAATTAATTGTATTAACATTTCTTTTCGCATTAAAATCACTAATCATTTTTGGAAACAAACATTTTATCGGGGGTCCTAGAGCCCCCACAAAAAATTCGCAATTATCTTTTATATCTTTTCACATAGTCCTGGATGTATTTTACAGCCTCCCTTCCTGGTAAACCCTTCTTTTCTACATTACTTGCGTACTCTTCAAAAAGAGGCTTGGCCTTCTCCACCCATCGCGCTTCCTCTTCTTTCGAAAGATCGATGATCTTTCCTCCTTTACTTAGGAGCACTTTTTTTCCACTCTCTGCTATTTCATCCCACATTTTTGCAGATTTCGCTATGTATTCCAAGCTCATCTTATCTATGATTTCTTTTATGTCATGTGGAAGGGAGTTCCATTTTGTTTTATTCATAATGACCATGAAGACCGCCGTATATGCGACATCAAAACACTCGGTGGAATACCTAATAAAATCTGCAAACTTCCAGTTCTCCATTGTTTCGTAAGAAGCAAGAAGCCCATCCGCGACGCCTTTTGAAAGAGCGTCATAAACGTCACTCATGGGCATCGCTACGGGTGTTCCACCGAGATATGACATAAGCTTGGCGTTAGATCCAAATGTTCTTATTTTTAAACCTTTCAAGTCCTCTAGCTTAGTTACTGGCTTTGACTTCGTGTGAAGGATACCTGGCGCTTGGGCATGAAACCAAAGCACCTTTACAGCATCCATTTCCTTAGGCTGAAATTTTTTATAGTAGTCATTGGCAAGATATGTGGCAACTGCTCCACTTGGGTATCCTAAAGGCAGATCTATAAGTTCCATCATGGGAAATCTTCCAACGGTGTAACCTGCCACATGTTGTGTAACGTCAGCAATACCTTTGACAATTCCATCATAAGACTGAGGTGCAGGTATTAAAGTACCTGCCGGATGATAAGTAACTTTAACTTTCCCATTTGTTCTTCTTTCTAGATCCTCACCCCACTCTCTGAGCAACTTGTCCTGACCAACACCCACCGGAAACCAGTTTGAGATTCTAATCTGTATCTTTTCGTCCCCATAAACCGAAGCTCTGGCTACGAAAAGCAAGAGAAATAAAAAGCACAATTGGATTAACGTTAAATCTGACCTTTTCATGGGACCCCCTATAATTTTTTTAATTTTTAATTTTTTTTTATTGAAGCAAATACGATGCCATCGTTTTTGTATCGAAAACCGGTGTTTAAATAATAAAAGAAGCCAAAATACCTATTTAACTCACTTTTGGAGTTGTTACTTTTGATCCGTTTGGATACAATATGTTTCCTTCAGATACACAAAGTATCTTTGAATAAATAATTAAGAGTAATTTCGTAAAAGTGAGAATATATTTCAATGACTTTAAATTGGCTTAAAAGAACCTGAAATTTGTTCCATTAGAAAAAAGTTTATAATTGATCTAAAAACTGCATGTAACCGCCTGTAATCAACCAAACTATTGAAACCAACATTTTCCTTCTTTTACAATTGCATGGCCACTAAATTAAGAGTTTGAATTATTTATCCAAATTAAGATCTTTATAATTAAGCTATATAGAAAATCAATGTTTTCAGAATTAAATTTAAAGTATAAAGTTGCGAATACCATTGGAGGGTGGTATGGTAGAATGTGGACCTTATCATTTTGGTCCAAAAAAGATCGCTTTTATAAGCACCTATGTTCCACGCCAATGTGGAATAGCAACTTTCACCAACGATCTTCTCACCGCGGTCAAAAACGAAGATCCTTCCACAGAATGTTGGGCTATAGCGATGAACGATCTTTCTGGAGGATACATATACCCTGAAGAGGTACACTTCGAAATAAATCAAAACATGCTTTCCGATTACAGACTTGCTGCTGATTTCTTGAATGTCAACAGGATTGAGCTTGTTTGTCTCCAGCACGAATACGGAATATTTGGGGGACTCGACGGTTCTTACATCCTAGAATTGCTTACTCAACTCAGGATGCCAGTAGTAAGCACTTTTCATACTGTTCTTATGAACCCTTCTCCCACTCAGTATTCCACCCTCAAAAGAATCGCACACATGTCCGACAGAATAGTTGTGATGAGTAATAAAGCGACAGACATACTCATCAGTGTCTATGGGGTTCCTAAAGAAAAAATAGTTTTAATTCCTCATGGGATACCAGACGTACCTTTTGTTGATCCAAATTATTACAAGGATCAATTTGGTGTGGAAGGTAAAAAAGTAATACTCACGTTTGGATTACTTTCGCCGGGTAAGGGAATAGAAAACATGATTGAAGCACTGCCTTTGATTGTTAAAGAACATCCCGATGTTGTTTATATAATTCTTGGCGCAACGCATCCGCACGTAAAAAGAGAATATGGGGAATCGTACAGATTAAGTCTACAAAGAAGAGCCAGAGAGCTAGGGGTGGACGACAAGATAATATTTTTTAACAGATATGTGACTCTCACGGAACTATGCGAGTTCTTAGGAGCCGCAGACATCTATGTTACTCCGTATTTGAACCAGGAACAGATTGTGTCTGGAACTCTTGCTTACGCACTCGGATCAGGAAAGGCCGTCGTCTCAACCCCCTACTGGTATGCCGAGGAAATGTTACAGGACGGAAGGGGTAAACTTGTTCCATTCAGAGACCCCCAAGCATTGGCCAGAGAGATCGTGTATTTACTCTCAAACGAAGTGGAAAGACATATAATGAGGAAAAAGGCCTATACGTTTTCAAGAGAAATGGTTTGGAAAGAAGTGGCTAGACGATATTTAAAGCTTTTTTCAGAGGTAAAGTTAGAAAGAGAAAATAAGCCAAGAAACATTTTTGTCGCAAAAATGATGAAGGAAAAACCTGATGAGCTTCCTACACCTAAACTTACCCATCTTATAAGGCTTACAGATAATGTGGGGATAATCCAGCATGCCAAGTATATCGTTCCCGATAGGTTTCATGGTTACTGTACGGATGACAATGCGAGAGCTCTAATTGCAGCTTTACTTGCAATCGATTTTGACATTAAAGAAGATCCTGAACTTTTAACAAATCTTGCTTGCACTTACATAAGTTTTCTCCACTATGCATTTAACAAAGAAAACGGGAGGTTCAGAAACTTCATGGGCTACGATAGAAAGTGGCTCGAAGAGATAGGATCAGAAGATAGCCATGGAAGGGCGGTATGGAGTTTAGGTGAGGCAATTTATCTTTGTAAAAATTTAGAGTTACGAGAGGCTATCATAGAGCTTTTTAGGCTCTCACTGCCTCCTGTTCAGGAATTCACTTCTCCGCGAGCATGGGCATACGCTTTAACAGGAATACATTATTATCTTAATGTATTCGTGGGAGATACGGAAGTTAAAAGGATAAGAGATTTTTTAGCTTTGAAGTTATACAACCTTTATACCGTGAATGCAACCCCGGATTGGCCATGGATAGAAGAAACAGTAACCTATGCAAATGGAAGGATCTCTCAGGCTCTTATATTTTCCGGACATGACATGAAAAAGACTGATCTTATATATGCTGGGCTTGAGTCGCTGGGATGGCTCGTATCTATTCAGATAGATAAAAAAGGACATTTTGTTCCAATAGGAAGTAATGGTTGGTATAAAAAAGGTAAAGAAAAAGCAAGGTTCGACCAACAACCATTAGAAGCCCAAGAATTGATTGAGGCACTTAAAAGTGCCTACCTTGTTACTGCAGACGAAAGATGGATAGAGTACGCTGAAAGATGTCTTGAGTGGTTTTTAGGGAGGAATGATCTCGATGTTCCCCTTTACGATTATAAAAGCGGGGGGTGCTACGACGGACTCCAATCCACAGGTCCAAACAAAAACCAGGGAGCAGAATCGACGCTTGCGTGGCTTCTTTCTCTTTTTCGAATATACGAGTTAAGAAAGTTTCAGGTTTCTGTAACTCAAGAAGGAAACGGAATGGGTATTTTAGAAAAAGAGGGAGAAAGGCATGTCTCATAAGCCAATTGTAATGGTAAGTTCTTATCCTCCAAGGCTTTGTGGAATAGCAACATTTGCAGAAGAGGCGCGAGAGTTTATAAAAAAAGCAAATCCAGAAAGAGATGTGTTAGTTGTATGCCACACAGATGGTCAAGGAGAAGGTGTATATCCAGTAATAGAAATTAACAGGGCCGATTGGTGGAAACCGGTCGCAAAATTTATAGAGAGGCTAGATCCGTATGTAGTTCACATTCAGCACGAATATGGACTCTACGAATATCATGACGAACGTGGTATAGGTGATGGAAATGAAGGGTTTCTAAATCTTCTTGAAGCTATAGGAGACTTTCCGATTGTTGTTGAGCCCCATACGGTTCATGGAAGACTTACCGATTTTGAAGCTGATTTTATTTATCGCTTGTGCCAGAAGAGTCATGTTGTACTTTTTAAATGTCATTATCAAAAATGGAGGTTAGACTGGATTTTTAAAAACAGGAATTGGATGACGCCTAGAAACATTATGGTTGTACCCCATGGAGCAAGACCTGATAGGAGATGGGGCATACATGAAATACCCATTTTGAGAAAAGAACTCGGTCTTGATGATGTCGGACTTTCAACCCATGTAGTAGGCATGGTGGGATGGATCCAGTCTAACAAAAGATGGGACATTCTCCTTTCAATGTGGGAAGAGATACATAAAGAAATAAAAAGAATGACAAATGAGGAGTGGGATCTTCTAGCTGCAGGAACCATGAGAGATCCTCATCATAAAAAGGATTATGAAACGTGGAAGTCGGAATTAGAAATACTATCGGACAAGGGAATGGCGCACTTTTACGAGTTTGTGCCTCGTGGTGAAATATATTACAAGGTAATGGCTGTTTGTGACTTCATAGTTATACCTACCGTAGATGAAACACAGTCTGGGACGTTAGCGCGTGTTATAGCTTTAAATAAACCTTATATCACGACCGCACCGATGGAGGGACTAACGGCCCAAACTTTAGAAAGTGAAGGTGGACTCCTTTTTACTACGAAAGAGATGCTCAAAAGAAAGGTGATAAGATTAGCTTGTGACGAAAAACTGAGGCTGGAACTGGGAGAAAATCTTAAAAGGTATTTAGAAAATGTGGTATCCTGGGAAATTGTTGCAAGACAGTATAATGAGGCGTATAAACTAGCTATAGAATCTTGTCAGACAAAAAGACCTGTAGTTCTAGATCTGGAGTTTTAGCCTTATGCCGGATTTGTTCAAAGGTTATCAGAGAAACGGAATAATTAATATGTCATATCTCCCTTGCCCTGTGAATCGGGTACTTGACGCCGCCGTCACTATATTTATTTTGCCTGGTAAAAGTAAAGACAGGATAAAAAATAGGATTATAGATGAAAAGTCCACACTTTTTCCTGAAGCCAATTCTCACCCGGAAGAAGAGAATGGAATAGAAATTCCAAGAATAACCTATGTCCAAGAACTTAAAAAGCATGCTACAGTCTATACAGCTCATTTGACATATGGTCCCTTTATTTCTTCTTTAACATTGAAAGAAAATTTTAGGTCATTTGAGAAGAAAGGATCGATCATTCCACTGAAAAACGGACATTCAGCTTTATTCCTACGGAGATTTCAGGTTGAATGGGCTTTGATCCATAGATCCAACCCATCTGATAAAATGCTCAAAACTCACAAACGGATTTCATTTGGTCATGACCTCAAGCATCGGAGAAAAAAAGTTTTTGTAGAATCAATAGATAGTTCTTTTTCGGATTCTGGGAAAATAGGCCTTTCACCAAATGTAAATAATGCACTTGAATGGAACGAAAAACAAAGAAGGAGAAACTAGAATGAAGATAGCGATGCTTTCTCCGATTGCATGGAGAACACCTCCTCGTCATTATGGACCTTGGGAATATGTTGTATCTAATCTCACTGAAGAACTCGTGAAAAGAGGATTTGATGTAACCCTTTTTGCAACAGGGGATTCGATAACAAATGCTAAACTTGTGAGTGTTGCGAAAATGGGCTATGAGGAAGACAAAGGTATAATACCAAAGGTTTACGAATCTCTTCATATCTCAGAAGTTTTCGAAAGGGCAGAAGAGTTTGAGCTGATTCATAATCATTTTGATTTTCTCCCACTAACCTACGCAAAAATGACAAAAACTCCTGTCCTTACAACTATCCACGGTTTTTCTTCTCCCGGAATTTTACCAGTGTATAAAAAATATAACAAGACCGTATATTACGTAGCCATAAGTGAGGCAGACAAAAACCCTGAGCTGGACTACATTGCAACCATATATCACGGGATAGATGTGAAAAAATTCAGATTTTATTCTCACCACGGTAATTACTTACTCTTTTTCGGGAGAATACATCACGACAAAGGCACATATGAAGCTATCCAAATTGCAAAAGAAGCTGGCATGAGACTCGTTATAGCAGGAATAATCCAGGACCAGAAATACTTTGACACTATGTGTGCCCCTTATATTGACGGGCAAAAGATAATCTACATAGGAAGTGTGGGACCCGAAAAAAAGTCGGAGATTTTGGGTGAAGCATACGCGCTTATACACCCTATAAACTTTGATGAGCCCTTTGGGCTTTCGGTTATAGAAGCTATGGCTTGTGGGACCCCAGTGCTAGCAATAAAAAGAGGGAGTATGCCAGAGCTCGTAAGACATGGTGAGACTGGTTTTCTCGCAAGTAATATTCAAGAGCTTCTAGAAAAGATTAAGGATGTAAGGAAGCTTGACAGGCACAGATGCCGCCAATGGGTAGAAGAAAAGTTCACAGTAGAAAGGATGGTAGAGGAATACATCCAAGTTTACAAAAAAATTATCGATGAGAGAAAAACAGAAGACAAAAGACCGTGGGGATTCTATGAAATTTTGGTCGACAGTGATCAGCACAAAGTGAAGAGAATAACTGTGTATCCAGAGCAACGATTAAGTTACCAGAGACATAAAAAAAGGAGTGAACATTGGTTTATTTTACATGGACTTGCGAGAGTCACAAAGGATGGGCACGATTATTTTTTAAGCAATGGCGACCATATTGACATACCGTGTGGAGCTTGGCACAGAATCAAAAACGAGGGTAAAGAACCTCTGGTTTTTATTGAAATACAGACTGGGCAATACTTTGGAGAAGATGATATAGAAAGAATTGAAGATGATTATGGCAGGGTTTAAAAAAGAGTTGATAAAATGGTCCAGATAAAACCATCTTCTTGAGTCTCCCTTTTGAGATCGTGTTTGAGGGTAATCCAGAGTAGTTACTATGACCGCTCGATACGACTGGGATAAGCTCAAGATCGGTCTCCGGCTAATCCAATAAAGACTGCGAAATAAAAGGTAAATAGTTTTCACGTTTTTTTCAAACAATCAATGGAAATATGTACAGACTTGTTATAGCAGTTCATGACCTCAAAGACCTTAAGAAGTTACAGGCGGAGATAATTGAATTCTTTAAACTAGCGAATCTTCTGAAAGATTAAAATACGTTCACAATGTATTCCTTTGCTGTAGGCTATACTTCATTTTAAGATTCTACTGGGATGGAGCTGATACGGTAGTTTGCATCGATGAGATTTATGTGGATAATCTAATAGACTTATCTATAAACCACCCCAGAGAACCTTTTTAAAATTTTTTATTTTTTGAGTCTTTTTTCGAAATTTTCCCGCACATGCGTAAGCTCGTCCTTCGTTCTACAGATTTCCTCCGCCTGAATAGACTGCACATTTTTTAGAGTAGCAAATCCG
The DNA here is from genome assembly GCA_026417175.1 of Deltaproteobacteria bacterium. Lineage (GTDB taxonomy): Bacteria > Desulfobacterota > Syntrophorhabdia > Syntrophorhabdales > JANXAF01 > JAOADT01. The sequence goes on along the minus strand of JAOADT010000007.1, from coordinate 52,647 downwards.
TATTTTTCGTTAAACTTTGTCTCACCCCACACAACATCTTCCACAACTGAGTGATCTTCTTTCCTCATAATTTTCCATCCTTCGGGAGTCTCCCATGCCAGTGGTTCTCTTTCTACCGCTTCCACTATTTTGTCAGGATCCAAACTTTGAGCTCTCTCCACAGCTGCTTTTATGAAATACACACCCGCATAAGTTTCCTCTGCCATATAATCGGGATATTCATTGTATCTTTCCATATAGCCTTTAACGAAGGCCCTGTTTCTCTCAGAATCAGGAGTAAGAAAAAAATATCTGGCCGCAACATATATACCCTCAGGCATATCTTTTCCTAGAGGGATTAAGGTCTCAAGAGCAGCACCGTCAGGGAAGGCAAAAGCGATCTTTTCAAAAAGTTTATACTTTAAACCTTGTCTTATGAAATTTACTGCATCCATTCCCCAAAGTGGCGACCAAACTGCATCCGGCTTTACATCTAGTATCTTTTCGATATAAGGGGTATAGTCCGTCTCCATCAACTTTGGCCAAAGCTCTCCTACAAACTCCACATCGTTTCTAAGTTCTTTTATTTTTTCTTTAAATGCGGCCCATGATTCGTGACCGTAATTGTAGTTAGGACCTATAACCATCCACCTTTTGAATGGTTTCGATGCCATATAGTAAGCCCCTGATCTTGAATGCATTAGTGCGTTACTTAGAACACTGAATTGATACCTTCCGAAATTTTCATCTGTAAGAGAATTTGCCGCAGCCTGGGTTAAAACTAGAATTTTTTTTCTTTCATTAGTCATTTTTGATATCGGAGCGGCTATCCCGCTCGATGTAGGGCCTATTATAAAATCCACTTTATCCACATCAATGAATTTCTTCACTATCTCTGTTGCCCTTTCCAAGTTAAGTCTTGTATCCTCATATATGGCTTCTACTCTTTTTCCCAGTATCCCCCCTTGCGCATTTATCTCCTCTAAGGCCATCTTTACAGCCTGAAATCCGTGCTTTCCGTATCCACCCATCGGACCTGAAGCTACAAAAAATACACCAATTTTTATAGGTTCATCTGAACCCTTATCAGAAGCTTCTATGGAGAAAGTAATAGCAAAAATCATGATTAAAACAAAAGCGAGAACAGGAAATTTTTTCATAACATACCTCCCTCTTTGTAGGGTATAAGCAAGATCTATACCATACAGGGCTACTTGATTACCGTTGATTTTGGTGATTCTTTTTTGAAAGACCCTTTCAGGCCCTTTCAAAGACTGGAAATTTTATTGCAATTGCTCCGGTTGGACAATTGGCAGCACATATTCCACATTCCTCACAAAAGTCGGTCTCTATGTAGACAAATCCAGAAGACAAATGAATGGCGTCCGTGGGACACACTTCTTCACATTTTCCACACATTACACATAATCCTATCTTGATGTCCGGTATCATTATATTTTCATTCCCAGTCTATATCCGTCATGTATAGCGTTGTGTAGCCTTCTTGGTCTTCTTGCATCTCCAATTACGTAAAATTCTTTAACCCGTTTGTTAAATGAAACCCACACATCTTTAGCTTCCTCTCTCAAGGTATTTACAATATTTTCGAACTCGATCTCATCTACACCTTTTTCACTAGAAACAATGAGACTCTCACCCTCGACCTTTATAATTTTTGCACCTAAAAATATTTTGACACCCTTTTCCTTTAAGATTTTTACCATTTTCCAAAGATAAAACGGGTTAACATCCTTTCCTAATCTTTTGTCCTCACTGATGATGGTAATTTCATAATGATTAACATTCAAAAGGTATGTAGCAACGGAAAGCCCAACCCCTCTTCCCCCTAGAACTACGACTTTACCAGAAGGAAAAAGACCTTTTTCAATTATATCCTCAGGAGTAAGTATTTTATGAGTATGTTCCCACTCAAACTTTTTGGGTAAAGCCCCACCTGCATACACTATAACATCAATGTCACTTATTTCTTGTTGGATTGCAAAACTTACACCTTTTAATATCTCTACCTTTGATTTTTTACACTCATGTTCAAGATAGTCAGCAACCCTTAAGAATTCTTCATCTCCAGGGGAGATTTTTGAAGCAAGAAGTAAGCTACCGCCTAACTTTTCCCTTCTCTCATAAACAGTCACGTGGTGTCCTCTTTCTGAAGCGACACGAGCAAATTGAAGTCCTGACGGTCCCCCACCTATAACGATTATTCTTTTTTTTCTTTGAGTTTTTTCGAAGCCATAGTATCCCCACTCTTTTTCCGCCTCATGTCCCAATGTGGGCCTAACTGTGCACATTATTGGCTCATGGTAATAAAGCCTCAAAAAACACAGGTTGCATGCGATACAAGGGATTATTTCTTTTTCTTTCCCATTTTTTGCTTTATTAGGCAAATTTGGATCGGCTATCATCGGCCTACATACTTCCCAAAAATCAATTATGCCTTCTTTTATGGCTTTCTCTGGTATGTGAGGGAGAAACTGGCGGAAGGCCATCATTACAGGTATGTTGACGTGCTTCTTTACTTCTTTTGCCACATAGAGCCACTTACCCATTGGTACATCTCTAGTTATGACCGGAACTGAAGACTCATGCCAGCCGATAGTTACGCTCACGTAATTAGCCCCTGCTTCTTCCGCAACCTTAAAAGTTTCTATACTTTCTTCAAAAGTATTTCCTCCTCGATCATCCAGGAGTTCAAGTCCACATAGCCTGATTCCGACAGGTATACTATCCCCTAATTCAGCTTTTATTCCTTGTAATATCTCTACCATTAATCTACATCTTTGTCTGATGTCACCCCCGTATTCGTCTTCCCTCTTATTTGTGTACCTCGATATAAAAGTGGAAATCAGGTATCCGACTATTCCGGATATCTCTATCATATCGAATCCTGCAGTGTAAGCTCGCTTTGCGGCCTTTATATGATCTTGTATTGTCTTTTTTATATCCTCCTTTGTCATAACCCTTGGCTCTTTAAAGTACGAAAGCCTCTGTGGCACGTAAGAAGGCATTAAGCAGTAGTCGAGGTCTACCCCACCTTCTCTACCACAGTGCATTATCTGAAGGCAGGCAAGTGCTCCGTTTTTCTTTATAACCTCGGCAAGTCTAGCAAGTCCTGGGATAAACTTATCATCCCAAATGGCCAGCATACCTTTGAAACCCTTTCCTTCTCCCTTTTCGTCTGGGTAAGCACCCTGGGTTGTCACTATAGCTGCGCCTCCCTTTGCCTGAGCCTCCATGTAAGCTATTTCCTTTTCGCTCACATAGCCGTCGGCAAAGGGAAAGTTTGTCTCTGTTGCAGCGTATTTAATTCTGTTTTTTGTGATAATGTTCCCTATTTTACCTGGTGAAAAGAGAGACGGATATACCTCTAGCATGGCTTTAAATAACATGGGAAGAACACTAAGGTCAAGACTGACGTAACAGGTTTAAGAAAATCCGCAAATAACCGATAAAATATTAGGCAAGAGAGGAAGGATGACCCAGTTGATTGTAGCTGTAGATGGTTTTTCTTTCGAAGAGGCAAAAGAGAAAGGGATATTCGATAAACTGAAAGCGGCCAAAGAAAAAGGTATGATCTGGGGTATAAAGATAAATGACATGCTTTTTTCCGCTTCTACCCCCTATATCATCAAAACCCTTAAAGAAATATACAGTCTTTCCGTTTTTGCTGACACTAAGCTTCACGATATACCCAATACCATAGAAAATTGCCTAAACAGATTGGTAGAAGCAGGTGCAGATATTGTCTCAGTACACTGTTCGGCCAACTTTAGACCCAGAAAGGAACAATTGCTTGAGCATATTGCAGGTTTTACTGTTCTTACCTCCTTTACCGATCTCCAAGTAAAATGGATTTACGAAAGAAACACCGAAGAAATGATTCGAAACTTTGCAGACATAGCACTCATGAATGGTTATGCATACGTTGTTCTTTCAGCAAAAGGTTTAAGCGTAATAAAAGATTATCCCTTAAAAAAGATTTGCACGGGAATAAGACCTCACTGGTTTCCTCACAGAAAGGATCAGATAGCAGTCTCATCTATAAAAGAAGCTGTTAGGGCAGAAGCTGATTACATAGTCATGGGACGACCTATCACAGAATGGCCAGACATTTTTGAAGCAATAGAACGTGTCTATTCAGAAATCGTGTGAATCAAATTAGATTGACTGTGGAATATCCATTTGTGTAATATTTTATTTGTGATTCATACTAGCTATCTGTCTTATATCCCGCCTAGTGTGTATCTAGCGTAAAGCCGGTTCGGCTTTAAAGACTGGAAATCTTTCCAATTGGAGGCTAATATGGCATTTATCGTTAACGCAAAAGGTCTAAGCTGCCCAGAACCCTTGATTTTAGCAAAGAAGGCCCTAGACGAACATGAGGAAGTCGAGATACATGTCGATAATGTAGTAGCCTTTGAAAATATAAAAAGGCTAGCTGCGGACAAAGGTTACACATTTGAAGGAATAGAAGAAGATGGAGTTTACAGAATTTTATTGAAGCGAGAAGAAAAACTTTTAAGGGACAATAAAGTAGAGACGATTCCGAAAGGAAAAACAGTTATTGTCATTTCTTCTGACACAATGGGTAGAGGAGACGTAGAGTTGGGAAGGCTACTTCTACGGATTTTCATCCATACACTTACTGAACTTGAGAAAAAACCTGATACAATAATAATGTACAACACTGGTGTTTTGCTGGCAAAAAAAGATTCTGAGTGTCTTACAGACTTAAAGATGCTTGAGAACATAGGAGTTAGAATACTATTATGTGGAACCTGCGTTACCCATCTTGGAATAAAGGACGAGATTTCAGTGGGTGAGATCTCTAATATGTATGTTATAGCTCAAATCCTTACATTAGCAGAAAGGCTAATCTATCCATGAAGGAATGTAATGAGGGTTACCTCTTTGCCCTTTTCAACTCTACAAGCCACGTTCTAGCGGCAGAAAAGATTCTAAAAAACAGAGGTATTCCATATAAACTAATACCGGTGCCAAGAACTCTTAGTTCCGATTGTGGAATATGTATAAGATTTTGCAGAGAGGACAGACAGACTGTTGAATCCTTACTGAGTGAAAGGATTGAAGATTTCAGGATAGATACCGGATAAAAATATTTGGTACTAGCGGTTACAAATGTTCCATATAAATTTTTTGTTGAAAGAATCAGACTGTTGCAACATCCTTTATGTGTATTGTATGATAAAAAAGCTGCCGGAGTGGTGGAACTGGAAGACGCGCCGGACTCAAAATCCGGTGGGGTTTAAACCCCGTGCGGGTTCGACCCCCGCCTCCGGCATTAGGTGTAAATACAAAATGACTTAATTTTTTGTCGACTATTTGCACTCAACTAGTTTTCATTCATTTTACAGTAATTTATAAGATCACCTATTGACTCAATACTAATGATTATCTCATCACCATCAACAAGAAATCTGGGTGGTTTTCTAAAAGCCCCTACTCCAGCAGGTGTCCCTGTGAGTATAACGTCACCAGGAAAGAGCGTCATGTGTCTACTTATGAATGCTATAAGGTCTTTTATACCGAATATCATTTTAGAGGTATTACTCTCCTGAACAATTCTTCCATTAAGAATAGTCCTAATTGATAGATTCTGAGGATCCTTTATTTCATCGCGGGTAACCATATATGGACCTAAAGGACAAAAAGTATCGAGTGACTTTCCTCTCGTCCATTGACCATCTCCAAATTGAAGATCTCTTGCGCTCACGTCGTTTGCGCACGTATAACCCGCTATAACCTCATAAGCCTCATCCGAAGTTACTGATTTCGCTCTCTTTCCAATTATAACTGCAAGCTCTGCTTCATAATCCACCTTTTCTGTCACCCTGCGACTCCAAACAATGAAATCCTTATGCCCAATAAGTGCATTGGGATATTTGGCAAATATGATAGGACTTTTAGGTAGCCTACCGTGACTTTCCACTATGTGATCTAAGTAATTTAGACCAATGCCTATGATTTTAGAGGGAGCATTTACTACTGGAAGCCACTTTATATCATCTTTTGTGACAGGCAAAGGATTTCTACCTTTTTTTATATTTTGGATACTGCCAAAGACATCTTCCTCTCTTTGTGCATCTATAGGGTAAAACTTGTCTTCTTCAAATACAACTAATTTACGCTCACATTGCCAAAGAATATTTGCGATTTTCATCGTTTACCTTTTTCCTTATCCGCCAAACTCCAAAATGTCCACAGCAAATCTCCAGGTTTGTCCTTTATTTATATGTCGGTATTTCCTATTTGTAATATCTGCTAGAGTACAAAGCGTAATATAAACCTTTGAAAACTCGGACACGTTATGTCTTGTCATGTTACCCATGCATCTAGCTTTTCACTATCTTTATTATCTCTTTTACTATCTCTTCGCTGCTTAAAGAGCTGACGTTATGAAGAAGTCCTTCTTTTTTGTAATATTCTATGAGAGGGGCAGTTTTTTCATTATAAACCTCAAGTCTCTTGTTGATCGCTTCCTCTGTTTCATCATCTCTTTGCACTACAGGCCATCCACATTTCAGGCATTTCCCATCGGGTGAAGGTGGTTTGCTTTTCACGTTGTAAATCTCTTGACATTCCGGATTGGAACAAGTTCTTCTTGTAGTCAATCTCTCAAGAACAACTTCTTTTGGTACATCCAAGTTTATTACTGCATCAAGTTTTAAATTGATCCGTTTAAGCAGGTCTTTTAATCGTTCTGCCTGGTTTATGGTCCTTGGAAATCCATCAAGGATGAACCCCTTTTCGCAGTCCGGAGCTTTAATCTTTTCCTCTATTATCTCTATTATCAAGTCATCTGGAACAAGCTCTCCTCTGTCCATGTAGGTCTTTGCCTTTAATCCAAGCTCAGTTCCATGCTTCACAGCATTTCTGAGGATATCACCCGTAGAAATTTGAACAGAACCGTCATATTCCATTAGCATTTTTGCCACCGTTCCTTTTCCAGCACCTGGAGCACCAAGTAACACTATTCTCATAAAAAAACCTCCTTCTAAGTTATTCTTCTGTGTGAACGCAAAGTCCACACCGTTTGCATTCACTTTCATATCCATCATCTCCGTATTTACCAATCTTCCCATCATCAGTTCGAAAATACCCGACTCCCCCGTTTTTTCTTATTAAACTTTCGGTTACTGAAACTTTTCCAAGCCCACCACTTAGGTCTACTACATAGTTTGGAACGGCAAGGCCTGAGGAATGCTTCCTGATGGTTTTATAAATTCTTATGCCATCGGAGAGTCTAACCTTGAAGTGTTGAGCCCCTATTACTTCGTCAAGCTGGAAAAGATAATAAGGCTTTATTCCTAAACTTACCAAACCATCAAACAGTTCAATAAGAGTTCTCGCACAATCATTTACCCCTCTTAAAAGAACAGTCTGGCTTATCACGGGAGACCCTTTTTTTTGAATTTCTCTTATGATTCTTTTAAAGCTTTCAGTGATTTCTCTGGGATGATTTATGTGAATAACGATCCATAATGGATTAAATTTAGTCAGTATTTTAAGAAATTCTTCACTAATCCCCTGAGGAAAAACAACAGGGACCCGCGTGCTTATCCTTAACGTTCTTACCCGTCTTATTCTTCGAATCCTCTCTAAGACGTAATAAAGTTTATCAATACTCTGCATTAAAGGATCTCCACCAGAAATTATGACCTCTCGCAAGTCTTCCATTTTTTCCATGCACTCGAAAGTCTCATCCCAAGAACTCTCAAAGTCCACGTTCCGGCCTAATACTCTTTTTCTGTTACAAAAACGACAAAACATGGCACACTCTGAACTTATTAGAAAAACCCCTCTTCCGGGGTATTTTTTTATAAAACTGGGGGTTAATGAATTATCATTCTCCGCTAAAGGATCCTCATGCCCACTTCCTGATAGTTCTTCTAGACTCGGTAAGGCCTGTCTCTTAATTGGACAGAAAGGGTCATCTGAGCTCATAAGAGAAAGATAAAATCCTGGAATTCTTACCGGAAAGTATCTGTCTACTTCTTTAAAAATTTTTAGTTGCGCCCCTGATAGCGCAAATAATTTCGCTAAAGCGTCTACCCCGTAAAAAAACCTGGGGGCAATTTCAGCCCCCTTCCCATTTTTTTGGGTTAAGGAAGTATTAAGAAATGAGCTCTCCTGTTCTTTGCCCATGCCTCCTCATTATGTCCTGGATCAAGCGGTCTTTCTTTTCCGTAACTTACAGTCTCCAGCAGTTTTTCGTCTACTCCCAGATTCACAAGATAGTTTTTAGTTGCGTCTGCCCTTTTCTGGCCAAGTATAAGATTATATTCAGATGTACCCCTTTCGTCACAGTGTCCCTCAATTCTTACTCTTTTTCCGGGATTAGCTTTAAACCAATTAAGATTTTCTTTAAGTATTTCCGCATCTTGGGGTCTAATGTTGTACTTGTCAAAATCAAAATTTATATCCTTAAGAACATACTGAGGCTCTGCCACCTTTGGTGTAGGCGCAGTCACTGGACTAGGAACCGGTGAAGGAGTCACTACTTTTGGTGTCTCTTGGGGAGGCGTAATAGGAATCGCCGGTTTTTCTTCTGGTTTCAGTATTCTTGCTTCAGGTGGAGGTGAAGGCGGTGCTTTTTCTCCTTTTATCGCCTGCTGGAAGCATCCACATCCCGTAAGCGACGTACCTATGATTAAAATTACCAGTACTCCTAAAATTCTTACATTCATTTTTTCACCCCTTTTAGTGAATTTGGCCATATGCTATGTAGCATATGGCCGCATTTGAACTACTTTTTCTCAGGTGCTGGTGGTTGTGCTTCCGGTTTTTCTGGTGCCTTTTCAGGAGCGGGCGCCGGTTTTGCTTCTTCCTTAGGTGTGGGTTTCGGCTCCTCTTTAGGCTTGCAGCCCACCATTGTGAATGTCACGAATAACGAAAGAGCTATTACTAGGGCCAGAAGCTTCTTCATATCTCATTTCACCTCCTTTCCCTTGAACCTAGTTATTTTATATATACCACTTTCAAAACGGAATGCAAAGACAATTTCTCCAGGTTAACCAATTTTGGGAAATCTTACATGTTTTCTATTTTGCTCTTCAGTTCAAAAAAAAATTCGTACACTTGTAATGTCTAAATTTAATTAATTATAAAGTTTTGCCTATCAGACCGTACATTTGTTAATAAACCATTTTGACAGTCTTTCATATTCTTATTCATACCAGTTCTAAATTCTTTGTTGCCAAAATCCTTTATCTATTTCAATTACGCGCAATTTTTTCCACAAGAAAGCTAAGTCAATAATATAGATTAATTGACTAGTTGAACAACCTGTAAAACCTGGCTCAAACAAAGACGAAAAAATCTAAACGGAAAAACTAAAAGATGAATTGGTAATGCTCGATAACCAAAAAAGCAACTATCATCTTTTCATTGGGGAAAAGATGATACACTTTATGGATAAAGAAAAAATCGCAAAAAGATTTAAGTCCTGTGTAAATATATAGAGTATCATTCATTAAAGGCACGTTACTAAAAATACCATAAGCAAACCTGGAGTAATGAAGTGATGTCAAATAAATTACAGGGACCTTAGATTGGTGGAACAACTTTATATCAGAACTAAATTAAAATGTGTTTACTTTTTATTGATTCAAAATACAAAAATTGTTAAAAACACATCGAAAGGTAGGTGAGAAGATGGGTAAGCCTCATCACCCTTTATCCATTATCTGAGATTTTTTTGGACCCGGGTCGGGTTCTGAGAGGTGCGGAGGGAGAAGGGTGAAGAGGGAGGCTTTTCATCTTTTTACCTCTTATAGATGTCGTCTTTCGTAAACCTACCTTCTTCCTCTTCTCCCACAACTGAGAATCTAATCAAAAGGAGGAAGGTATGCAAAAAAAACTCTTTACTTTCTTTGCAACCAGATTAGGAATCGTAACAGTGGGGGCAATCATAGGGGTTCTTGCTCCTCTTTTACAGAAACTGGGTAACCCACCTAATATGGGAGTATGCGTCGCCTGTTTTCAGAGGGACATAGCAGGAGCAATTGGACTTCACCGCTTTCAGCTCGCACAGTATATTAGGCCGGAGATTATCGGTTTCGTTTTCGGCTCACTCATTGCAGCCTATTCCTACAAAGAGTTTAGACCTAGAACCGGATCTGCGCCAATCGTTAGGTTCATACTTGGTGTATTTGCGATGATAGGTGCACTTGTATTTTTAGGCTGTCCCTGGCGAGCTTTCTTACGTCTTACGGGAGGAGATGGAAACGCTTTATTCGGAATAGCAGGATTGATTTTTGGCATATGGATCGGCACCTTGTTTTTAAGAGCAGGGTATAACCTTGGAAGATCACAGCCCACATACGCATCTGTTGGCTGGATAATACCACTTATAATGCTTGGTCTTCTCTGTCTTGTCATTGTTTTCCCCCAAACCCCGGGTCAAGACAAAAGTGGTATTCTTTTTTACAGTATGAAAGGCCCTGGCTCAATGCACGCACCGCTTCTGGTATCTCTTTCTTTCAGCATCTTTATAGGATTTTTAGCTCAAAGAAGCAGATTTTGCACCATGGGGGCCATTAGAGACTTTCTTCTATTCAAACAAACACATCTTCTTTCAGGTGTCTTGGCCTTAGCTATTTTTTCTTTCATCACAAATCTTATTTTGGGTCAGTTCAATCCAGGGTTTGAAAAACAACCTATCGCGCATAGCATGCAATTGTGGAATTTTGGGGGCATGGTTTTGGCGGGGTTAGCCTTTACATTAGCTGGCGGATGTCCCGGCAGGCAGCTTTTCTTAGCAGGTGAGGGTGATGCTGATGCCGGAGTGTTCGTTCTTGGCATGATAGTTGGAGCTGCTATCTCTCATAATTTCTCTTTAGCAAGTTCTCCTGATGGGATTGGTCAGTACGGAGCCCATGCGGTTATAATAGGACTTATGGTATGCCTATTTGTAGGATTTACTATGAGAAAAAAGAGTTAGTAAACGAGGAGGTTCTTATGAGCACAGTTTTAGATCTAAGAGGGCTTTCTTGCCCGCAACCCGTTATTTTAACTATAGAAGAAATAAAGAAATTGAAACAAGGTGAGATCTGTATCCTTGTGGATACAGACACATCTAAGGAAAATGTGTCACGCGCTGTGATATCCCACGGTTGGACCATAAAATCTATAGAGCCAGAAGGAGTAGGATACAAAATAATAATAATTAAGGAGGAATAGTTAGACAAAAGGAGTGGCTACACAGCCACCCTTTTTATTTTCAAAGGCCGTAGATCTTATGACAAGTCCTGCAAGGTTCTGGCACATGTGGAAGATTAAAGGCATTAAAAAACCTAAAATTGAATAAACTTTCAAACATCTGTTTAGCCGCTAATTCTCTTTTTAAATAACTATCTCTAAAGGCTATATACTCATCTCTTTCCCATATAGTATCAAGGGATTCAGAGAAAAGGTTTCCAAACTTTACTCTTTCTATATGATATATTTTGTCTTTGAAAATTCTTACAAAGGGTGATTTTACTGGCGGGTTGAGGTATACACATGGCGAAACATCTCCTTCCACCGAAACGTAAAGTGACTCCAGGGGCCTTTCTGGACACGTGGTCAATTCTTGGTTCGCCGTAAAGGAAGGTAAATGAACTTTTATCCCGTAAGAGGAGGCTTTTCTTTGGACTTCACGAATTATAATGTCGTATGCAGTATTTTCATCATACGAAAACACTTTCATCTCGTTTTGAGCCTGGCTAGAAATCTGGATAATATTTAAAAAAACAATTTCTTTTATTCCTAAATCCTTTGCAAGATCAACTATAAACGGCGAATCTTCAATGTTATTTTTAAGAAGAAGATAAACTATGTGCATCTTAGGAGACTTTAATTTAAGAGTTTTGGCGTGCTCTTGGAAAGACCTTATAGATCCTATAAGCTCGTCAAAATGAGAATTCACCCTTATATTTTCGTGCGTGGACGCTTTTGCTCCTGAAAAGGAAAATCCTAAAAAATCGATGCCCAATTTCAAAAGTTCTTTTATGTAACTTTCGTCCAGTCCATATCCACTAGTGACAAAACCGACCCTGGGTCCCTCATTTTTTACAATAGACACAAAATCCAAAAAATGGGGATGAAGCACCGATTCTCCCCATCCTTCAAGTACAACACTTCTCACATAGGGGAAATATGAAACAAGCTTTTTGAAATCTTCAATTTTCATATCTTTTTTTTCGTAGTCTATGCATTCGGCCTTAATACACATCTTGCAAAAAAAAGCACACTTAGTAGTTATCTCTATTTGCCAAGCGTAAAATTTTTTAGTGCGAAAAATTTCTAAACATCCCATTTACTCACCTAAGAACCTATTCATCAAGATATAAAATAGCGTCTCTTGAGACCACCACTCATAGAGATGATACTCCAGATATGGTCTTCCTCCCCATTTTTTCTTGAAAAACCTGATGCCATCGTTTATACCTAGTCCAAGATTTACGAACTTTTTACCCTCTTCTGCTGCTATTCGTATGATCTGCTCAAAAAGCAAATCAGATGTGCCCGGAACATATTCGCTCTGCGAGCGTACATTGAACATATAAAAAGCGTAATCCAAACCGCAGGTGTCAACTACATCGAATGCTATAAGGTTTCCTTTAGCGTTACGAGCAGTTATCACTTTAACATGGTTTTTATTATTAACATAGGTAGATAGGTTTCTAAAAATTAATGATGTTTCCTCGTCAAATCTTTTCCAAGAGATAAAACGCTCTATAAGATCAATATGATCAAAGGTAAGCTCATTTTTAGTTTCTATCACTAGCTCCTTTTTTGCCCTTTTGATCATATTCTTTGTTTTTTGATCTATGACTAAATTTTCTAGTTGTAATATGTAATAATGGTCCGAAGACTTAGGTTTTAGACCCTTGAGTGGCTTTGGTAAGATTCCAAGGATTCTCTTTTTCTTTTTTTTATTTTTTAATTGGTTCAGAGTCTCGCAGAATATTTCTTCTCGGAAGTCACAATCTATGGGATATCCAACTATTATCAGAGATTCTTTCTTTTCGTAAACGATGAAAGGTTCGTAAAAGTAAGGCTCAGCACCGGAAACCGATACCACATAAGGATAAATATGTTCAGGAACATAAGCCTTTTTCTTAATAAAGCATTCCTGTTCTCGCGTTAACATTGAACCAGCTGAGAAACCGAGTATCCTTCAGTTTCAAGTCTGTTCGAGATCCCCTTTACATGTGTTACACCCACGAAAATAGCAACATTACCTTTTTCTAAAAATGGAATCATCCTTTCAAATAGAATAGGATCTCTTTTGTCTATTATTGATTCACACCTGGTGGGAAAAGATGTAGTTGCTCCTAGAAGAGCATCAAGCTCTCCTTTCAAATAAAAATCCGCATGTGTTTCAGCATAATCGCGCCATTTGGAGCAGAGATTTAAGAAATCGATTATCCGCTCAACCGGCATCCCTTCCAGGGCTTTAATCTGTTCTTCAATTGTCTCAAGATAATGGATATTTTTCCCTAACTTTTTTGCCAAAAAGTGTGCCTCCATATCCACTGAGTAGACCCAGCCTCTTTTCCTGAGATAGAAGGACCAGATTTTGAAGAAGGCCATCCATGGTTTAAGTCCCCGAATCTCCATTTCTAAGAAACTTTTGTCCATTTTAACGTACATGTATCGAAGAATTTCTGAATGTTTCCCAAGATCGAATGTCTCAAACTCTTTAACTAACATGCCGCGCGCTTCTTCAGTCAGCATATCCAGTAAAGAATCAGTGGAAGAACTTGTACATCCGTAACTAGCTATTTTTATCATGTCACTTTCGTTTAGAGGTCCCTCGAAAAGAACCACATCCACCTTTGAGATTAGTCTACTGAGGGATTTTTTAAAGCTGTAAGGAAAGAAATGAGCAGTGCCAGAGAGATAATTGACTTTATCTCCTTTGGTAATCCTAAATATCATTCTGAAACGTTTTTGTCTTAAAAATGGAACCATATCTTTTAAACCCCTTATATAATACCTTCTATGCCTTTTAGCAAATTGAAAATACCCTTTTTTCGCCTCAACTCTACAAACTCGTAAGGGATGGAAGGCACACCTCCCCATTTTTCTTTGAACCGTTTTATTCCTTCATTTACTCCAAGCCCTAAGTGAATATATTTCTTTCTCATCTCCAAAGCTAATTCCACCATTTTTAAAAATATTAGATCGGATACTCCAAAAAACAGTGAATTCGTTTTTCTGCATCCAACAACATAGGTTATAAACTCTTTGGCTCCATTATCTATAACGTAGAATGCTATAAGATTTCTATTAGCATCGTAGGCATTTAAAAGTATTGCCGAATCAGAATGAGAGACATATTTACGCATAGAGCAGTATAAAGCTTTAACGAAGGGTTCGGGTTTTTTTTCTTTTACGAAGTTAACCAAAACCGCTTCGTGTTCATCCGTATACACGGTAGATCTGGTTACGTAGATTTTTTGAGAGACTTTTTCCAGTCTTTTGACTAGCCTATTAGGGGGGTTAAAAGACCCTAAATCTAAAGTGTAATAATTGTCTTTAACGTAAATAGAAGCTTCCTTTTTTAATATCCCGGGTACTTTAGGACAAATCAGCCACAAATAATCAAATTGAAACAAATCTCTGAGACGAAAAACAAATTTTATCACAGCCTCTTCAGAATACTCCTTCTGGATCGGATACCCTACAAATATGAGCCAGTGGTCTCCCTTAAAATACAAAAAACCTTCCTCAAAAAAAGCTTCTCCATCAGATATGATTGTCATAAGGGAAACTGTGTGCTCGGGAATGTATGCGAGCTCTTCAATTCTTAACCTTTCCTCAGGATTTAACATATCTCTCGCGCAAAGGATATCCTTTTTCTTTTATAATTATAACGCCATGTTGTATAATTAAAGAAATTTTTAAAGGGAGGAAAAAACTATGAAAAAACTCGCAACTTTTATATGTTGCTTAGTCATGTTTTGCTATGTACACTTAGTCCATTCTTCTGACAACATAAAGACATTTACGGGAAGGGTTAAAGCAATCGACCCCAAGGGAACTGCAATTGTTGTGTCAGAAATGATCGGAAAATCTGAAATGGTTGTAGGTGTTATAGTTACTCCTGAGACAGTGGTAAAGATAGGGAAAAAAAAGGCCGACCTCAAAGACCTAAAAATAGGAGACAGGGTAACGATAACATACGAGAGAACTCACGATCTCTTTGCAAAGACCATTGTTAAGAAGTAGGTGGTATCTTGGTTAGCATTACAAAACTTTACTGCGGAGCCGAAGAAACATTTGATCAGTTGCGCTATCGGACTAATGCTCGAGAAAGAAAACCGGTCGTAGTTTGGAACTTAACGAGAAGGTGCAACCTCTTCTGTAAACACTGTTATGCGGCTTCAAACGCTGAAAAAAACGACCGGGAAGAGATTTCGAAAGAAGAGGCAAAATTGACAATAGATGATCTTTCTTCTTTTGGAATACCGGTTCTTTTATTTTCAGGAGGAGAACCTCTTTTGAGAGAGGACATTTTTGAACTTTTTGACTATGCTCAAAAAAAAGGGATCAGAACTGTTCTTTCCACAAACGGAACATTGATAACTGAAGAGGTTGCAAAAAAATTGAAAAAAGTTGGTGTTTCGTACGTTGGGATAAGTTTAGACGGTATCGGCGAAGTAAATGACATATTCAGGGGAAAAAACGGTGCCTTCGAAATGGCAAAACAGGGGATAATTAACTGTAAAAAGTCAAATATAAAAGTAGGCATAAGGTTCACCATTAACCGAGAAAATTTTGGCCAAATACCAGCTATACTAGACTTTTTTGAAAAAGAAGGGGTTGACAGGATCTGCTTTTACCATCTGGTGTACTCAGGAAGAGGCAAAAACCTCATGACCTTAGATCTCACCCACGAAGAACGAAGACAGATAATGGATTACATACTGGTAAGAGCCAAAGAAATCTTTACAAAAAATGGTAAAATTGAGGTTTTGACTGTAGATAACCATGCAGACGGACCTTATGTCTATCTAAAACTCCTAAAAGAAGACCCTAAAAGAGCAAATGAAGTATACGAACTTTTGTCTAAGAATGAGGGAAATCTATCAGGTATAGGGATCGCTTGTATCGATGAAAGCGGAAACGTCTATCCGGACCAGTTCTTTAGGGATCTTAAACTCGGAAACATAAGGGAAAGACCTTTTAGCGCCATATGGTCGGATGAAAGTAATGAAATGCTGGTACAATTGAGAAATAAAAAGCTTTACATTAAAGGAAGGTGCTCTAAATGTAAGTTTCTTCACATATGTGGGGGGAATTTCAGAGCAAGAGCTTATCAAAAAACGAAAGACTTTTGGGCACCGGATCCCCAGTGTTACCTAACTGATGAGGAGATTCTTTAAAAGATGGAGTACCCTTTTACGAGACCAAGGAGATTAAGAAAAACTGAGATCATAAGAAACCTTGTGAGGGAGACAGATCTTACTATAAATCATTTAGTTTATCCTCTTTTTGTCAAAGAGATGCCTGAAAAAAAGGTTGAGATTCCTTCTATGCCTGGCATATATCAGTTTTCTCCTGAAGGGATTTTAGAGGAAATAGAAGAAGTGATGAGTCTTTCTATACCTGCAATAATCCTTTTTGGCATACCAGACAAGAAGGATGAAAAAGGATCTTCAGCTTATGATGAAAATGGCATAATACAGAAAACCGTACGGAAAATAAAAGCAATTGTTGGTAAAAATCTTTTGGTCATAACGGATGTATGTCTCTGCGAATATACAAGTCACGGACACTGCGGAATTATAAAAGACACCTCTGTTGATAACGACGAGACATTAAGAATTCTTTCAAAGGTAGCCCTTTCCCACGCCGAGGCTGGATCTGACATAATTGCACCGTCAGATATGATGGACGGTAGAGTGAAAGTTATAAGAGAGACACTCGACAAAAATGGGTATCATGACATTCCCATTATGAGCTACTCGGCAAAGTATGCTTCTTCCCTCTATGGTCCTTTTCGTGTCGCAGCTGAGTCTCAACCTCAATTTGGAGACAGAAAATCTTACCAGATGGACTTTCCAAACAAAAGGGAGGCGCTAAAAGAGATAGAGTTAGACATACATGAGGGAGCTGATATAGTCATGGTAAAGCCCGCCCTTTTTTATCTAGATGTTATAAGTATGGCAAGACAAGCATTTAACGTGCCTATTGCTGCTTACTCAGTAAGTGGGGAATACCTCATGGTAAAAGAGGCCTCAAAAGCAGGATTTATAGACTATAAAAGAAGTGTAACAGAGCTACTTATTTCAATCAGAAGGGCAGGAGCCGACATTATAATAACTTACTTTGCTAAGGACGTAGCAAGATGGCTAAAAGAGAGTTTCCTCTAAGAATGGTAGCATGGGAACTCACTCGGTCCTGTAATCTATCGTGTCTTCACTGCAGAGCCTCTGCTATCAAGGAAAGAGATGAACAGGAACTCACCACAGATGAATGTAAGATGGTAATTGATTCTATTTCGTCTTTTTCTTCACCTGTGATCATTTTAACAGGTGGAGAGCCCTTGCTCAGAAATGATATCTTTGAGATTATAAGCTATGCAAATGAAAGGGGTCTTTATACTGTACTTGCAACGAACGGGACTTTTATTTCAAAAGAAATAGCGAGAACTTTAAAAAAACTGAATATAAGAAGGGTAAGTTTGAGCATAGACGGAAAAGACAGTCAGTCTCATGACCACTTCAGGGGAGTAAATGGCTCATTCGAATATATCGTCAATGCCGCAAAAATAATGAAAGAGGAAAATCTTCCTTTCCAGATAAACACCACTGTCACTTACATGAATATTAATGATTTGGAGAATATTTACGCACTTGCAATCTCACTGGGAGCTTCCGCTTGGCATGTTTTCATGCTTCTTCCGGTAGGCCGGGGGAAAAACATAAAAGAAAAAGTTCTTAAGGCAGAAGAATATGAGGAAACCTTAAGGCTAATATACACTCTCGAAAGAAAAAGAGAGCTGGAAATAAAGGTGACATGCGGTCCCCAATACTATAGAATACTAAAGGAAAACGGAGAAACCTTAAGAAGTTCTGGATGTCTTGCAGGAAAAAGTTTTATGTTTATATCTCACACTGGTGTAACCCAACCCTGTGGGTATCTGGAGATCCCCTGTGGAGATGTCAAAACTGAAGGGGTAGAACACGTTTGGAAAAACTCAGAAGTGTTTCTGAGACTAAGGGATTACTCTCAATACAAGGGAAAATGTGGAAGATGTAGGTACCTCGACATATGCGGAGGCTGCAGGGCAAGATCATACGAAGAGTACGGCGATTTTATGGAAGGCGAACCGTACTGCACTATGCCCTAAAAAATTTCCGTATACTTTTTACAATATACTCCCTTTCCTTCTCTTTTAGTTCAGGATAAACAGGAATTGCCAAGCTTTTTGCTGAGGCCTCTTCAGCACAG
The DNA here is from genome assembly GCA_026417175.1 of Deltaproteobacteria bacterium. Taxonomy (GTDB): domain Bacteria; phylum Desulfobacterota; class Syntrophorhabdia; order Syntrophorhabdales; family JANXAF01; genus JAOADT01. The sequence goes on along the minus strand of JAOADT010000007.1, from coordinate 34,182 downwards.
GGGAAATCTCCTTTTTTATATCCAAGATAACTGAAACATTCTTGAAGATGAAGTGGAAGGGGATAGTATATCCCCGTTTGTATTCCCCTTTTTCTTAGAAATTCCATAAGTTCATCCCTTTTTTCACTCCTTATTACGTACTGATGAAACACATGGGATTCCTCATCCTCTAAATCGGGAAGGACAATTGGTAGATCTTTAAGTTTTTCATTATAAAACTTTGCATTCTCAATTCTTTTTTTGTTCCATTCCTGAAGATAAGAAAATTTCACATAGAGAGCAAAGGCCTTAATTTCATCAAGTCTACTATTTATACCTATAATCTCGTGGGTGTACGGCTTTTCGTCCATCCCGTGGACTCTCAGCATTTTTAACTTTCTAGCTAGCTCTCCGCTTTTAGTTAACACCATTCCACCCTCTCCTATTCCTCCAAGGTTCTTTGTGGGATAGAAACTCAACGCTGCAACATGTCCAAAAGATCCGGCCATTTTACCATTTTTCCGCGCACCTATCGACTGGGCCATATCTTCAACGATGTAAATTCCATGTTTCCTTGCAAGGTGCATTATCTTTTCCATTTGGCAAAGTTTTCCAAAAAGGTGAACAACAATAACGGCTTTGGTCCTCTCAGTTACCGCCATTTCTATTTTCACTGGATCAATGTTCATAAACTTTGGCTCAATGTCCACAAAAACAGGTTTTGCGCCTACAAGAGCAATCGAACTCGCCGTAGAGAAAAATGTGTAAGGGGTTGTTATAACTTCATCTCCATCTCCGATCCCAAGGGACATGAGGGATAAAATAAGCGCATCAGTCCCATTCGCACACGAAATCGCGTGTTTGACACCTGTGAATTTTCCTATGGTTTCCTCAAGAAGTGCACAGTACTTTCCGAGTATAAGCCTTTGTTCTTTGAGAATCTCCTTTATACCTTTTAAAATCTCTTTTTCGACCTTCTTGTATTGAAGCTTAAGATTGACAAGGGGTATGTTCATGACCTCTAAAGGTAAGGTTTCCCGAATCTATCGAGAAACAAGATCTCTTTTAAAGACTTTCTTGGCGTAACAATCGGTTTCTCATCAAAGTATCCGAGGGGTGTCATGGCAACTATAGTAAAACCCTCTGGGACGCCTAGTACCCTTTCAGCCTCTTCATGGTCGAAGGCTCCTACGTGACAAGTCCCAAGCCCAAAATTCCACGCCGCGAGTACTATGTGCTCCATTGCAATACCGGCATCGAACATATAGTAATCTCCTTTTGAGGTACGAGGGACCCCCTTGCTAAAACCGGCAACACCTTTTTGGGAAACAAGACATATAACCACCGGAGCCTTTCTCAATGCTTCCTTAGCAGGATTATGTTCGGTTAGCGTTTTAGACAGTTCTTCCTTTACCCTAGTATCTTTTACTATAATGAAACGCCATGTCTGAGTGTTGGCCCAGGATGGAGATCTCCTTGCAGCCTCTAATATCTCTATCAATATTTCTTCCGGGATCTCATCTTCTCTGTATTTTCTTATGCTTTGCCTCTCGTGTATGACTTTAAGCAAATCCATAAAAGTCCTCCTTTCTTTTTTTAACACACAAACTTTTTAGATCTCAATTATTTTGCAATTGTTTCTCTAATATCCCCATTCTGAAATAAAGTAGCAGATTTATGAACTCTAAACTATCCATCGGATTATTTTCAAAACCAAATAGGTGTGTTTCACAACTACAATCTGACGAACCAAATGCAAGAATAGACCAGTCGCTAATTTTGGAAAGCTCGTAAGCTATTTCACACTCATAAGACTCTTGAGCTCTCACTGGAAAAACAAAAAAGGGGCGGAAATTGATTGTGAGGAAATCTATATGCCAGTGAAGTTTCTTTTGCCTTTTAAAATGTCTCGAAATCCTATTTTTAAGGTTTTTCCTTGCTGAACCCACGTATACGTAATATCCTTTTCTCAAAAATTTTTCACCAATGGCCCCGATTAAAAGATTTCTGTTCTCGGACACATTCATTATCAGAAGATATGCACCTGAGTCTTCACCCACTTCTGCCAGTACTTCCCAAGGAATTTTTATTTCTTTCACTTCAGAAATGGAAAAGTCGCTATCAAAACCTACACATATGGCATAGACCCTTATAACGTCCTTAGCTTTTAGAAGCTCTTTACTAAAGGCGTAATCATTGTGAAAGTCTGGAAGAAAATGAGTCACTTTAGGTGAGCTCACTATGAATAGAATTCCACAATCCGTTTTGTCATCTTTTGCTTTAACCAGTCCCTCAATATGTTTTTTTCCTCTTTTTGTTTCGCAATCAGGAAACATGGAAAGACTCTTCCAAAATAACGTTGAATTTTTAACTTCTATAATCAACTTTTCTTGTGCCCGTTCAAGAAGAAGATCAAATCTATTTCCTTCTAAACTTACCTCTTTCTTTGAGACACTATACCCTTTAAGTGATGGTATCATGTTTTTTTCAATGAGATGCTTAGCTATAATGTTCGTAAGGTTTGTATCTATGAGTATTGGCATCCCCTCTTTTTCAGCAAAAATCAACCTGTACTGAAGAATGCTTTTTCCACTAATTCTTAGTGCGTAGATTTTTACTCCCTTAAAAAGAATTTCCAAAAGTCTTCCCGAATTAGGAAGATGGGCAAAGACACGTTTCCCGTCTATAACACATTCACAAACAAAACGGTTCACTCTAGAAATAAAAATTCCTTCTCGGAGTTCTTTTTTATCTACCATCGAAACATTATACCAGTTTACAAACCTAAAAAGTTACTAAAACTTGACACTCTATTGGGTACGCATATATCTTTTAATCCTTAAAAAGAGGGCTTCGTTGGAGAAATTTACGTGAAAGGTAGACTGATCCGAATTGCGTGGTATTTTTACGACTTCGCCAATTCTAGTTACTCGGCGGTGATTGCCGCAACGATTTTTCCTGTTTACTACGCAAAAGAGATAGTAGGAAATGAAAATCATCTAGGCGATGCCTTATGGGGTAAGGCTATCTCTCTAAGTATGGCCCTTTGCGCCATTTTTGCTCCTTACCTTGGCAGTCTCGCTGATCGTTTACAGATAAGAAAAAAGATGCTTCTTTTTTTTACTTCACTATGTGTAGTTTCTGTAGCTTCACTTTCTTTTCTCAAAAAAGGCATGGCTATAGAGGGATTCATGCTTACTGTTCTTGCAAATTTTTCTATGGAGATAGCTTTTGTTTTTTACAACTCCTTTTTGACAGCAGTCGAGAGTAACGTGGGAAAAGGTAGGACCTCGGCGATCGGATTTGCGACTGGCTATTTGGGTTCGATAATTTCACTAGTACTTTCACTTTTTCTTTTAAATGAGGGATACATTGAACTCATTTGGCTAATGTGTGCTCTATTCTTCTTCATATTTTCATTACCATCCTTTTTGTTCCTTCCTTCAGAAACGAGTACCAGGCGAGGTATTTCCATAACGCAAGGCTTAAAAGACGTCCTCAGCCTAACAAAGAGGCTAATAAGGAATAAGGACTTAAGATACTTTATAATAGGTTACATTTTTTACGAAGACGGAATAAATACTGTAATAGTTTTTTCCAGTCTCTATGCAGCAAGCACGCTATCCTTCTCAGCAGAAGAGTTGGTCTACCTGTATATTTCAATTCAAGCTGCGGCGATGGTTGGGGCGTTTATAATTTCAGCATACGTGGAAAGGATGGGATATAAAAGGACCACAACTCTTTCTCTTTGGGCATGGGCGATTATTACATTTATTGCTGCATTCGTCACTAAAAAATTGGATTTCACAGTACTTTGTCTCTGTGGCGCATTATTTCTCGGAGTTTTACAGGCGTCATCTAGAGCTCTTTTTGCTACATTTATACCAAATGGAGAGGAATCAAAGTATTTTGGCGTTTACGGCTTTGTGGGAAAATCGTCAGCAATAATTGGTCCACTTATGTTCGGTATAATCTCGTACATGACGAAAAGCCAAAGAATATCGGTGGTCTTTGTATCTTTTCTTTTTTTTGTAAGTATAATTTTTTTAAGTCGCGTAAAAGAAGAAAAACCCACTTGAATTCCATATATCACATCTGCTATTAAAAATAGACCGTGCAGCACTTAGAAAGAATTACATATTCCTCTTGGTTTCTTCTGTCCTCTGCTATTTTTATAACTTGCCTTATAAGCTCAAACATTATTGCAGTTAAACTTATTGAAATTTCAGGGATAATTTTACCGGCGGCCATAGTGGTTTTTCCTATTAGTTATATATTTGGCGATATTCTTACCGAGGTTTATGGTTATAGCGCGGCAAGAAGGGTTATTTGGCTTGGTTTTGTGTGTAACTTGATTTTTGTCCTGATCTCATTTATAGCAAAACTTTTGCCCCCAGCACACTTTTGGGATGGTCAAAGCGCTTACGAAAAGATCCTGGGGTACGCACCAAGACTTCTCTTTGCGTCTTTTATTGCCTATCTCTTTGGTGAATTCTCCAATTCATTTGTATTGGCTAAGCTTAAAGTAAAAACAAGGGGAAAGTTTCTTTGGCTAAGGACCATAACTTCTACTTTTGTGGGCCAATGGTTCGATTCTGCTGTTTTTATAACACTTGCCTTTTACGGAAACATACCGATAGGGGCGTTAATTTTCACCGTTATAAACCAATGGGTGGCGAAGGTTTTATACGAGATCCTTTTTACACCTTTAACATACGGGGTAGTCAATTTTCTTAAAAAAAGAGAGGGGCTAGACGTTTTCGACTATGAAACAAAATTCAATCCTCTCCTACTTAAAGGTTGAACCTTTCCGTAAGTCATTGGGCAGAGTAATTCTATTTTTTAGCCTTGCAGTATTTCTTGCCCTATTTCCGGTGTTTTTTATTTGTGGTTGGGAAACAGCTTCTGGTATTTTGACAAATTTACTCTCAGTCAGTGTGTCTTTTACAATTTTAGACTACCGGTTTGTCATACCTTACAGATTTTTCCTTGCGGCCTCAGTGATTTTCGTCTACGCGGGTATTTCAGGTTATATAAAACCCAAAGGATATTAGTCCCATTTTCTTTTGTCTATTAAGGTTTCTTCCTCCTTAATATTGCCTTTTTCACAAAACTCGATTCTGTCCAACCGGACCCTCAGACTTTTTGGAAATTCTTCCTCTATGCGTTTTTTTAGCTCGCTTCTATCAATACTTTCATCCTTGAGCTCAACCTTAAGAGAAAGTTCGTCTCTTTGCTCCTTTCTTTCGACTATAACCTGGTATCTGGATATTTCATCTATATTGGCGAAAAATGCTTCCATCTGTTTTTTTACTATAAACATCCCTCTAACTTTCACCGCATCTGTGCTACGGCCAACTATGCCAGTAATACGGTACGAGGTTCTACCGCAGGAGCATGGTTCGGTAATGTAAGATGTCATATCGCCTGTTCCAAAACGAACAAGTCCCCAATATGGATTATTTATTGGAGTCGCTACAAGCTCTCCCACTTCACCCTCTCTTAATGATTTACCCGTTTCCGGATCAACTATTTCAATCAAATATTCGTCCATGAAATGCATACCTTTCTTTTCTGCGCATTCATAAGCAACACATCCTCCCAATTCAGTCACTGAGTAGCACTGATATGTGTCGATTCCGTATTCTTCCTCAAAAACTTTTCTCATAGACGCTGGTAGCATCTCTCCAGTAAACCACGCTTTTTTAAGTTTAAAATCTTTTCTGAAGTTATATCCGAGCTCTTCTGCCCTTTTAATTATGGTCATTAAAAAGCTTGGCATCCCGGCAAATCCAGTAACTTTAAGATCTAACATGGTTTTTATTTGACTATCGGTGTTTCCTACGCCTGTCGGAATAACCGTTGCTCCAGTAACCCTCAGTCCTTCGTGAAAAAGAATACCAGCCGGTGACATGTGGTAAGTTGGAGTGTTTATCACAACATCACCCTTTGTGAATCCGGCAGCGAAAAAGCTTTTGCCGAACCATGAGATTTCTTCTATTTGATGAGGAAGATATATGGGACCTGGTGTTATAAAGACTCTTTGGATTTCATTTTCGGGAACGGTTAGAAAACCACCGTATGGTGGATATCTTTTTTGAAATTCTATAACATCCGTTTTTCTGATTATGGGTACTTTTTCTAAGTCATAGAAAGTTTTGATCATATCTGGCTTTATGTTTGCTCTATCAAATAGTTCTTTTATAGCTACAGCATTTTCATAAGCTCTTTTTATCTGCTCTTTCAGTTTCTCGAGTTGATACAAATCTCTATCTTTTCTATCCATACTCTCTAATTCATCAAAAAATCTCTTTCGCTCCATAGGGCCCTCCTTATTCAGAGCCATCTTTTCCTTCTTTTATAAGCCTTTACGTCCTTGTAACTCTTTACCAGTCCTTTTGCCGTTGTTCCCAAGTAAAATTCTTTGACATCAGGATTTTCCTTTAAGTCCTGGGCCTTACCTTCCATCACAATCTTTCCATTTTCCATAACGTATCCGTACGTGGCTATATTCAATGCCATATTGGCATTTTGCTCAACAAGAACGATTGTAGTCCCTTGCTCTTTATTTATCCTTTTCACTATGTCAAAAATTTCCTTTACCAAAAATGGAGCCAGTCCGAGAGAGGGTTCATCTAACAACAAAAGTTTGGGGTGTGCCATAAGCGCTCTTCCAATTACGAGCATCTGAAGCTCTCCTCCACTACAGTATCCCGCAAGTCTATTTCGCAACTCTTTAAGTCTAGGAAAATAGTAATAAACAAGCTCCAGATCCTCTTTGTACGGTTTCCCCCATCTTGTGGCTGTACCAACTCTCAGATTTTCCTCAACAGTTAAATATTTAAAAGGCACTCTTCCTTCTAAAACTTGAATTATTCCCAATCTAGTTATAACTTCCGGAGGCTGATTGTGTATTGGTTTTCCCTCAAATATTATCGACCCTTCTGTAACTCTTCCATTTTCAGGTTTTAGAAGACCTGAGACGGCCCTTAAGGTTGTAGTTTTCCCTGCTCCGTTACTTCCAAGAAGTGAAACAATCTCACCCTTTTTCACTTCTAGTGAAACGCCTTTTAATACCTGTATAACATCATGATAGACCACACTTATATTGTTGATCAAAAGTGCAATATTGTTTTCCATCCATAACCCCCTAATATGAAAATGGCCAAAGTCTAAAACTACTTTTTACAATTCTCCAGACTTCAGCTATCCCTTTTGGTTCAAAAATAAGAAAAAGAACGATTATCAGCCCGAAAAAGAATTCTCTAAGTGGAGCAATTGTCATGGCAACTCCAGCAAGTCCCTTTAAATTCATAAGATAGGCAGCAAGCTGAGATAGTAGCTCGTTAATGAGAGTTATGAAGGTGGCTCCAAATACACTTCCAGTTATGCTTCCAAGTCCCCCAATTATTATCATGGCTATGAACTCGATTGATAGGGTAAAAGTAAAAGGCTCGGGAGTTATACTTCCCGTATACGCCGCCCATAATGCTCCTGCAAATCCTGCGTAAAATGAGCTTATTCCAAAAGACAAAAGCTTGTATCTAAATACAGGTATACCCATCCCTTCAGCTGCCTGGTCATTATCCCTTATAGCAATGAAGGCACGCCCAAATCTCGTCCTAACTATATTTTTCGCTATCCAAAGAAAAAGCACAAAGCACATAAATATTACGTAAAAAAATGTCCGGTCTCCTTTTAAAGTGTAACCCAATATTGTGGATTTAGGGAGGATTATACCTTCTGTACCACCTGTGAGTGACTTCCAATGGACGAAAATGTATTCAAGAATAAACTGTCCTGCAAGTGTCGAAATTGTTAAATAAAGATGCTTCAATCTTGAAGAAGGGATCCCAAATATCAGTCCTATAATTGAGGTCATTATTCCGCCCAATATGACCGCTGGGATAAAGGGTACACCCAATTTAGCCATTAATATTGCCGCGGTGTAGGCTCCTACGCCGAAAAATGCTCCGTGTCCTAAGGAAATCTGTCCCGTAAATCCTATAAGAATATTCAGTCCAACAGCCGCTATTGCATAAATGCCAATATGGTTAAGAACGTAAAGCCCGTACGAGCCAAACAAAAAGGGGATTACAAAAAAGAGTATCACAATTCCTATTAGGGTCCAAAGCCGACCAAAGTCAGTTTCAAATATGGCCAGCTCTTCTATGTATCTTTCTTTAAAGTTACCACATGGTCTAAGTCTTAACTTCATAACTAAACCCTCTCAATTTCAACTAATCCGAAAAGACCATAAGGTTTGATCATGAGTATAATAACAAGAATCACATAAGCCACAACATCACGAAGGGAAGTGGAAAAATAGCCACTTACAAGGGTTTCTATCACGCCTATTATGAGCCCACCAATTATTGCCCCTCCAATGCTCTCCAAGCCTCCGAGAATCACAACAGGAAAAACTTTTAAGCCCATTTTAGATAGATCGTGTACATTTATGCCGTTTAGAATTCCTAGAACTATACCGCTCATAGCGCACACAAGAGAGGCAATAGCCCAAGATAGTGCAAAAACCCTTCTAACGTTCACTCCTAGTGAAAGGGCCGCTGTCTGGCTATCCGCAACAGACCTCATGTATATGCCCTGAGAAGAATATTTGAAGAAAAGACCAAAAATGATCAAAAATAGCACTGTTATTAAAAATGTGGCTGTATATACCGGGGATATTGAGACGCTCCCAATCTTCACCGCCAAACCAGCTGGAAGAAAATTAGGATAAACGTAGGTATTTCCTGAAAATATAAAAAGAAGCAGCCCCTTAAACATGGCTGCTAGTCCGACTGTTAACATTATTACCTCAATTAATGCTTCACCTATCATGGGTCTTAGAAAAAGTCTCTCTATGACAAAACCTAGCAAAAAACTGCCAACGAAGGTTATTATAAAAGCAAGATATATGGGTAGTTTGAGCCATACGGATATCACAAGAAATATATACGCTCCAATTGCCAGGAGTTCACCGTGTGCGAAGTTCAAGACACTTGAAGACTTGAAAATCATCACAAATCCAAGTGCAGCTATTGCGTAAAGGCACCCAATAGATAAACCTTGAACTAAAAGGGTTAAAAAGAAATCCATTTATCCCTCCCAACTATTGTATACTTTCCACATTAAGTATTCTTACCTTTGTGGTTATCGTTCCTACGTGTCCATCTCTATATTGGACCTTCCCGGTAACTTCAATCTCCTCCTTCCCACTGTACATAGCTTCTACAAGATCTATATAACGCTGGTAAACAAATTTTCTCCTCACTTTTCCAGTTCTAGTGAGTTCCTCGTCGTCTGGATCGAGCATCTTATAAAGCAAGAGAATTCTTTTTAATCTCATGGGTCTTGGAAGTTCATGATTTATCCTTCTCACTTCGGAAAGAATAAGCTCCTCAACTGGTTTCTGCTGAGATAGATCTGTGTAAGTAGTGTACGGAATCATTCTTGCTTCTGCCCAGCTACCTACGTTTCCGAAATCTATACAAATAAAACCTGTAACGTACTCTCTCCCCTCTCCAAAAACCACAGCTTCTTTTATGTAAGGACTAAATTTCAGCCTTGTTTCTATAAAGTCAGGGGAAAAAGCCTCCCCTCCTTTCAGTCTCATTATTTCTTCTTTACGACCTATAACGATTAAGTGTCCGTCCTCATCTATGTAGCCCGCATCACCTGTATGCAGATATCCATCTTCAAGTGCCTTCTTCGTTTCTGCTTCATCTTTGTAATAACCCACAAAAAGCGAAGGTGACTTTACGAGAATCTCGTTTTCTTCTGAAATCCTAATCTCTGTTCTTGGCAATGGTTTCCCAACAGTTTCCGGCTTTACTTCATCATCTGGCTGGACCTGAAAAACTCCACAACCTTCTGTTAGTCCGTAAGCATGCTTTAGATTTAAACCTACTGACCTGAAAAATCTTATAACGTCAGGGCTTATCGGATGACCGCCAGTTATTGCAGCTTTAATCTGTAAACAGCCTACCCTGTCAAGTAACGGTCTGTATACAAGATATTTAAAAATCCCCTTTAGGATTTTAAGATGAACAGGAACGGGTTTTTTTCTCGCCTCTAGATCAGTTACTAACCCACCGATTTTCAATCCCCAATCATAAAATTTTCTTTTTATAAAACCGCTATCATCTATTTTAACTCTTATTTTTGATGCAAGATCTTCCCAAAACCTAGAAGAAGTTATCGTGATAGAAGGTCCAATTTCTCTGTAGTCTTCGGCTAGAGTCTCCTGGGTTTCCGGGAAATTCATAACCATTCCAGACATTATGGCCACCCCAATACCCCACATCTGATCCACTATCCATGCAGGAGGTGTGATTGAAATCCAGTTATCTCCGACTTCAATTGGAGCAGTTTCTATCCACTTAAGCGCCATATCAATAAAATTTTCATGTTTTAACATGGCAAGCTTTGGAATCCCGGTTGTTCCCGATGTCATCATCATAAGATTTATGTCTTCTTTCTTCCCCTTCCAAAGTTCTCTTTCAAAAAGATCAGGCTCCCTTTCATCCAATTTTTTACCCAGTTCAAGGAGCTCTTTAAAGCTGATTAACCAGTCATCCTTATAGAAACTCATCCCTGTAGGATCCACATATATGACTTTTGTCACATTATTTATTTCATCCCTTATTTCTAGCAATTTATCCACCTGCTCTTGATCCTGGGCAACCACAATTTTAGCCTCAAACCTGTTAAGTAAAACTGAAAACTCTTTGGCAATGGAAGACGTAAATAGATTAAGTGTGATGGCACCAATTGATTGGGCGCCAAGTTCACAAAAGAGCCATTCCGGCTGGTTGTCCATTATAATAGCCACATGATCTCCCCTCTTTATCCCAAGAGATATAAGCCCTAAGGCCACATTTCTTACGAACTTTAAGTAGTCTCCCCAAGTAACAGTCTCCCAAATACCAAGAGACTTTTTCCTTAAAGCGACCTTATTTTTCAAACGTTCAGCTTGTTTGTATAGTATCTGTGGAATTGTATACATTTTTAACTCTGATAGATACTCTCGATCCATCTTCATAATTTTATCACCCCTTTTTAGGCTTCTTCTCCGAGATACGCCTTTATAACTTCCGGATGATTTTTTATTACGTTAGGAGGGCCTTCCGCTATCTTTTCACCAAAATTAAGAACTATTATCCTTTCTGAAATACTCATGACAACAGCCATATCGTGCTCTACCAAAATTGTCGTTTGATTCCACCTCGTGTTTATCTCCCGCAGGAACCTGACCATGTCCTCTTTTTCCTCAAGTGTCATACCAGCAAATGGTTCATCTAGAATAAGCAACTTAGGTTCAAGCGCCAAAGCTCTCCCCAATTCCACTCTTTTTCTAAGTCCGTAAGGCAAAGAACCGACAAGTTTCTTTCTTATGGGTTGCATTTCAAGAAAATCTATGATTTCTTCTACTATCTTCCTGTGATTCACTTCTTCATCTTGAACAGATCGAGTAAAAAGTGAGGCCTTTACAAAACTATAGTTACAGTAAAGATGACGCGCTAGAAAAATATTTGCGAGAACTGTCATACCCGGAAAAAGTTCTATGTTCTGGAAAGTTCTCCCGATCCCTCTTTTAGTTACTTCATGAGGCGGAAGTCCTGTAATGTCTTCACCGTTAAAGATAATTCTTCCTTTCTGGGGATGATAAAAACCTGTTATGCAATTTAAAAGGCTTGTTTTACCGGCTCCATTTGGTCCTATAATGCTTAAAAATTCTCCCGTTTTTACTTCAAGATTTACATCGTGGAGGGCCATAAGCCCTCCGAAGCTTAGCGTTACGTTCTCTATTTTTAGCTCAGCCTGTCTTTTGGCAGGCTGAGCGTTACTGTATATTGAGGGCTCTCCCCTGAAGGCTCTCATTTGGGGGCCCTCAATACCTTGATCTGACCTTTACCGGGAACAAAGAAGTTTGTCATGGGGGAATATGTAGCGTCTTCATGAATTTGTACTATACGGGCCATGAATGATCCTTCATGGTTGTCCTTAGTATAAGTTACTGGCGGTATAAGCCCTCCGAAGTCTTCATTTTTGAAACTTTCTAAAGCCTTGTTAACATTTATTGGATCAAAATTACCGAACATTTTGTGCGACTTTTCCAAAGCACGCTCCATGATCATCCCGATTATCACTCCCTCCCAATATGATGTGTCAAATCCCGCAACAGATTTGTATCTTCTTACAAGCTCATTGTACAATTTTATTCCTGGCGTGTCATCTTGGGGAAGTGCTCCACAGAACTGCATAAATAATCTGTCTCTTATGATACCCTTCCCCAGCTTAAAAAAGTCAGGATCCGTAGACGTCCATGTACCAAAAAATGGAACGTTATAGTTAAGTTGATCTGCAGCCTTAAGAGCCGTTATTATTCCAGCTGGCAAAATCTGCATAAATATATATTCAGCCCCAGCCTCTTTTAGTTTTAAAAGCTGAGTTGACAAATCAACTGTCGCTGGGGGAAATTCCTCAATACCAACAATTTTTATCCCATGCTTTGCCGCGTATTCCTTACTGGGTTCATGGATAGTTTTACCATAAGGATTGTTATAAGTTAGAAGTCCGACTTTGGGTGGCTCCTTTCCCTTATGGATAGCTTTTATGTACTCAAGAACAGCGTACGAGTCCAATATGTAAGTGCCAAACGGCAAATACATATAGTCGATTGGCGGCTTTAAGATATCCTGACCGGTCGAGTAATTGATGGTTGGGATTTTATATTCTTGAACTATGGGCTTTGCCTGAATCCCGAGTCCGGTGTCCCAAGTTGCCAACATACTTACCTTTTCTTCACAAAACTTTTTTACATGCTTTAGTCCTTCAGGGATCTTGTACGCATGGTCCACTACCGTGAGTTCGACTTTTTTTCCGCTAATCCCGCCTTTTACTTCATTTACATATTTAATGTAGTCCTGGTGGCCTTTTGCATGATAGATACCCCAAGAAGAAGCAGGACCCGTAAGATTGATCACGGCCCCAATCTTAACCTGGGCATGAGAAACAGATATTACGGCAAACATTGTGATGCAGAGAAAAATTACTATCTTTTTCATAACTCCCCCTTTTTTTTACGTTTTTAATTAAATCCTATTCTATATTTTACTTTAATTCAGTTTCCAGCAAATTGTCAAGCAATTTCTGGTTCATGAGGTCTGATTTCAACCTCATAACCCAATTTCTTTATTTTTTCGACTATATCTGCTACGTCATCCCTGTCTAAATGAAGGACAAGCTCCGTTCTTTCTGAATCCGGTAATTTCAATGCCCATATGGTTTTAACAGGCAGATTTTCCTTACAAACGAAATCCATAATCTGGCATATGTTTTTAGGCTCTCCGCCGCCAAATATTATTATTCTTGTCCCCTTCTCTCCTATCCCAAATAAAGGGTTTACTACCTTGTAGAATATGTCATTTGTAGTAACTATGCCTACGACCTTATCATTCTCCACAACAACGAGCGCTCCAACTCTTTTGGCTTGTGCAAGTGCAACTGCCTGTTCTATAGGCATATCTGGTGTCACAGTAACTACATTTTTTTTCATTATCTCTTTAACAGTAAGTTTAGCAAGGAGGTAGAGTAGTTCAGACCTGCTTAAAGAGGTTGCGGCTGATGGTGAAGCTTTAAGTACATCGTTCTTAGTAATTATTCCAACAAGTTTTCCCTTGTCGACAATGGGAAGCCTTTCTATTCTGTGAAACTGCATTATCCTTTCTGCATCAATAAGGGGAGTTGAACTCGGTACGGTAATAACGTTCGTTGTCATTACATCCTTGACAAGCATAATAGCCCTCCTTTTTTCAATCTAATATCATAGGGAAATTTTTTTTTCAAAAAGAATCACATTAATTTAATTAAAAGCTTGCCAGCCGTACCGAGACGACTTTTGAAACGCCATCTTCTTCCATGGTTATTCCATAGATAGTTCCTGAGACCTCCATCGTGAGTCTATTGTGTGTTATAAAGATAACCTGCGTTTTCTTACTAAGATCTTTTATTGTTTCGAGGACATACATAAGATTTGCATCATCCAGAGGACCGTCTACTTCGTCCATAAAGCAAAATGGGGGTGGGTTTGCCTCAATAAGAGCAAAAAGAAGAGCAACAGAAGCAAGAGCCTTTTCCCCTCCTGACAACATCTCCATCCTTATAATTTTTTTCCCACTGGGCTGGGCAAACATTTCTATTCCATCGGTGTCAGGGTTATACTTGAGATAGCCTTCACCACCTTGAAACAGTTTATTAATGAACTTTTTGTAGTAGTCGTTCACACGATCTAAAGTTTCAAAAAATACATCTCTAGACACAGCTTCTATTTTTAGTATAGTTCTTTTTAAGGATTCCATCGCTGACTTGAGGTCTTCTTTTTGCCTCTCAAGAAACTCTAACCGTTCCTTATATTCGTGATATTCCTTCTCTGCTCTAAAATTTATCTCACCCAAAGATGCAATTTCTTCTTCTATTGATGCCTTTTCGTTCTCGAGTTCAGATACTTGTTTGAGTTCCTTCACCTCGGATTTCTCCGGATCTATTTCGTATGTCGAATTAAGTACCTCCACTATCTGATTTAATTTTTCTGAAACAAGTAAAGACTCTTTTTCTAAACTGTCCCACTTCCCTTTTATCCTTTCAACTTCTTTTCTCCTCTCCTTAAGTTCATTCAAAATTTTTTCTTTCTCTTCTATGAGAGTACCCATATAGAGTTTCAGTTCCCCTAATTGTTTTTCTTTAAGTTCTACTTCTTTCTTTTTACTTTCGTACTCCTTCTCCAATTGTTTAAGAGACTCGGTTTCTTCCAATATTCTCTTTTCACAATCATTTATTTCGCTTGAAAGAGAAATCGTTATAGCTTCGAGTTCTTTTAAATAATTAATCTTATTTAGTTTTTCTGTCTCGATTTTTGATATGGCACTTCTTTCCCTCTCCCTCTCTATCTCTTTGTTTTTTAACGATTCAATTATGTCATCTAAAGATTTTCTTTTTTCAAAAATGAGAGACTTAAGGTTTTCTATTTCAGATTCCGACTCTTTTTTTCTAGATAAAAGAGATTCCTTTTTTTCGTAAAGTTCAGTGCAAACTTGAGACTCTAGATTAGAAAAATCTGGAAAGTCTTGAAATTCACTCAGTTTTTTGAGTCTTTCTTCCGCTTCTTTTAGCCTTGCTTCTGAAACCAATATGAGTCTTTCGGTATCTTTCACTTGCTGTTTTAAAATCCCAGATTTCTCTTGTAGAACTTTTTTTTCTGTTTCCACCCTTTTCCAAAGTGCATTAAGATTTTCCCTCTCAGTAGATAATAATCTCAACTTCTCTCTCAAATCCTCCAATTCTTGTTTTGTTTTTCTCTTCTCCTTTTCTGCTTTCAGATCAAAATTCTCTTTCGACGATTTTGTGAATACGAAACCTCTTGAATCAATAATTAAATCATTCACCACGAATATACCTTCCTCTCCTTCTAACACTTTTTCTACCGCTTCTTTTACACTTTTGGCCCTTTTAAATTGGACAGTAACACCCTCTTTTATCTTCTTAAATATTCCATTTTCAGTGAAGAAAATATAGTTTCCTGTCATCTTGGCATGTTCCTCTATTAGATGAGGATCAACCTCATCTATAACAAAGGACTCTAACTCTCTTGCAAAATATTTTTCCAATATCTTCCCATCTTCCTCACTAACTTGGATCACATCTAACAACCTCTTTAATCCATGAACTTCATCTTTCACCTCATGAAGGTGTCCAAGCCTCCTAAGATAGTCTTCTTTGATCTTTATCTCCATACGGAATAAGGAAATGTTTTTTTCCTTATCCTCAATTAAGGTTTTTAATTCCAATAGTTCTTTTTCTTTTTTTTCTAAATTCTGTTCTTGAGACAAGAGGGCTTTTTTTGTGTCCTCTAATCTAGCTTTAAACCGCGAAATTTCTTCCCGGATCGATGAAACCTTTTTCTCTTGCAGTTCCTTCTCTAACCTTAATCTTTTTTCCCTTTCCTCTCTTTCTTTCTTTTTTCTTTCATACTCAGATATTTTGTTATTCACATCCGTAAGTTCACTAACAATTCCGAATAGTTCAGTCCTTCTATCTTCAAGTTGAACTTCAATTTCATCTAACTCTTTTCTTAAAGTGACTGCCTTTTCATTAAGAATATAAAGATCACTTGAACTTTTTTTAACTCTTTCTGAAAGCTCCAAGTGTTCCCTCGAAAGTTCTTGTAGCTCACTTTTCAATAAATTTATTTTTTCGACTGTTTTCTCCAACTTATCATTTGCTTCCTTAAGTCTAATTGATAACTTATTGATTTCATTGTTCCTATAGTTAATCTCTCTGATATTGGCCTCCATGTCTTTTTCTTTCGTTCTAAGTGCAAGTTCCATATCATTTATCGTCTTCTCGCTTAAAGACAATTCTTCCCCTTTTATTGCCAATCTTTCCTCAAGCATCTGCTCTTCTCTTTTTTTTCTATCCATTTCCTCCTTTATTTTTTCCATTTTTTCGCTCAATCGCTGATAATTTTTTTTAATCCTTAAATAGCCTTCCAAAAGAATGTTTCTTTCAACAATACGCTTTTTTTCCATGAGTTCCTTATATTTTTTCCATCTTTCCCACTCAACTTCTGCTCTCTTGTATGAACCTTGTACCTCTTTGTAAATATCTTCTACCCTTTCGAGGTTTGTTCTTACTTCCTCAAGTCTTATAAGTGCATCTTCCTTTTTCTCTTTAAATCGAGTAATTCCCCCGGCCTCTTCTATAAGAATCTTCCTCTCCTGGGGTTTCATCTGGACAAAGCTCTCTATACGGCCCTGCTCTATTATGGCGTATGTATTAAGTCCTATACCTGTACCAAGAAAAAAATCCTGGATGTCTTTCAGGCGTACAGACTTTCCGTTCAGAAAGTATTCGTTAGTACCATCTCTAAAAAGCCTTCTTCTAATTGAGTATTCATTCTTGTCATCTACCAAAAATATGGTAACCTCCGCTATATTTAAGCCTTTTCTGCCGTTACTCCCGTGGAATATGACATCTTCCATCTCTTTTATTCTTAAGGCTTTTGTTCCTCTCTCACCCAGTGCCCAAACAATAGCATCTATTATGTTACTTTTACCGCATCCATTAGGCCCAACTATGGATGTTATTCCCTCACTGAAGTGAAACACAGTCCTATCGCAGAAAGACTTAAATCCTAAAAGCTCAAGTTTTACCAGTCTCAATATGGAATCTCTCCAATAGCTCTTTCTATTCTTCTTTTTGTGCTTTCCTTTCCTATAATCTCTATAACCTCGAAGATTCCGGGTGTCGCTAGTCTGCCTGATATAGCGAGTCTCACTACCTGAACAGCATCCACCAATTTTACATCAAATTCTTTACAAACCCTGTCAAATATATCTCTTAGACTATTCTCATCCAAGTTTTCAATCTTCTGAAAGCCGTCGAGAAAAGCAATAAGAATTTCCTTGCCCTTTTTTGTAAAAAATTTTTCTTTGGCTTTGTTTTCAAAATCATAATCTTCTTTGTAGTAGAAATAAGCCATTTGGGCCATTTCCTTTAACGTTTTTGCCCTGGTTCTGAGTGTGTCTACAGCTTTGTAAAGATAATTATTGGGTTCAGCATAAATACCCAGCTCCAAAAGGTACGGTATTAATCGCTCAGATACAACTTCGAGGGGCAATGTTTTTATGTAGTAACTATTCACCCAAAGAAGCTTTTCCACGTCAAAAATTGAGGGAGATTTACCCACATCTTTGAGTTCGAATTTCTCTATAAGTTCCTGCTTTGAAAAGATTTCCTGATCTTTGTATGACCAACCAAGTCTAGCTATATAGTTAATTAAGGCTTCAGGAAGAAATCCTTCTCTTCTATACTCAAGGATAGAGACTGCCCCATGTCTTTTACTTAATTTTGTTCTATCCTTTCCCAGAATCATAGGTACATGGGCAAATTCAGGGATTCTATACCCCAAAGCTTGATAAATAAGTATTTGTCTCGGAGTATTGTTAATGTGATCATCCCCTCGAATCACATGAGTGATGTTCATAAGTGCATCGTCAACAACAACGGTAAAATTGTAGGTTGGCGTATTGTCGCTCCTTAGGATTATGAGATCGTCAAGCTCTTCATAATCGAAAGTTATTGTTCCTCTGATAATGTCGTTGAAGCTTACAGTGCCAGAAAGAGGGGTCTTAAATCTTATTACAAATGGTCTTTCTGGGTAATTAAAATTTTTGTCCCTGCAAGTTCGATCATAGGATGGTTTCTTTCCTTCCTTTAAAGCTTTCTTTCGTTTTTCTTCAAGGACCTCTGTCGGACAATAACATTTATAGGCCAGATCTTTTTCCAAAAGCATATTCGCAAATTTTCGGTATTCTTCCATTCTTTCCTTTTGAAAATACGGTCCCTCATCCCAATCTATCCCCAACCATTTAAGTCCCTCGATAATGTCTTTGGTATACTCATCCTTTGATCTCTCAAGATCAGTATCCTCAATTCTTAAAATCATCCTTCCATTTTCATGTCTGGTAAAAAGGTAATTAAATAGAGCAGTCCTTGCTCCTCCTATGTGAAGGTAGCCGGTAGGACTGGGAGCAAATCTCGTTCTAACCATTTATCACTCCTGGTTTTTATTGATTATAATGAAATTACACTGTACGATTCAATTAGTTTCAAAGACAAGAAAATACTTTTACCCAGACTAGTGTCTTAGATTGGTTTTATTGCCGAAACTTTTATGCTCACAACAAGACCCAATATTTCATTAAGGTTATTTATGGACATTCCGAGGTTATGTTGTAAACGGTTTACAAAAACCTCGTTAATCAAACATTCAGTGAAAAAACGGGTCTCATCATGTATGGCAATTTGCCGAAAGCCAACTTCTTCCATAAGGTTAATGTATTCACTTTTCTTTATGGCTCCTGAGATACAACCAACGTACGCATCAATTGAATGTTTTATCACCTCTGGAAGGTCTCCAAGGAATACTATGTCAGATATAATAATTCTACCCTTAGGTTTCAGGACTCTGAAGGCTTCTCCGAAAGCACTTCTTTTATCTGGAATAAGATTGATCACACAGTTTGAAATAATCACATCTACATAGTTATCCGGAAGAGGCAGGTTCTCAATTTCTCCGAGCCGGAATTCTACGTTATCGAAACCTCCTTTCTTAGCGTTCTCACGTGCTCTTTCAATCATCTCTCGGGTCATATCTATTCCAATAACCCTTCCTGTTTTTCCCACTTTTCTCGCTGCGATAAAGCAATCAAACCCAGCCCCTGAACCAAGATCGAGGACCACATCACCCTCTTTTAAAGAAGTGAAAGCCAGTGGGTTCCCGCAACCTAATCCCAAGTTTGCGTCTTGTGGCACGGTATTTAGATCCTCACGGGAATACCCTATCTTTATGCTTATTGTCTCTGGAGATACATTACTTCCACAACACAAATTTAATGAACCGCAGCATGATCCAGATCCTTTTGCAATTTCTCCGTAAGCCTCTTTCACTACTTTCTTAATATCTGAACTTTTCATCATTCTTCCTCCCAACTTATTTAATTTTTCGTTCCGAGAATATGGGTCCAATTAGTTCTATTGCACTCTCTGCCAGATTTTCAGCTTTTATCAAAAAAATACAGCATACCTCTCCATTAATCTCCCAAGTCATTACAGCGAGTTTATCTCCCGGCCTAATCTTTGCTTTCTCCCTTACCTCCTTTGGGATTACCATCTGACCCCTATCGTCGATGGTTACCAATGATTCTAGTCTACAATAGGCCAATTTTCCTCCTAGTCTTGATGTGCCCTTTATTATAAGTCGGGATTTTCCGTATTTTACGGTTTTTCATATTATTCAGTTGGTTTTGATTATACTGATGAAACCGTCGAATGTCAAGCATATAATTACAAATCTTGATGTATTATTGTTTAACGTACTGGGGTAGATCTTTTGAGCTTAAGTTCCTTTGAATTTTTGATGATATATAACTTAGAAGAAAATGTGGGCTCCTGTTAAAATTCTAACTCAACACATAGCGGACATAAGGAAAATCAGTTCACTTAGAGATCTCATTAGTGAAAAAATGGAAGCAGATTCTGTAGTAGGGAAACCTAAGGTCGTTTTCGCCTTTACTGGACCAAAGGTTGATCCTTACAATTTCTTCGAAGAAGTAAGAAATGCTGTCGGTTTTTCTGTGCCAATAGTGGGAGGCTCCACAAAAGGGCTAATGTGTAACACCTTTGTATCTAATAGCGACTACTCAGCTTCACTTATGTTTCTAGAAACTAACCTTATAGAGGTTTTTGTAAGCTGCGAGAGAAATATTCATAGAGAGGAAGAAAAAGCCGGTAAACGTCTTGGTAAAAGGTTTCAATATAATGATCTTTCACTCGAAGGGCTTTTCATATTTTTTTACCAGCTACTGAGAGAGTATCCTGGAGTAAAAGACTATTATCTTCCTCATTCTGGTTCCTATCTGCTTCAGGGAATAAATGCTGCGGTGAGCTCTAAGTTGACTATATGGGGCGCCGGGTTGTCAAAAGACCATAATTTTAGACCCGGTTTTCAGTTCTGCGGATTCCATGTCTCTCAGGATCATGCGATGGGGATTATTCTTGGGGGACCTCTAAAATTTTACCAGAAAATAATTCCAGGTTTTACCCCACTTGACGGTATCGAAAGAAAAGTCACTAGAATAAGGGGTCCTGTAATTTACGAACTTGATGGTAAACCGATTATCGAGACAATTAACCAGATCCTAGGAGAAGAGGAATGGCAAAATGAAAGTCCTGTTCAGCTTTTGACGATCGGCGTGAATCAAAACGGAAAAGACAGACAAGATGAAAATCTGTACATTTGCCGCTCTCTGGTAGGATTGACGCCCGATGAAAAAGGGATAATTTTGTCAGATACAGATATAAAGGAAGGAGATTTCATCCAGTTTCTCGTAAGGGACCCAGAAACAACATTGGAATCCATAATGTTCCAGATTCCATCTTTACTTAGGGACATAAAGTCAATCGGAGAAAGACCTGTTCTAGCACTGTATATCACGTCTTTTCCTCACTCTAGGGAATACTGGGACATATTTTTCGAAGAGGCTAGAGAAGTCCAAAAAGCTATTAATAACGAAGTGCCTTTAATTGGCTTTTGTTGCCCGGTACAAATTGCAGAGGTTTCCGGTAGACCATTGGTATCATCTGGGTTGGGGTTATTTTCTCTCATTACTGAGAAAAACGGTTCGTTATGAGAAAAGAGTCTGATTACTATGTTAAGTTGGTACAAAAGCTGGGGACTAGGCGAATAAGAGAGCTGAGAAAACTATACAAAATTCTCGCCGAGAAGTCAGATTTAGAAAGAAAGTTGGTTAAAGAAATAGAGAAATATGTTGACCTTTTTGAAAATTTTCCTTATGGCATATTCGAGCTTGAAGCTTCTGGAAGGATCTTAAGTCTCAACAGAAAAATGGCAGAAATTTTGGGGTTTAGCTCTAAGCCCGATTTGATTATAAAATCGTCTTATTCCATCTTTGATTTCTTGGCACAGCCGGAAGATAAAAGCAGACTTATACATGTTCTCGAAACAGAAAAAGAGCTTGAGAATTTTGAAGCGGAAATATCAAAGAAGGATGGAGAAAAAACATGGGTCAAATTTAGTATATGGAGCTTAACAGGTCTCGGTGAAGAAAGTATTAAATTTTATGGTGTGTGCGAAGAAATTTTGCATATAAAGGAGATTGAAATATCCAAGAATGATTCTCCGAAAAAGTTCTCTCACAAGTTACTTAGGGATCTTGCTACAGTTATTTTCGATATTCGTAGATCAGTATCACAAATCACTCTGGATGTAAAAGGGGATACTAAGAAAATTATTGATTCAGTGCTACTTCGGTGCGAAGAAGCTCAGTACATTCTAGAAGACATAATTTCACGGGAAGATAATGGCATATTAGATTTCGAATTGCTAGAACCCCACTATATACTCAAAAAGATGGAACCCTTCATAAAAAAATCTATCCCTGGTAAAGTTGAACTGAAAATTTTCAATTCCACGGAAAAACTCAAAGTCATAGGCGACCCCCAGCAATTAAGTCGTTTGTTTTATAATATAATGAGGACTCTTCAATCATTAATGCCATCTGAGGGAAATTTAGAAGTTAGAGTCTTTGAAGATAAAATAGACGATGCATTTATTCAGAAACACGGATTTGGTGTAAAGGGGCCATATGCTGTGATCGAACTGGTGTGCAGGGTAAAAAGTACAGAAGGATCGTGGCTCCCAATTTTTAACCCCTTAATACAGATTGAAAGAATCATAGAAAAAAAAGCTGTAGACTTGATCTCAATATATACAACTATCAAACAGCACGACGGCTACCTGGTTATCAAAGAATCCGGCGAAAACGTAGCCACTGTGAGGATCTATCTTCCCTCCAAGGTGGCATATACTGAAGAAAAAGTAAATGAAGTAAAAGAACCACTCGATTTTGCTCCGGTTCGGCAGCAAATTTTAATTCTCGCTAATTCCTCGGAAGTTAGAGAATTCGTTATGGATGCTTTATCTTGGACAGGTTATGAAGTGAAAGAAGCTTTCAATTTAAAAGATGCGATGGCCATACTTGAGGAAAACGGTAACATAAGCCTCATTATCGTTGATGTACAACTCTTAGAGCGAGATTGCTTAGACCTGTATAAAAAATCTAGAAAAATTTCATTAGCGCCAAAGTTCATATTTTTGACCGCTTACCCCGAAGAAGTCAAAGAGGCTGTTCCGGATGGCGCGATTTACGAAGTTATTTCGAAACCACTTTCCTTCAATGTGCTCATATCAAAGATAAAGGATCTAATAGGGTAATTAGCCAATTTTATTTAGCCAGTACCACTTAAAATCAGTTGCTTTCATTAAATTAGGTCTTCTTGACTTCCATTAATCGCAGGGTTAAATTTAGTTGTCTGGCATGTAAGTCCCAAGCGGGGGCACCCAGCCAGGATGCTTCCGCTTTTTGATTTTTGGAGGGAGTTATGATGAAGTCAATCCTTCTAATGGTAGTAATATTTTTACCTTTTTTTGCGACAAATGGCATATGTGAACAACCGGTTTCGATCGGGGTTAGAAGTGCTAACGATCATGTCCCATTTTACATAGCACAAAAGCTCGATCTCTACCGAAAAGAAGGTATATCTGCAGTTGTAAAACTCTTTCCCAGTAACACAGAAATAGTCGAAGCTATGAAAAGAAAGGAGATCCAGATAGGGGTTTTCCCCATAAGCACTGCTATTACGGCTATATCAAATGGAGTGCCAATTAAGATAATAGCGATGACAGGCAAAGGAAGTGACGGCATTTTGGTTCGCAAGGAAGACCCAATTAAATCTTTTTCTGACTTGAAGGGAAAAAAGATTGCCACTATACGAGCTTCCATACTGGATTTGCTTCTTATGTTCGCTTTGGAGAAAGAAGGTTTGGATCCGAACAAAGACGTAGAATTACGCTATTTTATGACATTGGGTGATATGGTAGCTGCATTGAAAATTGGACAAGTCGATGCAACCTCAAATACGGAACCATTCATGACTGAGGCAGAAATGTCTGGCTGGGGAAAAATTTTGACTTATTACACTAAATACTGGCCTGATCATCCCTGTTGCGTAATTACGGGCCACAGAGAATTTCTTGGATTAAAGCCTTACCTGGTAAAGAAGGTTCTTAAGGTTCACATTGATGCGGTGAAATATGCTAACAGTGATTTAGACTTTACCTCGAAAACAATTGCGGAATACATTGGTAGTCCTGATATTAAAATAATAAAACAGTCACTCTCTCCTGAAAAAATGAAGATCTCGTACGAGATAGACTCCAAAGAAGTTGTAAGAATAGCGGAATTGCTGAAGCGCTACAAGATGATAGAACGGCTGCCGAGTGTTGAAGAAATGTTAGACCTAACTTACTTAAAAGGTGCTCTTAAAGATCGTGTTTGGCGTCAGTGAACCTTTCAAACGATTTGTATTGGTTTTTTTGTTTTGTGCGGCTTGGGAGCTTTTTCCTCGTTTAAACCTTCTCGATCCCCTTATTCTGCCTCCACTCAGTAAAGTAATGAAAAGGGCTTTCGTACTTTTACTCCAAGGGGACTTGCTTCAACATATCTATCAGAGCTTGTGGCGGGTATTTGCTGGTTTCCTTCTATCAGTCGCAGTAGCCTTTCCCCTCGGGATTTTTCTTGGACTTTTCAAAAAAAGCGAGAAATATTTAGAACCTTTATTCGGACTTTTTAGGCCACTTGCTCCTCCAGCTTGGATACCTGTTGCGATACTCTGGTTCGGGATAGGTGACAAACCTGCGATTTTCATAATTTTTGTGGGAACTTTTTTTTCAACATTAACCGGAATAACCATGGCTGTGAGAAGACTGGACAAAGACTTAATCAATGTGGCTTTCATATTTGGAGCAAATTTGAGACAGACCATTTGGTTTGTAGTTATACCTTCCCTTTTACCCAGTGTTTTTGCCCAACTAAGACTCACTCTTTCCCTCTCATGGATGTGCGTTGTGGCAGCAGAAATGGTAGCTGTTAAAAAGGGTATTGGTTTCATGATGATGGAAGCTAGAAATTTATTTAGAACAGAGGACATCTTTGTGGGAATACTTGTAGTAGGTCTTATAGGCCTCCTAATGGATCGTTTATTAAATATGGTTGAGCGTAAGACCATTAAATGGCGAAAAGGGCTTTCGGCTCATGAGTTTTTTGAAACTGGTTAACTTAAGTAAAAGTTTTAATACCGACAAAGGAATAGTACAGGTTATTAAAAACATCTCGATAGATATAAAAAAGGGTGAATTTGTGGCCATAGTTGGGCCATCTGGTTGCGGAAAGACAACCTTGCTCAAAATCATAGCTGGACTTGAAAAACCTGATGATGGAAGTGTCCTTCTTCAAGGCGAAGAGGCTAATAGTAACAACATAGTTCTCGTTTTTCAAAATCCTCTTCTTTTTCCGTGGGCTACAGTCCAAGAAAACGTTGGATTCGGCTTGAGATTAAAAGGGATTCCCAAAATCAAAATTGAGAAAGTGGTATTAGATCTACTCAAAAAAATAGGTCTTAATGATTTTAAAAGTTTTTATCCCCATCAACTTTCTGGCGGAATGCAGCAAAAAGTTGCCCTTGCCAGGGCTTTAGCGGTAGATCCTGTCTTGCTTTTGATGGATGAACCTTTCGCTTCACTCGACGCTATTGCAAGAGAGGAACTTCAAGAAGAGCTAATCAATATCTGGCGAATGTTCGAAAAGACAATTGTGCTGGTAACCCACAGTTTGAGGGAAGCTTTACTTTTGGCTGACATTGTTTATGTTTTAACTCCACGTCCAACTGTCATAAAATCAGTCCATCCAATAGAGATTCCTCGTCCCAGAAACGCTTATCTTCCTATTCTCTCTCATCTCGAACTAAAATTGAAAAAAGAATTGGCAGAATCGAAAAAAATTGGAAATCTCGATAATTTAACCTTTAGTGATAGCCAATTAACATCAGATAAATTATGAAGTCATAGCACCAAGAAACGGAAAAAAGATCCCGATTGTTATCGCGAAAATTTCCATCTTCCACGACCTTTGTAAAAACTGAATATCTCTTCTTGCTCAAAGCAACTTTGTTTTTATCGTTATTAAAGCGCAATTACAAAAAAATTTGCACGTTATCTGGAATTCTGTCACCACAACCGAGACGGGCAACAAGGGAGTCCTTTTGTAATGGGTATATTCTTACATCATCTTCTTCGTCTTTTATAATCCTACTAATTTCCATCTTGAGGTTTACAAGTTCGTCCCAGTCGAGAACACAGTAAAAGACCGAGTATTGAAGGTGTATACCCATATCCTTCATATAGTTGAACAATCGTGTCAATCTTCTTTCATCCGATATGTCGTAGCAGACAAGATAAGGTGTTTTCACATTTTAATCTCCCTCATAAGCGTACAAAGTTCATCTATTATGTTGTCTACCATCTGTCCAATTGTCTTTTTTCGGTTTTCGAATCTGTGTGCTATAAATCTCATAACATTGGGCTTCAATTCGCACCTTCCAAAGACATGATGAAATGCGATTTCCCTTTTCGCATCTGTTTTAAAAAACTGAAGCGTCTGGAGATCTATCTCTCCGTCCATAATATATGAAACGTCAAGAATAAGACCAAAGTTTTTTCTTCTGTTGATCACTCCGAGATGTATGTCGAAACCTGCTCTAAGTAATTTCTTTGCTATTATGCCATGGAACAAAGAACACACTGTGTTTTTTACAATCATATACTTTTCCTCTTCAATCCCCATGGAGCTAATCAGTTCTTTCATGATAATCGAATAGTTTCCTTCTCCTATCTCTTCACATCGTGTAAGTTTATCTTTCCCTATCCTTTTTAGGGCGCTAATCCCTATGATCATTCTTTTTGTCTCAGCCCATTTTCTATATCTTTCTTCGCTTCTTTCATTTCTCAAAATAAACTTTTGATCCCTGTAGCGAAATGGAATCTTTTCCTCATAAGGTAAAACGTAGGCTTTTCGTTGTCCACTTCTATCCATGATAATGACAGGAACTTGATTTTCCGATAAAACTGCTAAGGATTGGGCATCTATTTTCACATTCTGTACTAATATGACAAGATCTATAAATCTTACAGGTATTCTTCTTCCAGCACCGCCTTTTTCTTCAATCCATAATGATGGTCCATCTCTCATGACTGAAATGGAAGATCCGCTATCATTCAGATACAAAGTCCGCTCCATCCATTACCTTCCTTGCGAGGACTCTAACCTCTTCTCTAAAAAGGGGACGAAGATTCCCTACCCAGTCTTCGTAAAGTGGAAATAATTTTTTTCTACCATGCTTTTTTAGGTAGACACCTGGCCTCTCGTCGTCTTTTGCGAAGTCCCTAAGGGAAAGATGCTTTTCTTTGAATATCTTGTACACGAACCTATCTACCTCAGTTCTAAAAAGTTCAACTATATCGCACGCCAGAGAATCTCTTCCGTAATCGAACTGATGATAAAACCCTATTGTCGGATCAAACCCTATCATTTCCACTTCTCTCAAAATCTCATAATGGATTCGCATATAAAGAAAGGATAGCATCGCGTTTACCGGATCACCTGGAGGCCTTTTAACTCTCTTTTTAAAATCCAGTGATGGCGGGAAAAGCTGGGTATAAGCGGAAAAGTAAGCGGAAGAGGAACTACCTTCCAATCCCCTTATGTTCTCAAAAGATTCAGCTGATGAAATTGTCTCGAGATTTTTTGACAAAGTGTTAAGAGAAGAGTCTAAAAAGAGAATCTTGTCTGGCCTCTCAGTTTTTAAAGACTCGAGAAATTCTTTCTGTGCCAATAGTTTCCTTCTAACTATGTCCCTCGCAACTTCCATTGCAAATGACGAAAGAGACTTTTCATACTGTTTCAATCGAAGAAGACCGTTTTTATGAATTCTCCCCCTTAAGATGCCCGAGAACCTCATTCTTTTTCCGGACAGAAAGACAACCATTATGTTATGATCTGCAAGGGCTTTAAGGACTGAGCTTTCAATTATGACGTTAGAAGAAATAACCACAGATTTTAGAGGCGAAATAGGGACAATTCCAGTTTTCTCACCTTTATCATAAAAGGCAAGAGCCCCTCCGTCAAGTTTCACGAGAACACCTTTTTTGTCTATGTACAAAGTACCCAAGGTTTTAGCCTATGAAAAAGTATGATGGATCTTTAGGGGGATGCGCTATTCCGAGTGTGTGCACCTTGCTACGACCTTCAAGTCTGAATACGTGAACCCTGTCTTCATCCTCTCTTATAAGTCGAGCTAGCTCTTTCAAAACTTCCTGCAATTCTCCGTCTGTTAGAAAACATTCGTACACTGACTTTTGCCCACCAGTTGAGTAATTTTTTAAGTATTCTCTAACCTTATTAAGTCTCTGCTCATCTCTTACATCGTAGGCAATAACATAAAGTTTTCTTCCCATATTTGTATTTTACTTTATGGGCTTTAAGAACGCACGGAAAGAATGTTTTCTGAAATGTTTCTATGAGATTTCGACTATCTCATACCTTCCAAGGCCGAAACTTGTGCCTTTTCCTGCATGGAGTATCTCGCCTGCCTTTAGGATCGGCAAAAATGAGTTCAACTCTCCTTCAAAGGTGATGTTTCCAATCAGTCCGCCCATCTTCAATTTTAGGCTCTGTCTGGACGAATATCTCTCCCAGTCAAACCATGAAGTATCAGAAGTAATTGTTACCACATTTTCTGCTTTACGGATTAATGCTTTCGTATCCCATTTAGGTTTTTGCCGTTCGCAGTGAAAGTAATATATCAGGGTTAGTCTTCGTAGAAGGTTTCTTAAAAGCATGTGAAATTTTAAGTTAACTACCAGATCTCTGCTGAATTTTAGTCTGAGCGGTGTTTTAAGGCTCAAAGTCACTCTTCTAATTTCCTTATCGTTAATTGGGATATCTGGAATCTCAATCACTGAGGGCTCAATCTCACTTAGGGTCTGCCGTTCATCAGTAAAAACAACTCTACTGTCTTTTAGATCCATGATTTGAAATATAGAGTATTTGCCCTTTTTCCTCCCTATCCCCCTTCTTCCGAGCTCAAGAAAGGCAAAAACGAAATACGGAAAGTACTGGACGGCGTTCCCGATTAATATCAAGTTGAAAGACAAATTACTTCCTTCTGGGTAGACAGTCCTTTCTTCCTCAGGCGGTTCCAAAATAAATGGATGAGGGATCCTTTCGTACTTGGACATATTTAGGATCTCCGCTGAGCCTAAAGGTTCTGTTTCAAAAACATAGCTATATACGCATCTTGATTTGAGGATGCAGTCAGAGCAATCTTTTTTTATGGCGCATACCACGTCTTTTAGAACCTGGCCGAATCCCCCCCTTAAAGTGGAGCCTTTATACTGTGGAAGGATAAGCTCTGTTTCCGCCTTGATATAGAAACCGAGTTTTGCGTATTTTATGTTCATCTTTTCCATTATAACAGAGTTTTTATTCCGCACATAACATTATTTAACACTGAGCCCAAGTTCATAAATTGCAAAAAAACGCAAAAAAAGCGTATAAATTTTAAAAACACACTAAGAAAGAGGTTCAGAAATGAAATCTTACAGAAAAGAGCTTGTCTTTAACACGCCAACTAAAGTGGCCTTTTTAAACATCACTCCCCATGTTGAAGAGGCCGTGAAAGAAAGCGGGATAAAAGAAGGTCTGTGCCTTGTTAACGCCATGCACATTACAGCAAGTGTCTTCATAAATGATGATGAAAAAGGGCTTCACTATGATTTTGAAAAATGGCTTGAAGAAATTGCGCCGTTTTCTCCTCATCGGTATAAACACAATCTCACTGGAGAGGATAATGCTCATGCGCATTTAAAAAGACAAATAATGGGAAGGGAAGTAGTGGTAGCAATTACAAATGGTAAACTTGACTTCGGACCGTGGGAACAGATATTTTACGGAGAGTTTGACGGCAAAAGACCGAAAAGAGTGTTGATAAAAATTATTGGGGAGTGATTTTAAATTTCAAAATCATAAGAATAAAAAACGGTTATACCCTTCTTTTTAGCGTAATTTTCTACATCGGGATGCGAAATCATGTAGGTTACCATAATCGGAAATACTTCGATGTTAAATGAAAGACGGTTCAACTTCTTTTTCAGGAACTCATCCACGTCAGTTCTGGATAACCGGGCTTTACTTTCTTCAAGTATTACAATCTCGTTCCCATTTTTTCTCCCTTCCCCAAATACGTTGACCTCTGTGTATTCGCCCTTCTTGTCAAGTAGATTTTCTAATAAGCTTACTTTTTAATTCTACGCCGTATCTGGTTTTAAGCAATGAGGGTAGTCATTTTTGAGCTCTGTCTTCTAGATGGTAACCATCCGTTGAAGAAATACCTCCGAGTTGTTTTTTTGTCTCTGAGTGATCTTCTGTGAGTTTTTTGAGCGCAAGTTCTGTTCTCTTTTGTGCTCCTGAGAGGTTTTCCAGTCTTTTCTCAGTCCTCCTTTGGGCTTTCGCAAGCTCTTCTATTGTTGTCTCAGTGGATTTCTGGAGATATGCCAGCTCTTTCACATTAATAGACAAATCTGCCACAATCTCCTTTATGTCTTGTAAGTCTGTTCTTTTTACAGACTCCTCCCTATTTCTTTCAATTTCTGCCATGAACTCAATCATTACAGATTTGAGATCTGGCGAGAGTTTGTCTACTTCTTGGTACAATTTAACGCTGAATGGAATGATTTTATTATATGATGGCAAGGGGCAAAAGTAAATATTCAGTCCTCAGGAAGGGCCTTCAGGTCAAAACTTTTAAGTTCAGGCATTGAACTACCTATTATCCCCTGCAAGCTGCCGTACATGCGCGTTGTATTTTTGATGACCTTGTCAATCTGTTTTTCCCGCTTTGCCCATATTTTTTCCATAGCTCTTTTTTCCGCTTCTAAATCATTCCTCAAAGCCACAAAAGCTTCCATAATACCCTCTATTTGCTGTTTAAACTCTGGACCAGAAAGATACTCATACAGCATCTCTAGCTTTTCTTTCTTGCCTTCCAAGGCTATTTTAGCGTTGAAAACTTCGAGCAATCCAAACCGTAAAGCTGAAGCTAAACCAACCGTAAGCCTGTAATCAGC
Organism: Deltaproteobacteria bacterium; assembly: GCA_026417175.1. Lineage (GTDB taxonomy): Bacteria > Desulfobacterota > Syntrophorhabdia > Syntrophorhabdales > JANXAF01 > JAOADT01. The sequence goes on along the minus strand of JAOADT010000007.1, from coordinate 3,539 downwards.
GATCCACACACCTTTTATGCATCCTATACCGTTTATCCCTTTGGGCAAAGTAGTAGATACGATAGCTGCGATTTCAGCTTTTATTTCCCTTTGATCTTCTTTGAGTTTGTCTACGTATTCTTCATTCCATCTAGTAACCTTCTTTGCTTCCCATAGAATTGTGCCGACAACTTCTCCCCTAATGTTACGAACTTTCTGGATTACGTCGGCTCCCCTTATACCGCGAGGCACGGGCTCTATTATATCTTCTTTGAAGTTTTCCTTTAAGATTTCTTCCAATACCCATTCTAAAGTTTCACCCGAATCTGGTCCTGTCCTTTCCGCCTTTTTGCGCAATTCCTCTATTTCTTTTCGCAGTGTTTCAATCTGCCTCTCTTTTTCTGCCACATTTAGCTTAAATTCTTCTTCAAGTTTTTTTGAAAGTTCGTCCTTAATCTTCGCTCTCTCTTCATCGAGCCTTCTGGTGACTTCCAACTTTATCTGCTCTTTTTCCTCTTCAAGCCTAACCTTTTCTTGTCTCAAAGCTATCTCCATCTCCATAAATTCTTTTATTTTTCTAGTTTTCTCAGAAAGTTCTTCTTTTAACGCTTTAAGTTCAATAGCGAAGTTCTCTTCCATCTTTTTTTTCACTTCTGATTCAACTTTTTCTCTTTCTTCCTTTAGTCTTTTATAAAAGTCTTCTTTGAAGGATTTTTTTACTTTTTCAATTTCTTCATATTTTGCTATTCTTTCTTCCTCCAAGGCTTTTTCAAGCTTTTTGATCTTCTCTTCCCTTTCCAAAAGCTCACCCCTTACTTTTTCGACTCTTTCTGCCATCTCGTTTTCGAACTCTTTCCGAAGATGGTCCGTTAACGCTTCATCCAGCCTTATTTCGGCCTTGCAGTAAGGGCACGTAATGATCACGCTTTCTTTAGCCATGAGAAACCTCCTCGCCACTCTTCACATTTTTTTTCAAAATGCGGGATACTGTGTCGAGGATGTCAAGTGGAAAAACAATCTTTGAAGATGGAGAACTTCCGATGTTCTTAAGTGCTTCTAGATACTGAATTTTAAGTGTATTTTCATCAATTAATCTGGCCGCCTCCCAGATTTTCATGAGTGCTTCAGAGTATCCTTCCGCTTCAAGTATCTTCGCTCTTTTTTCACCCTCTGCTTTAAGAATTTGGGCTTGCTTTATTCCCTCAGCTTCGAGAATTTTTGCCTGTTTTTCACCTTCTGCCTTCAGGACCTGCGATTGTTTTACACCCTCTGCTTCTGTTACCATTGCCCTTCTTGTTCTTTCAGCTGCCATCTGCTTTGTCATTGCGTCTTGGACTTCTTTTGGGGGCGTTATCTCTCGAATCTCAACAGTTGTTACCTTCACTCCCCAACGAGATGTCACTTCGTCGAGCTTCAACTGAAGCTGTCTGTTTATGTCTTCCCTTTTCGAAAGTACATCATCAAGAGAGATATCGCCAATAACTGCACGAAGTGTGGTTGTTGCAAGCCCACGAGTCGCGTATTGAAAGTTCTGAACTCTAACTATGGAGTCTACTGGATTTATCACTCGCAGATAAATCAAAAAATCAATAGAGATTGGAGCGTTATCTTTTGTTATACACGTCTGTTGTGGAATCTCAATCACATACTCTCTCAAGTCAACTCTTACCGGACGATCGATTATGGGTATAAGAAGTATTATACCTGGACCTTTCGCAGTCTCTAAAACCCTTCCAAGCCTAAATATGACTATTCTTTCATATTCCTGGACAATCCTAAGAGAGGATAAAAGAAAAACTAAAATAAGTCCAACGAAGAGAACGTATAGCATTTTTACCCCCTTGGTTTAATAATGTATTGCATGCATTTCATAATTTTTCTATCTCACTAAAGGAGTTTAATAAAAAATGAAGACCTATGAAAAAATCTCTTTCACCAACAATCCACCTTTGTTCGTGATTTTTACTCGAAATGGACGTCCAAAATCATCATGCTCGAGTTGGATAATGCCATAAACCTCTAATCGTTCGAGTTCGCTTCCGTAGGCGGCTCTTATGCCTTCGAATTCCTTCCCGCTAAGTGGTTTCTTGTCGGAAAGTTGGCGTAAAAGCTCAATCTCCTTGCCCCTGGGAAGGTAAAATAGGGGCGGTAGAAAAACAATATCCTGGAATTCCTCGTTCATGTAGTAAATCTTTCCATTCGTGAGAAAGCCAGCAAGCGCGGTCACAATCACATGTGCTTTAAAACCGCCTGTTGCATTGAAATACACTGTGTAGCCTTCATCTTTTTTCCTTTTGGCTATGTGTATGAGTCTATCCAAAAGTTCGGAAATACCATTTGTAAATTCGTCCGTAGCATACGACGGATCAAAATTAGCTTCCCAAAAATAGCCACTCACTTCATAAGGAGTGTAAGTTCTATACCCCAAGTGTTTGAGAACGTTTTCAATAGCTCTCCTACACAACTCATTCACTGCCGTTTTGGTTCCAAATAAATAAACTTCGATATTTGATAAGTCTTTATCTTTTACAGCCCGTAGGAAAGTGTTAAGTTCAGCACACTCTTTCATAGGATTAGATTTTAAAAATTCAGTAAGTTCCGTCACAGATTTTGGATCTTCTAAGACTTTCTGCCATGTACAATCATCTGAGATTTTTAGATTTGAGAATAGTCCTTTATTCTGGGCATTAAGGATAAGAGACACTCCGCTACTTATAATGTGGAATTCTTTGCTCATTTGTTCCCTCCCTTTGTGATTATCTTCATTTTTTCAGAATCTAAACCAAGTTTACAAATATCATTTCTCTCTCTATCTTACAAGACTTGCCTTTCTGATGTGATAAGTATCTGAGAGTCAGAACTGAAACCTTTTGTCCAAACTATTCGCCATACTTCGAGAATCGCTTACTTTTGTCTCTGTCCGAAGGAAATCCTATCCCTACTTTATTTCTTTGATTTTTGTCCCATGTATTTCCCAACGAGTTCTGCTGATTTCTAAATTTTACTGTCACCTTTTTATTTGGGCTGGCTACCAGCTAAAAAACTAAGATCTTTAAATACTTCGAAAAGATTGACGAAATGGCCACACTACAAGCTGGAAAGTAAATGTTTTATCAGCATAAGAATGGTCACTACTATTATCTCAACCCCGGACACATGGATAAGAAGAATAAAGCATGCTATGTCAAATCCTTTCATTCCAAAAAATAACTTGAGTACGGTACATAAGGTTATCCAGCCCATTACGATAACCGCACAATCATGCGATTACTTGCTTTCATTTATCCCTTACAGTTCTTTACTCATTCACTTTCTGTCCCTCTGATCTAACTTGTAAAGGCTATGCCGCAATCCCTTTTATCTGAGGTCTTCTTTTCTACCTGGCGGCGTTGAACAAGAATTAATTGTTCCTATTCCTGTCGCAATCCCTTTTATCTGAGGTCTTCTTTTCTACGTGGCTTCTCTTGTCGCATATTTTTCACATAGCATAAAGTCGCAATCCCTTTTATCTGAGGTCTTCTTTTCTACCATCTTGCACCTCCTATTGTCCCCTACAGGGT
>JAOADT010000079.1 GCA_026417175.1 Deltaproteobacteria bacterium | reverse complement strand
GCCCTCGTTGTTGCCGGAGAGATAATGAGCAGGGTTGTTAACTGGAAGGAGAGGGAAAGTTGCATCCTTTGGGGGGATGGCGCTGGTGCGGCTGTTGTGACAGAATCGGAGGAAGGAGCTGAGATCTTATCTACCCATATCCATACCGATGGCGAAAACGGAGATAGCCTTCTTATGCCAGGAGGTGGCTCAAAAACCACTCCGATAAGCCACGAAAGCGTAGATAAAGGTCTCCATTACCTCAAGATGATAGAGGCGAATAGATCATTTAAGGTTGCTGTTACCAGGTTCGCTGAGGCTTGCGAGGAGGCTGTAAGGGCCAATAACGTGAGATTGGAGCATATTTCCCTCATAATACCCCATCAAGCAAATCTAAGGATAATCCAGGGAATGGCTAAAAAACTCAATTTTCCCATGGAGAAGGTGTATGTGACGATCGAAAAATACGGCAATATATCATCGGCAACAGTTCCTATTGCGCTCGACGAAGCGGTCCGTGACGGAACGATAAAAAAAGGAGATTTGGTCCTTCTTACCGCCTTCGGTGGCGGACTTACGTGGGGAAGCTCGTTGATAAGATGGTAAGTTGGGGTTATAATTGAAAAAAGGAGGGGTGGCTGAGTGGTCGAAAGCGGCGGTCTTGAAAACCGTTATCCCGTTTGTCGGGATCGGGGGGTCGAATCCCTCACTCTCCGCTAAGAAAGAATTCAATTTAAGCGAAATTTCTGAGTTATTCTGTGGAGGATTTT
>JAOADT010000078.1:366-777 GCA_026417175.1 Deltaproteobacteria bacterium | reverse complement strand
CTTGGCTTTCTAAAGGATCAAAACAAACACGAAAAAATATAAATCTCTAGTTTTTAGAACGGCAATGAATTTGTCCAGGTATTTTTTAACGGGCAGTTAAAGTAAAAAAACAAATCCACGATAAAAGTTAAGTTTTCCTTTCTTATGTTTTTCGCCCTCGCACTTTTTATGGACAACGTTTCATCCAAAAAAGGACATGAACTTACACTGGAGACGTACGCCGTTTGAAGAGCTACACCAAAAATAAGTCTAGATACTGTAAAGGCTTTGTACCTGTGTTGGACCACTTATCCCTGGAGAATCTTTATTTGTTTTTTTGACTCTTCCTTGAGCAAGTTTATCAGACGATCGATCGAAAAACCAAATACTTTCTATTTCCACAAAAGCTTATAGAAACACGTGGTCTATTCT
>JAOADT010000078.1:0-356 GCA_026417175.1 Deltaproteobacteria bacterium | reverse complement strand
CCTTATCGGTGCAATTGAAAAAAAGAGTTTGGCATAATAAATAACTATAGATCCTCTTTTGGAGAAAATGGGAGATAAACATGTGGTCAACTTAGACGCTGAGTAACAAGAATTTCAAAAACATTTACTTGGGGAAAAACCAAGTTTCCATATTCCGTCAACAACTGTTCCTCTATAAGAAATTTCACAATAAGCAAAGCGTCGAGTCTGACAACCAAGATTTAAACGTTTCGAAAAGAAATTGACTTAGGACTTTGCCTTAGACTCTGAATTAGAAAAAGGTCTAAAACACTTCTAAATTAATGCCGACGGCGGGAGTTGAACCCGCACGGGTTGCCCCACACGCCCCTCAAACG
>JAOADT010000077.1 GCA_026417175.1 Deltaproteobacteria bacterium | reverse complement strand
CCTATCAACATTGCCCACAGGACAACCTGTTCGCTTTTCATGAGATACTGCTTTATGATTTTATAGAATATAAGACCTAAAGCTGCCGTAGGTATAAATGCTATTATGACCTTTTTTAACACATCAAAATTTAAAAGTATCGTCTTCCAGTAAAGGACTATAACAGATAGTATGGCACCGAACTGTATAACGATCTCGAATGTCTTTAAAAATTCCGTCTGTGATAGTCCCATGAGCTTTGCTGTGAGCATGAGGTGACCTGTGGAAGAAATGGGTAGAAACTCTGTTATACCCTCAACAATACCGAATATCAATGCCTGAAGTAAGTTCATTCTTTTATTAAAAAATAAAAAAGTGCGCCCAGCAGGATTCGAACCTGCAACCTTTGGATTCGTAGTCCAACGCTCTGTCCAGTTGAGCTATGGGCGCCTATAAATTTTTTATCATGCCCTTTTTGGGGGTTTAAGGAATATAATCGCCAAAATGATACCGAGTATTGCCATTCCAGCTGTAGGATAGAATGCCATGGTGTAGCTTCCAAAGGCATCTTTTGCACTACCTGATATGATACCACCTAAAATTGCTCCAAGACCATAGGCAAGAAAAACTACACCATATTTCTGGGCATAGCCTTCAAGTCCAAAAAATCCTGCCGTTGCTGCCGGTGCTATAGCAAGCCAACCGCCAAGGCATAGCCAGAAACCGCAGAATGCTACAGCATATAGGCCCACAGAACCCTTACCTGCTGCAAGCATCATGGAGGATGACGCTAAAATTATGATAAATGCTATTACAGC
>JAOADT010000076.1 GCA_026417175.1 Deltaproteobacteria bacterium | reverse complement strand
GATTCCGGGCCTTTCTGTAAAGATTTACCTTATCTTCCAAAACGTTTCGTTAACTCCTAAATTGACGTTAGGCAAAAGTAACACAGAACGTTTAGGAATTCCAGATTTATCTTTCTTTACCATTAGGAGGAAACTTTTGCGATAAAGCTTTTGGTTCACCGATTAGTGCGTATCGCCAGTCGTACCTCTTAATATTTGCAATGAAGCCTGTTTTTTCTGCGAGCTTTCTGAATTTCTGGGGCTCGATAAAGAAAACTCTATTGAAGATACGATCAATTAAAGAAATTACTCTTCCGATTGTGGTGTTTGTGTCTATTTCAAATATATAAAATCTTCCTTTTGGTTTGATGATCCTTTTTAATTCTTTCATGACCGATTCTTGATCGTCAAAGTGATGAAAGGAAAGGCCGCAGAGAATAAGCCCAAAGACTTTGTCCTTAAATGGAAGATTTTCCGCCTTTCCTACCACCCTTGATGCCGCGAACGGCGACTTTCGAAGCATATTAATCGATAGATCCAGAAGCACAAACTTAAGACCTTTTTTGTTTATGAAAAATGTTGACGGGATTCCTGTTCCGGATGCGAGATCAAGAACGATTTCATCTCTTTCCAAAGAGTCTACCAAGGATTTCATGTCCCTCTTTGAAGCTCTGGGATAAGCATACCTCGAAAATACGCCAAAAAACCCAGGAAAAAGGTCAAATACGGTCTTTTTCATAAGGGAACTTTCTGTGACCTTTAATTAGTTAAAAAGTATCTTCTTCTCGTACGATCTCTCCTTGTGTGCTTACGGTTATTACCTTAAGAGGTAACTCAGTTTTTGCATCTTTTAGAGCTGACTTTAATATGAAGAGAAAACCGCGGCAACATGGGATTTCCATTAGAGC
>JAOADT010000075.1 GCA_026417175.1 Deltaproteobacteria bacterium | reverse complement strand
AATTCAAAGAGGCCACTACTAAAAATCTGCAAATACGAAAGAGTAGCTTATTTGATTAATTGTAACTAAGTTGAGCTCGTAAAATCGGGTGAAGTTAATGAAGCCGATAAAAATTTAAAAATTGAGACAATGTTTACTGTTCCGTAGCTCACTCCCATATTCAGTTGATATACAAAATTTAATAACGCTTAACATGAATAGATCTACTTAAGCCCCAGGTGCGTGCCCCTTAAAATCTCAAGGAACATCAGTCCCTTGCATACAAAATATCAACCAAAACAAAAGTAGTTAGAGGGGGGTCATATTTAGATAGACGGGCTAGTATAGACTTTAGCCTTTTAACAGCTATGGATTTCAAACATACTGATTACAGCACAATGCGAAGGTCCACTGAATTTCTGTTCTAAGTCATTACCCTAACTCTAGATGAGAATTCCTAGTGTTTTTGTTAACCCTCAATCATTTCTTCCATCCTACCTAAAAATATACGTGAGGTCCCATAATATGTTTTTACCAGCTAATGCATATTCCGCTTGGGATGGAAGAATTTTTGCAAGTGTGACAATTTGAGTTTTAAACCAAAAAGGAAAACTTTATAGGTTTGCCTAAAAAAATAAAACTTACCTTCCTCATTTTCAACGGCAAACCAGGTATCAACTAGCCATGTTTTTTTCTCTTACAATTTTCTTGACTTGTTAAATCAAAGAATGTAATAGTTAGAACAAAGATCAAAATTTTCAAGAAGGAGGAAGTATGGTTAAGGGAAGAGTTCTTTTTGGGATCGCGTTGGTGTGTCTCTTTTTTACAGTTACAACTACCGTACATGCTCAGATGAAGCTCAGGCTTTCAGTAATGTGGCCTCCACAGCATGCTCACACTAAGCTTTTTGAGGAAT
>JAOADT010000074.1 GCA_026417175.1 Deltaproteobacteria bacterium | reverse complement strand
GCTTAAAGTTACCTCCGATGAAATCTCCCATAAATACAATACAGATGTTTATAACCCCAGAGATGGAAGCCTAATAAAGGCCATAGATGAACTCTCTGCCTTTACTGAGGCATATATTGCCCTCAATAATGGTGTCAATTCCTCTGAATTAAAAGACGCACTGACAGCCATTAAAGAAAAATACAAAGACAAGGTGATCTCTGGGGTTGATTTTGGAAGAATATATGGAGAATTCCAAAGGCCTTGAGGAAGTTTTAAAATAAAATCTCTATCCGTAATCTATCCGTAACAAAAGCAAACATTAGTAATTTCAAATAGTTAAACAACAAAAAATCGGGTTCGATTCCCGCCGCCTCCACCATAAAACATTATTTTTATAAAATTTTATTAAAATCTTTAACTCTTTCTATCGAATTTTCCTTTTTCCTTAACAATTAATTTCCATCATGCTAAAATCCATACATGAAGACCCATAAAAAGGCAGATAAACCTGCTGGTATATCAGAAAAGGTTATAAGGCTTCTTGAGATATACACCTTAATCGCCCAGAATAAATATCCATCTTTAGGGTTTCTAATGGAGCATTTCCATGTCTCAAAGAGAACCATATTCCGCTATCTTGAGCTGATAAACATCATAGACCCCATAGAATACGACAAAGAAAAGGACGGCTACAGATTTACAACAGGTGACAGGATAAAAAAGCCCATATTAAGTAATGATGACATCCAGACCATCCAGGCGGCCATAGAATCTATCTCCCGTCTCGGCCCTGCCTTCAAAGAAAATTTCCTTAAACTCATTATGAGCACATTTACCTTAAGAAACCTAAAAAGTGATAAAAACCCCATCATGATAAAAGCCCCTGACCCCATATTCAGTGCCAATATAGAATCCATCTTAAAGATTCTACTCCCCTCCATCCAGGAAAAA
>JAOADT010000073.1 GCA_026417175.1 Deltaproteobacteria bacterium | reverse complement strand
TTTTTTATCCACCTGTTTTTTATATTGTAATATAGAGTTTTTATCATGTAAGTACTTTAAAATCTATACCCCTAATTAATAATTTATTTAAATCTTTATATGGTTTTTCGGTAATAATATGGCTATCAGTGTCCCATAAAGTAACTTCAAATTTAATGATATTTTCAACTATTTCAATATCCCGAAAATTTTCCCCTAATCTTATATCAATATGATAGGTTCCTTCATATAAAGGCAATGTAGGTATCCGTATCAAAACCTTACCCTCTTGAAAATCGGACAACCTGATGCCATAATTTCTGTTATTCACTCCAAGTATGTAATTGTTTTGAATATCCTTAATAATAATACCTATTACAGGGCTTGTTAAAACTTTAGAATGATTTATATGTACAATAAGTTCTAAAGAATTTCCGCTGATAATAGATTCTGTCTGTATTCCATTTGAGAACAATTCTACTTTCCTTATCCATTTACTATTTAAAGGAGCTGGGGTTCCAGAATATAAAGAATCTAAATATTTTCTTGTAGTTTCATAAATATTACCTGCAAAAGATATTTTTCCTTGCCGAAGAAATATCCCTTTATTACACAAGCCCATTATAGTTCCCATATTATGACTCACAAACAACACCGTCCTGCCTTCTTTCTTTGTTACATCTTCCATCTTGCCTAAGCATTTCTTCTGAAACTCAGCATCTCCCACAGCCAACACTTCATCTACCACCAATATCTCCGCTTCCAAAAATGCCGCCACTGCAAACGCCAACCGCAACTGCATTCCGCTGCTGTAATGTTTCAATGGTGTATCAATAAACTTCTCTACACCTGCAAACGCAACAATCTCGTCAAACTTTCTTTTGATTTCACTTCGCTTCATTCCAAGGATAGCACCATTAAAATACACGTTTTCTCTTCCTGTTAGTTCGGGATGAAAGCCAGTTCCTACTTCCAATAAACTTGCTACTCTTCCCCTTAAAGTTATCTTGCCCTTTGT
>JAOADT010000072.1 GCA_026417175.1 Deltaproteobacteria bacterium | reverse complement strand
ATATGTGTTGGATATTTATCAACAGTGATATGACTCCAATTTCTATCAACTTGATATGTGTTGGATATTTATCAACAGTGATATGCTTCCAAAATCTATCAACTTGATATGTGTTGGACATTTATCAAGTTGATACAACTCCAATATTTCTATCAACTTGATATGTTTTGGTATTTATCAACTTGATATGTGTTGGATATTTATCAAGTTGATATGCTTCCAAAATCTATCAACTTGATATGTGTTGGATATTTATCAAGTTGATATGTCTCCAAAATCTATCAACTTGATATGTGTTGGATATTTATCAACATTGATATGTGTTGGATATTTATCAAGTTGATACAACTCCAATATTTTATCAACTTGATATGTGTTGGATATTTATCAACATTGATATGCTTCCAAAATCTATCAACTTGATATGTCTTGGATATTTATCAACATTGATATGTGTTGGATATTTATCAACAGTGATATGACTCCAAATTCTATCAACTTGATATTTGTTGGATATTTATCAACAGTGATATGCTTCCAAAATCTATCAACTTGATATGTGTTGGATATTTATCAAGTTGATATGTCTCCAAAATCTATCAACTTGATATGTGTTGGATATTTATCAACATTGATATGTGTTGGATATTTATCAAGTTGATACAACTCCAATATTTTATCAACTTGATATGTGTTGGATATTTATCAACATTGATATGCTTCCAAAATCTATCAACTTGATATGTGTTGGATATTTATCAACATTGATATGTGTTGGATATTTATCAACAGTGATATGACTCCAATTTCTATCAACTTGATATGTGTTGGATATTTATCAACATTGATATGCTTCCAAAATCTATCAACTTGATATGTGTTGGACATTTATCAAGTTGATACAACTCCAATATTTCTATCAACTTGATATGTTTTGGTATTTATCAACTTGATATGTGTTGGATATTTATCAAGTTGATATGCTTCCAAATTTTATCAACTTGATATGTGTTGGATATTTATCAAGTTGATATGTCTCCAAAATCTATCAA
>JAOADT010000071.1 GCA_026417175.1 Deltaproteobacteria bacterium | reverse complement strand
AAAACCTTAATCGGAGGTTTCATATGTCTAAGAAAAAATTCGAGCGTACCAAACCCCACGTGAACATAGGTACCATAGGTCACATAGACCACGGAAAGACAACTCTCACATCAGCTATAACAAGAGTCTTAGAGAAAAAAGGGTTTGCCCAGTGGATACCCTTTGATCAGATAGATAAGGCACCTGAAGAAAAGGAAAGGGGAATAACTATAGCTGTGGCCCATGTGGAATACGAAACCGCAAAGAGACACTACGCCCATGTTGACTGTCCTGGTCATGCAGACTACATAAAGAACATGATAACCGGTGCTGCCCAGATGGATGGTGCCATATTAGTCGTAGGTGCAAACGATGGTCCCATGCCCCAGACAAGGGAACACATCCTACTTGCCCGTCAGGTCGGAGTCCCTTACATAGTTGTCTTTCTAAACAAGGTAGACATGGTAGATGATCCAGAACTCATAGAACTCGTAGAAGTTGAACTCCGTGAACTACTCTCAAAATACGAATTTCCAGGAGATGAGATCCCCATAATAAAAGGTAGTGCCCTAAAAGCTCTAGAATGTGGATGTGGAAAGGAAGACTGTCCAAACTGCAAATGCATATACGAACTCATGGATGCTGTAGATTCTTACATACCAGAACCTATCCGCGATATAGACAAACCATTCCTTATGCCCATTGAAGACGTATTCTCCATCTCAGGAAGAGGAACAGTTGTCACAGGAAGGGTAGAAAGGGGTAGTATAAAACCAGGAGATGAAGTTGAAATTGTTGGTTTCCGTCCAACCATAAAGACAGTTGCCACATCCATAGAGATGTTTAGAAAGGTCTTAGATCAGGGTTTAGCAGGAGATAACATAGGAGTCCTCTTACGTGGTGTTAAAAAGGATGAGGTTGAACGTGGTCAGGTTCTTGCAAAACCTGGTTCAATAACACCCCATACAAAGTTCAAATCTGAGGTTTATATCCTCACTAAGGAAGAGGGAGGCCGTCACACTCCTTTCTTCTCCGGTTATAGACCTCAGTTTTACTTCAGAACCACAGACGTTACAGGTGTTGTGAAACTCCCAGATGGTGTTGAGATGGTAATGCCCGGAGATAACGTCTCACTTACAGTGGAACTCATAACTCCTATTGCACTGGAGAAAGAACTTAGATTTGCTATCCGTGAAGGTGGAAA
>JAOADT010000070.1 GCA_026417175.1 Deltaproteobacteria bacterium | reverse complement strand
GCCTTGGAGGGTGCTAAATTTTCTGTACAACTCGGATTTTATGGCTTTGCAAGGGGCTTTAGGGGAAGAGTAGTAGGACTGTATATAAAACAGACTAGCATTCCTGAAGGGCTTAAACGATATACTCGTTTTATAGCTGAAATTGAGAGATATTATAGAGAGTTGCCACATATAATAAAGGACATAAATAATGCAAGAAAATTAGGTTTAAATCACGGATATGATATAGAATTGCAGAATAGGATAAATATGCTAAAAAATCTCTTAGAAAAAGCGAAAAATATTCGTAAAAATCCAAAACTACCTAAAGAGGTTTATGACTATCTTGATGAAATAATGTCAGAGTGGAGAAGACTTATTCAAGAAATAAAAGAAATAAGAAAAACATTTTGTGCCACAAATATAGCTAGTTGAAGGTGAGTGATTATTATGGAAAAAGATTACAAAGAAAAGTGCTTTGCTGAATTGGAAAAAGAGGTAAGAATAAAGTTACCAAATATTCCATCAGTGCAGGATTGGTATGAAGAAATGCGTTATCGTAAACTATCAGAATTTGATGCGTCAGATTTAGCCCGCGCTATAAGGCATAAAATCTTCTTAGAATTTACTGTCCCTGCAGCATTGGAAAAGATGGCTATGGAATCAGTAATCGTTGGAAGTTACTATGGAGAGTTGATGTTTGAATTGTTGAATATCCCAAGACGCTTTTGGGAGCAGCACGAAGAATTTGCCGATAACTTAAGGGTAATGATTGAGGAATTCCTTGATAGGGTAGAGGAATTGACAATGGTAGCAAAGGCGATCATTGGTAGGTTGAGTCGAGTATATCCATGGATGGCGCAAAGGAGTGAAAAAAGCAAAGAATCATTATTTTACACAATCAGCCATGAACTTTTATTTTACAAAAAAGAGCAAGCAGAATCTGTAGTAGATGAAATTCAAAAGAAAGGTTATGAAGTTTGGTTAGAGAAGGCAGACAGAGGCTATAAAGTCATAGTAACGAAGCATCTTCCCATAGATAAAAAATTCTGCGATATAATAAACGAGTTTGATAATGAGTTAGAAGAATTATCAGAAAGATTTAGCGGTAATTTAGAATAGTCTCAGACAAAAATTCTCTTTACAAAGACTACATAAGAAAGTTAACACATTTAAATTTCAGGAAGGAAAACGAGAGAATTTTTCGGTCGTAGTGTCAGGTTAAGCCTGCCCGATTTTTTCAGACGGATTTCATACGTCCCTACAATAAACTTTTGAGTATAGAGC
>JAOADT010000006.1 GCA_026417175.1 Deltaproteobacteria bacterium | reverse complement strand
GATTGGTTGGTAGCGTAAGCTAGTCTATTCCGGATTTCGTCACCTTCTGGAACAGGTTATCAAACGATTGATCAAAAATGAAATCTGCATTTCTAACATGGAGGACAAGACAAACTTCAGTTAGACAAAAAGCGAGTAGACACATGCCTCTTTCGAGTTTCGGGCCAAGGTTAGATACGTTTTCTTAGGCTTTTTGGGGGTATATGAGGATGTTTGAATACCAAAAATTGTTTTTCTCTAATTTTGGTCAAGTTCACTTTCGGAAGCAGGTTTTTCTTTTTTTGTACGGAATGCTACTTTCTTAATTTAGGTACGAAAGACGGACTTTAGAGTCTTTCCAAAACCTCACACTGCTTCGTAATAATCTTAGACAGGCACATTCCATCTTAGCCGGCGTGATTCTTGATCAAAAAAAGGATAAAGGTGTTGGAAACTAAAACCTGGCGGAGAGGGTGGGATTCGAACCCACGGTACGCTTATCAGGCGTACAGCCGATTTCGAGTCGGCCCCGTTATGGCCACTTCGGTACCTCTCCTCATTTTGAAGAAATTCTTAAGGAGTTTTTCGCTTTTTTCCTTTAATACCCCGCCAGTTACCTCTACCCTATGATTTAGAGGCAGGGAGTTTACATCTATCATCGAACCGAAAGCGCCTCTTTTTCTGTCGAAACATCCGAAGACAACTCTTTTTATTCTCGCTTCTAAGATTGCGCCAGCACACATGATGCAAGGTTCTTTGGTAACAAAGAGAGTACAATCCTTAAGTCTGTAATTTCCAATTTTCTCTGTCGCCATTGAGATGGCTAAGATTTCGGCATGTGCATAAGGTTTTAGAAGTGTTATGGTCTGGTTGTATCCTCTTCCAACGACCTCCTCTTCATTTGACACAACAATTGCACCAACTGGCACCTCACCGGATAAAAAAGCCTCTTCAGCGAGTCTTAAACATAATTCCATAAACTCTATATCTCTCATGAAGAAAGTATACATGTGATCAATCGTTAAATCAAATTTTGCAATTCCAGAATCTCTAGCAATTTTTTTGCATTCTGCACCGCATATGCATAGGCATCATTATTGAAGTAAATAAAAACATCTTTCCCCTCTTCCACGTAGCTTTTTATCCTTTTCGCATCAGCCACAATTTCTTCCTCAGTATAACATGTAGCATAGTTTCCTTGATGACCGTGTCTTCTTATGTATACATAATCGGATTTCACAGTTAGCTTATCGAGAAAAGGAGGCCAGTCCGCCATACATAATGTAAACTTGTGCGCTGTAACAAGTTGTGATACTTGTTCGTTTATCCAAGAGGCATTCCTGAACTCAAATGCGGCCCGCACTCCATATTCAGACAGTAAGCTCACAAATTCTGAAAGCTTTTGAATGTCCATCTGAAATCCAGGTGGAAATTGCCAAAGCGTGGCCTTAAGTTTTTCACCTAATGCCGATGCTCTTTCAAAGAAGCTTTCAAGCGATTCTTTCACATCATAAAGCCTCTTTATGTGGGTAATAAGCCTACTTCCCTTTAGGACAAAGGAAAAGTCTTGAGGTGTCTCCTTATACCATCTTTTAAACGTTGAAGGCGTGGGAAGTCTATAAAAAGTTACGTTGAGCTCTACGCTCTTAAATACGCTGGAATAATATTCAAGCCATTTTCTCTGAGGTAAATCCTCAGGATAAAACCTTTTTCTCCAGCCGAAATAGTTGAATCCACTACAACCCACATATATCTTCGGCATCTTATATTGAATGATATTACACGGAAAGTTATTTCTCAAGCACCGTCACGGAGGATAAATCGTAAAAGCTTTCTTTCCACATCTGCAGAGATAACTTTTACCTTAATTAAATCCCCCAATTTAAATGCACTTTTTTTTCTTCTGCCATAAAAGGAAGTACCGTCTTTATGTACCATATAATAGTCATCGGTTAGATCGGAGAAAAGAACTAGTCCCTCCACAAAAACATCTAAGAGTTCGACAAAAAATCCAAAAGAGGTAATATTCGTGATTATTCCCTCGTATTCTTCTCCGATGTTTTCCTTCATAAAGAGGATCCTTATTCGGTCCTCAAGTTCCCTTTCGACCTCCATTATGAGTCTTTCCCTCTCGGACAGGTAAAGAGCCATACTTTCCAGTTCATCGTAGGTATAGGGAATTTTTTTTCTGTGAATCAGCGCTTCAAGAATCCTGTGGCAGACAAGATCCGGATACCTGCGTATTGGAGAGGTGAAATGGAGATAACATTCGAGCCCCAAGCCATAGTGCCCCTTGTTCTGCGGACTATATTTAGCCTGCTTCATGGATCGAAGTAGAACTTTGTTCACTATAAATTCGTAAGGTTTACCCCTTACCGCTTGAAGTATGTTCTGAAGTTTTTTTATACCTTTTCCTTCCTTGTCTGGCGATACACGAATTGACTTGAGAAACTCCTCGAAAGTCTTGATTTTTTCTCTCTCTGGTTCCTCATGTATGCGGAAGAGAGCTGGAACCTTTTTCTTCTCAAGGAATTCCGCAACTGTTCTATTTGCCATTATCATAAACTCTTCTATTATCCTATGAGAAAAGAGCCTTTTTGATCTAAGTATGTCTTTTACGTCACCCTCCATATCTATAAGAATTTCTGGTTCAGGGAGGTCGAAATCTAAACTTCCTCTTTCGAATCTCCTTTCCAGAAGGATTTCCGTGAGCTCTTTCATAATCTCTAGGTCTTTTATTAAACCATGCAATCTTTTTCTTTCTCTTTTGTCTTTTTCGATTATCGCCTTTTCGACCTCCTCGTAAGTTAGTCTTCTTACGCTTCTTATTACAGATTTCTGGAAGGTGGCACTTTTTAAGTTCCCCCTTTTGTCCAAGTCCATGATTACCGAAAAAGCGAGTCTCTCCTTTTTAGGTTTTAGACTGCATAAATCATCAGATAAAACTTTTGGAAGCATTGGTATTACAGAGTCCGGAAAATATATGCTCATACCTCTTTTTTTTGCCTCATTGTCCAAGGCTGAGCTAATGGGTACATAATGTGCTACATCAGCAATTGAAACGTAGAGTCTATACCCCCAATCCTTTCTTTCAGCGAATACAGCATCGTCGAAGTCCTTTGCATTCTCTCCATCAATGGTCACATGTTTTATGTGCCTAAGATCTAGACGTCCCGATACAGGGCTCTGGACTTCTAATTTTTTTATTTCGTTTTCTACTTTCGTCGTAAACTTTCTTGGAAGTCCATACTTTAAAATAACAAACTCTTTGATGTCCTTGACATCAGAAAGAGACTGAAAAACCTTTATAATCTCGCACCCTTTGTCTCTCTTTATTCCGACAGCAAGGGCATCTTCCATAAGATCGTCTTTACTCTTTATGATAATATAGGATCCATTAGTTTTTTGCTCGGAATCGAGAAAGTATAATTTCCCACGCTTTCTTAAAAAGCCTGACAAAATGTTCTTTTTTTCTTTTTCCGGGGTGAAAAGAAACTGGGCTTTTGAAACGAATCTTCCCCCTTTTAGTTTGAGTATGGTACCTTTTTTATGGAGGGTTTTCAGTATTTTTCTAAGTTTTATCTTGCCATCCTTTCTGACACCTAACTTCTTTGCAATTTCGTGTATCCTAAGGGGCCTTTTGTGTATTATTTGTAAAATGTGGTTTTCTTTTATTGACATCGCGATTTACTGGTCTATTGTTGCACAAGTTAGCCACTTATTCAAGATGGTTAATGGAAAAAACTTTACTTTTTTTAAGCTTTAGTGGTGTAATTTTTTTCGATGATTGAGGTTTATAACCTCTCTAAAACTTACGGCAGAATAAAAGCGCTTGATAACCTTTCTTTTAAGATCAACGCGGGAGAAATTTACGGTCTTTTAGGTCCAAATGGCGCGGGAAAGACAACAGTTGTCAAGATCCTCACTACCATTTCTAAACCCGATACGGGAAGTGTGAAGATATTCGGCATAGATGTGGTAAAAACTCCTGAGAAAGTAAAAAATCTCATATCCTGTGTCCCCCAGGAGAATAATCTGGATAGAGAACTCACCGTTTATGAAAATCTCCTAATTTATGGAATGCTCCATAAAGTTAGAAATCTCAAGCAAAAAATATATGATGCTCTTTTGCATTTTGACCTCCAAGAAAGAAGGGAAGCCTATGTCTCCGAGCTTTCAGGCGGAATGCAGAAAAGACTTCTTCTAGCAAGGGCCCTCATCTCTGATCCTAAGGTACTTTTTCTCGATGAACCAACAACAGGTCTTGACCCTCAGATAAGAAGGCAAATATGGGATTTGATAAGAAAGGCAAAGATGGAAGGAAGAACCGTTATTTTAACAACTCACTATATCGAGGAAGCCGATGTATTGTGTGATAGGGTCGGGATCTTAAGTAGGGGAAGACTGATTGCTGAGGGAAGCCCAGAAGATTTAAAAAAATGTGTGGGTAACTTTGTCCTTGAGAAACTTGACGGGGATGGCAGACTTATCCAGCATATTTTTAAATCAGAAGAGGAAGCTTACGTGAAAGCTAAAACGCTGGGTCCCCCTTTTTCCATAAGGCGTTCAAACCTCGAGGATGTGTTTATAAAACTCACTGGTGAGAGGATAGATTGAACTGGTATCCCGTTTTCTTAAGGGAAATGATCATATTCAAAAGAAGGCTTCTCAGGCTCGGCTATATTTTTTCTACCCTAATTATTCCAATAATCTACCTTTTTGCGTTCGGTCTGGGAATAGGGAAAGGATTTAGAATTTCTGAATACGACTACCTTGGTTTTCTACTGCCCGGATTGTGCGCATTAAGCTCTATGAACAACTCGTACACTTGGGTTGCCAATAGCCTAAATCTGAATAGAATATATAGCAAAACTTTCCAAATGTTCATACAGTCGCCAATCAGTGCGATCTCTATTGTTTTTGGTGAAGTTCTTTCCGGGATTCTCAAAGGGGTCTTTGCAGCCTCTCTTATAGTCATAGTAGGTTTTTTGACTCATGAAGGTTTTGAATTGAATTGGGTTTTTATTTTAGCGTTGATTCTCAACTCATTTATGTTTTCAAGTCTAGGTGTGGTAATTGGCATGATTACAAAATCACATGAAGACACGGCAACCTACTCGAACTTTCTCATAATTCCCATGGGGTTTTTTACAGGAACATTCTTCCCAATCGAGAAGATCCCGATCATTTTTAAGCCGTTGATTTATGTTCTCCCCCTTACCCATACAAATATTCTTGTAAGGAAAGATAGTCTCGATTTCATGGGGTGGCTTTCTCTTCTTGTTATGTTGGCTTACTCGGTTTTATTTTTCTTACTTGGGATTAGGCTTATTAAAGGGTATTCGGAGTAAACTGTGAGTGCTGTCATTGATGTTCACACGCATGTGTTTCCCCCTGAGATTATACAAAAAAGAGAAGATCTGTGTAAGAAAGATATAGGTTTTTCTATCTTATATGGAAAAAAGAACATTCCTATAGCAGATATTCATAGCATAACCCAATACATGGAATCCCAGGGAATAGATTACGCAGCAGTCCTCTCCTTTCCTTTTAAAGACAGAGGACTTTTGAGTATGTGTAATGACTATGTCCTTTCCGTAGCACAGGGGAAAAATTTATTACCTTTCATAATGATAGATGTATGGGATGAAAGTTGGTCAATGAAAGAAATAGACAGATGTTTTAGTAAAGGAGCGAAAGGGGTAGGGGAGGTTTCTTTTTATGGAGGAAGACTAGGAAAAAATGAGTTTCAAAGATTGAATAGATTTACAGACGCTCTCAGAGAGAAAGGCGGTATTTTACTTATCCATGTTAATGAACAATTGGGACACTCTTATAACGGGAAAATAAATGTAGATTTTAACTCGCTCTATAAATTTATCGAAGAGAATCGAGGACTAAAAATCGTGCTTGCCCATCTTGGTGGAGGAGTCTGTTTTTATGAATTCATGCCAGAGGTGAAGAAAGCTTTCGAAAATGTATTTTATGATACTGCGGCAGTTCCGTATCTATTTAGTGCTGAGGTTTATACCTTTGTCCAAAATCATCTTTCACAAAAAGTCCTTTTCGGGTCAGATTTCCCCCTCCTTTCTTATTCGAGATACACTCGAGGGTTATCAACGGTTAAAGAAGAAGCGAGAGAACTTATCCTTTATAAAAACGCACAGAAACTCTTTAACTTGAATTGGGAACGATAACTTTCAACAGATTGCGCGCTGCCTCTGTTTCAGCCTCTTTTTTTGTTCTTCCCGTACCTTTTGCCAGAAATTCCTTTCCTACCTTGCAAGTAGCTTGGAACCCGTTTTTTCCCTTTTTTATGCAACGATATTTGGGTAAAAGACCAAACTGTTTCTGGGTATACTCCTGCAGCACGTTTTTAGGATTTTTCTGCTCAAGTTTTTCCTCGTCAAAATAAGGCGAAAAAAGTTTTCTCACGACAGATCTCGTCTTCCGAATGCCACCATCGAGATATATGGCCCCTATAAGGGCCTCAATCATATTAGAGATAACTTTTGAATCGTATGGTGATATACTGTCTTCGAACTTCATGTAGTTTTCTATCTTTAATCTTTTCCCTATCTCAGTTAGGGTTTCCCTTTTTACTAGATATGATCTTGCGTTGCTCAAAAAGCCCTCGTCTCTATCCTTGAACTTTTCATAAAGCATAAAGGTTATCAACGCGTTTAGAACCGCATCACCTAGAAACTCCAATTTTTCGTTAGCATTTCTTTTTTCAAAGTTAGAGGAGTAAGATGCGTGCGTTAATGCGCTATGAAGAAGCTCACGATTTTTAAATTTGTATTGGATCAGTTCTTCTAGTTCTGAATACTCATCCATGCCATTATTTTATCCTGAATGCCTCCTCCATTCCAGCATACTTTTTCCTCAATTTTGGTTTTTCTATTTTTCCGGTTGGGTTGCGAGGAACTTCTCCAAAAAAAACTTTTCTAGGTCTTTTGTATCTTGGAAGTGCCTCGCAGAATCTTAAGATTTCTTCCTCTGAGACCTCTTTTCCAGGTATTGGATCTATGACTACAGCCACTATCTCTCCCAACCGTTCATCAGGAAGTCCTATCGCAGCTACGTCTTTAACGGCAGGATGGGCATGAAGGAAATCCTCAATCTCAACGGGGAATACGTTTTCCCCACCAGTTATGATGATGTCCTTTTTTCTATCTACCAGCCAGATGAAACCGTCTTCATCCTCTTTAGCCATATCCCCTGTATATAGCCACCCGTCCCTTATAGTATTTGCAGTTGCCTCTGGGTTCTTATAGTATTCCCTCATTATTCCATCGCCTCTCACAATAAGTTCTCCAACTTCTCCCCTTTTCACATCATTTCCATTTTCATCAACTATCCTTGCCTCCCAGTTAAATCCTGGCTTTCCTATAGAGCCAATCTTGTGGAGCGCATCAGAACTAAGGTATATACATCCTGGTCCTGTGGATTCGCTTAGACCATAGACCGTATTGTACTCCATATTGGGAAAATATCTTCTCCAGTGTTCGATAAGTGCAGGAGGAACAGGCTGTGCACCTATGTACATCAGTCTCCACTGATCAAGTTTGTAATCGGATAGTTTAATCTCTCCTTTGTCTAGTTTTAAAAGAATATCTTGAGCCCATGGAACGAGAAGAAATAAGACAGTTCCACCTTCCTCGCTTATGGCTTCCAATATCCACTCTGGGGCTACACCCTTTAAAAGGACACCCTTACCACCTACAATGAAAGCTCCAAACCAGTGCATTTTCGCGCCCGTGTGATAAAGAGGCGGGATGAGCACAAACACGTCTTTTTTGGTCATTTTTTGTCTTACGCTTTCGGTTATACACGAAGATACCATGTTTTTGTGGGTAAGGAGTATGGGTTTTGGCTTCCCGGTGGTTCCTGAAGTGAAATATAATCCGCAAGGATCTGCATACGTGATCTCTGTATTGAGAGGTGATTCGCTAGAATTTTTCATAAGCTCCTCATAAGATTCCGCAAAAGAAGGGATGTTCTTACCGACGCATATGTATGACTCCACAGTGGGAAGTCTGTCTATTATGGCCTCTATTCGAGGTGTAAATTCTTCATCAAATACTACAACTTTCGGCTCGGCTACATCGCAGCAATATTTAACGTCATCGGATGTGAATCGGAAGTTAAGCGGAACAACCCATGCGCCTGTCCTTATTATCCCAAAATAACATATGAGCCACTCCAAGGAATTCATCATAAAATGTAGTACTTTATCACCTTTTTTTATTCCTTTCGACACAAGTATATTTGCAAATCTGTTGGCCAGATGGTCGAATTGAGACCAAGTGATTTGTCTCCTCCTTTTCTCCGCAGGTACCCTTTCTACGAGTGCAATATCATTTGGATACATTCTCCCGTTTCTTGCAAGAATCTCTCCAATGTGAATGTAAACATCTGGCATGGTATACCTCCGAATTTTTAAATGATTTTTTTGAACACGATTTAAATTTATCATGGCAAGTGTATACAAATCAAGAAAAAACTCAAATAACGCTATATGTTTAACGGTATGGAGTTGAGCTACAAATATATAATTTGTACAGTTGGAAACGGGAAGCGTTTGCAGTAATAAATGAGACAGACAACCAGATAGAAGGGAAGATAAAGGGGAGTGTTTTTTTGAGCGATGATTTAGATAATTACCGTTTGACCCATTTTATTGCAAATACGTCCATCCATGTGCTATAGTGTACGAAAAAGCTAGAATCTCTTGGGAGGTGTTAAATGTCTGAAACTAAAAAGATCAACACGGTCTGCATCAACTGTGTTTGTTCCTGCGGTCTTGTGGCCCATGTAAAAGACGGCAAGTTGGTCAAAGCGGAAGGGATGCCAGAACATCCCTTAAGTAGGGGTTATCTTTGCCCTAGGGGAGAGGCTCTTCCGGAGTGGGTTTACTCTCCAGATAGAATCCTTTATCCTATGAAAAAAGAAAACGGGCAGTGGAAAAAGATTAGTTGGGATGAAGCCCTTGATACTATATCCGGAAAGCTCAAAGAAATAAAGGAAAAATACGGGCCTCATTCTCTCGCTATTTTTTGTGGGTCCATAGGAGTCGAAAATTTAGAGATCGCAGCCTTTGCGCAACGTTTTAAAGGGGCATACGGTACGCCTAACCTGCTGTCGGTGGAAAGTGTTTGTTACCGCTCCAGAATAATTGCCCATCAGTTGACGTTTAGCACGTTCTTCCTAGAAGAACCAGATCAGGCTAAATGTGTCGTGTTGTGGGCTACAAATCCAGAAAATTCAAAGCCCTATTGGGCAGAACTGCTTAGGAAATCGAAGGATAAAAAGATAATAGTGATAAACCCGAAAAAAATTCCCCTTGCGGATTTAGGACTCCACTACCCTGTTACACCTGGAAGTGATTGTGCGCTTGCCCTTTCCATGATGAACGTCATCATAGAAGAGGGACTTTATGATAGGGAGATGGTGGAGAAGTATACATTTGGCTTTGATCAGCTAAAGGAACATGTGAAAAAATACACCCCAGAGGCAGTAGAAGGACAAACAGGACTTAAGGCTAATCAGATTCGTGAACTTGCCAGGACCTATGCGACAACAAAACCGGCCTGTATCATTCCCGGTACGTGTTTCGATCAAAGGGCTGATGGCCTTTACACGATGAGAGCGTTTGCAATTCTTCAGACTATAACTGGAAATGTGGATGTTCCAGGAGGGTGGGTATCTGTAGCCTTCCCGAAACTTGGAGATCTTAGAATTCCAGTAGAAGAGAAACCATTAGGAGCAAACGAACACCCAATTTTTTATAGTCTCTGGGGTAGGCCTTCTCCTTATGGACAAACCTTGTATTTACCAGATGCGGTGTTAAAAGAAAAACCGTATCCTGTTAAAGCCTTTATCGTTACAGCAGGAAATCCGGGTTTAAGCATGCCAGAATCTCCACTCTGGGAAAAGGTTTTCGAAAAAGTAGAATTACTTGTGGTTATGGACATGTTCATGACAAAAACTGCAAAACATGCACATATCGTTCTTCCGGCATGTTCATTTCTCGAGAGACCGGGCATAGGATATGTTTACGCAGTTACGTCTGGGGTGCCGTACTTGATGCTACGAAGACAGGTTATAGATCCAATTGGAGAAGCATGGTCTGACTGGAAGTTCTGGACCGAACTGGGAAAACGGATGGGTTATGGGGATGTCTTTCCTTGGAAAACGGATAAAGAAGTCATAGATTTCTTCCTTGAACCTATGGGTTTAAGCTTCGATAAACTAGACTCTTATCCTCATGGAATGTTCTATGCTGAAAAAACGTATGATCTGGTCAAAAGTGGCAAAATCAGAACGCCGTCTGGAAAAATTGAAATTTATTCCAAAACTCTTGCCGATCATGGTTATGCTCCTTTACCAGAACCAGCGGATCCGGAGAAGGTAGTTTTCACGAAACCAGATGAAAGAGAAAAATATCCTCTTTGGTTAAGTACTGGGAACCGTATAATATACTATACTCATACACAGTTTAGGAACCTTCCAAGCCTGAGAAGTAAGTATCCAGAACCTTTTGCAGAGATAAATCCTGAAACTGGTAAAAAGTATGGCCTTCAGGATGGTGATTTTGCAATTGTGGAGACTCCGAATGGGCAACTCAAAATCAAAGTAAAACTGACTCAAGATCTTTTACCAGGGGTAGTTCTAATCTCCCACGGATGGGAGGAAACAAATGTAAACGTCCTCACGTCTTGCAAACCTACTGATCCTGTAACTGGTTATCCTCACCTTAAAGCTCTAAGGTGTAGGATCAGTAAGGCATAGGTATTTAAAAGGGGGAGACATTATCTCCCCCTCTTTAAAAGAATTTCCAACAAACACAAAGGGACAAAAAGACTATCTTTTATGTAGCATTCTCTAACCGTTTTCTTGTAAAATTTGATTCATCTTTTTGGATCTTGACTTTTGTTGAACAAATGGAGGAATATCTTTAGCCAAATGAAAAAGGAACAGGCAAGACTGCAAAAGATAAGAAACATTGGCATCGTAGCCCATATCGATGCTGGAAAAACGACAGTTACAGAGAGAATACTATATTACACGGGAAAAACATACAAGATTGGTGAAGTGCACGAGGGCACAGCTGTCATGGATTATCTGCCACAAGAACAGGAAAGGGGAATAACTATAACGTCTGCTTGTACCACATGTTACTGGAAGGATCATGAGATCCAGATAATTGATACGCCCGGACATGTGGATTTCACAATAGAGGTTGAAAGGTCTCTGCGGGTGCTTGATGGAATGATCGCTGTTTTTTGCGGAGTGGGAGGTGTCGAGCCTC
Source organism: Deltaproteobacteria bacterium (assembly GCA_026417175.1). Taxonomy (GTDB): domain Bacteria; phylum Desulfobacterota; class Syntrophorhabdia; order Syntrophorhabdales; family JANXAF01; genus JAOADT01. The sequence goes on along the minus strand of JAOADT010000006.1, from coordinate 94,321 downwards.
AGTCGGAAACAGTGTGGCATCAGGCTGACAAGTACAAGATTCCCAGGATTGCATTTGTAAACAAATTGGATAGAGTTGGATCAGACTTTTTCAATGTTATAGACATGATGGTAGAGAAACTAGGCACTAATCCATTGCTTGTTCAGATTCCCATGGGAAAGGAGGAAAACTTTACTGGTGTTGTAGATCTAGTAACAATGAAAGGAATTGTGTGGGATGAGGATAGTCTTGGTGCTATCTATGAGTACGTAGACATACCTGAGGACCTCAAAAAAACATCTTATAACTACAGAGAAAAGCTTTTGGATACACTTTCCATGATAGATGATAGAATCATGGAAATGTATCTGAATGGTGAGGAGATACCGGAAGCTCTCATTCACGAAACCATAAGAAAAGGGACTATTTCGATGAAGCTGGTTCCTGTTTTCTGTGGAGCCGCGCTAAGAAATAAAGGTATTCAGCCATTGTTGGATGGCGTGGTTAGGTATCTACCTTCACCCCTTGATGTTCCGCCAGTAAAAGGAAAGAATCCGGTCACAGGTGAGGAAGAAACAAGGTTACCATCTCCGGAGGAAGACTTTACCGCCCTTGCCTTCAAGGTTATAATGGAGGAAGGGAGAAAACTTATATACATTCGTGTTTATTCCGGAGAGTTAGAAACTGGCGAAGATGTTTTAAACGTGAATGTGGGACGAAAGGAAAAGATATCACGGATTTATAGAATGCACGCGAATCACAAAGAAAGGATAGATAAAGCATCAGTTGGTGCAATTGTTGGCATTGTAGGGCCAAAGGACACATCCACTGGACATACCTTAACAAAGGAAAAACGGATTCTTTTGGAACCTATTAACATCTACCAACCTGTGATCTCCATTGCAGTTGAGCCAAAAAGGAATGCCGATCAAGAAAAACTAATAACGATCCTTAAAAGAATAGCCGAGGAGGACCCGACGTTTCATGTGAAATCTGATGAAGATTCTCTGCAGACAATTGTCTCAGGAATGGGAGAGCTCCATTTAGATGTAATAATGAGAAGAGTCCGAGAAGAATTCGGAGTTGATATACATGTTGGTAAACCTCAGGTAGTGTATAAAGAGACCATAGATAAAGAGGTTTCGGTTGAGAATTCTTTTGAAAAGACTATAAATGGGGTCCTTTACAGAGGCATGGTAAAAATGCAGATCACGCCTGAAGAAAGAGGAAAGGGTGTAAATGTTTTTTTCAGGATCGGGCCAGACCATGTGGCTTATCCGTACATAGAAGCTATAGAGGAAGGGATAGTGGAGGCTGCGAACATTGGAATTTTAAAAGGCTATCCAATGACAGATATAAGGGTATACATACTTGATGCTTCATTTAATAATCCAGAATTCGCCAGACTTACACTTAAGATGGCTGCTCATGAAGGTTTCAGAAAGGGTTGTAGCGAGGCTTTACCTGTGCTTCTTCATCCAATAATGTCCCTTACTGTTACGACCCCGAATGAGTTTTTGGGTGACATAATAAACGATCTAAATATGAGGAAGTGCCAGATAAAAGAAATAGTTTCTAAAGATAGGATTACATTAATCGAGGCATATGCACCTTTAACGGAGATGTTTGGGTATTCAACAGACATAAGATCCCTGTCTCAAGGGAGAGCCTCGTTCACAATGTATTTCTCTCATTACGACAGAATAGAACATGGCAAGAATTGATAACCTTTTGAATCTTTTGAGTGAACAAAAAAATTACCTTTCGTCTTTTGAGCTTTCTAAAAAACTTAAAATTTCCCCGCACACAATCATAAAAACCATAGGATTGTTGAGAAGGTGCGGTTATACTATAGAAACTAAAAGAAGGGTTGGATACAGATTGATACAAAAACCGGATAAGCTTTATCCATGGGAGGTTAGGTTTCATTTAGTCACCAGAAAGATAGGCTACAGGATTATCTATAAACAGGTTTTAGAATCAACTAACACTTATGCTATAGAACTTGCAAAAAAAGGTGAACCCGAAGGTACATGTGTTGTATCAGAAGCTCAGAAAAAAGGAAAAGGCAGGTTGGGACGAAAATGGATATCGCCGGAAGGCAAAAACATTTATCTTTCTATTATTTTAAGGCCACAAATATCTTTTTCTGATGTTCACACTCTTTCCTATCTTACATGTCTTGTGGTCACAGAAACATTGGAAACGGTCTCTACTCTTAGACCAACCCTGAAATGGCCAAATGATGTGCTTATAGGTGAAAAAAAAATAAGTGGTACACTTGTAGAATTATCTTCTACTTTGAAAAAGGTAAATTTTGTAGTTGTTGGGATCGGTTTAAATGTAAACATGGAACCGAATGATCTCCCCGAAGAGATAAAAAATGTAGCAACTTCAATTTATATGGAAACTGGGCGTAAATACGATAGGGCATATGTTTGCGCAATCCTATTAAATAGTTTCGAAAAGTTTTACTTAGCCTTTCTAGAAAAAGGATCAAGCTTTATACGAACTATCTGGGAAGAGAAAGCAAAGATAAAGGGTCAGGCCTTAACTGTGTCAGTCGGAGAAAATATAGTAGCGGGTCTTTGTGAAGGTTTGGGTGACGATGGAGCACTTCTTTTAAATACACCTTCTGGCACTGAAAGAATTTATGCTGGGGACTTAGTGGTATAGAAATGCTTTTGGTAATAGATATTGGTAACACAAACATCGTCTGTGGAGTATACAAAGGTGACGAATTAGTTGAGCACTTTAGGCTCGGTACGGACATAGAAAAGACGGTGGAAGAGTACGCCATTTTGATAAACAGTCTTTTATCCATACATAAACTCAGTTTTGAAAAAATCGACGGGGCGATAATCTCGTGCGTTGTCCCCCCTCTCCTTCTTACTTTCCAGACTCTTTTGAGAAAATTCATAAATGTCGATCCTATTATTGTTGAACCTGGAATAAAAACTGGTATGCCCATATTATACGAAAATCCAGCCGAACTTGGTGCTGATAGAATAGTAAACGCTGTTGCGGGCTACGAGACGTACAAAAGGTCTCTCATAATTATCGATTTTGGAACGGCTACAACCTTCGACTATGTGAGTCAAAAGGGAGAGTACTATGGAGGGGCGATAGTACCTGGGATAATGATTTCTCTTGAGGCTCTTTTCGAGCGTGCATCAAAACTTCCAAGGGTGGAGCTTACCAAACCGAGATCGGTGATAGGGAGAAATACTATTCAAGCAATGCAATCGGGAATAATATTTGGGTATGCCAGTCTTGTGGATGGTATAGTGAAAAAGATGAAAGACGAGGTTAAGACTGATTCCTTTGTTGTTGCGACTGGCGGTCTGGCAAGATTGATGCACAATGTCTCGGAGACCATAGACGAAATAGATGAATTTTTAACCTTGAGGGGGCTCAAAATTCTTTACGAAAAGAATAAAGTTCCAAAAAAGATACGGATCGGCAAGGTTAACCCATAATGAAAGCTACTAAATTCCTGTGCATGTTACTGATTTTTTTTCTTTTCATAGTTTCCGGATGTTCCCCGAGAAAAGAGAAGGTTTCGTACGAAAAAGAGGGCAAACCAGCGTACGGAGATGCGCTCATTACAGCTTCATTGGGAGAACCAACGAATCTTATACCTATTCTGACAACAGATGCTCCATCGCACGAGGTAGCCTCAAGAATTTATAACGGCCTTGTGAAATACGATAAGAATTTAAACATAGTTGGTGATCTTGCAGAAAAATGGATTATTTCGCCTGATAATCTCCAAATAACTTTTCACTTAAAAAAAAATGTAAAGTGGCACGATGGAAAGCCTTTTACCGCGAAAGACGTTTATTACACTTACAAAGTGATTACTGATCCAAAAACTCCCACAGCGTATTCTGGAGATTTTATCTTAGTGAAAAAGGCAGAGGTAATAAACGATTATACTTTTAGAGTGATCTACGAAAAGCCGTTCGCGCCAGGACTTATTAGTTGGTCTGTTTCTATTTTACCATCACACCTTCTCGAAGGGCAGGACATCACCAAGTCTTCTCTCCTTAGAAATCCTGTTGGTACGGGCCCATACGTTTTTAAAGAATGGGTCACAGGCCAAAGGATAGTTCTTTGTGCTAATGAGAGGTACTTTGATGGCAGACCTTATATCCAAAGACACATAATAAGGTTCATTCCTGACTCGGCAAGTATGTTTCTAGAGCTTAAGAATTTAACCATAGATATGATGGCACTTACACCTTTACAGTACCTTAGACAGACCGAGTACGGAGCCTTCAAAAGGGAGTTCAACAAATATCAGTATCTCTCCTTCAGCTATGTCTACCTGGGATATAATTTAAAGCACCCCTTTTTCAAAGAGAAAAAAGTAAGACAGGCATTAACTTATGCGATAGACAAAAAAGAGATAATAGACGGGGTTCTACTTGGACAGGGAATTGAGGCTCATGGTCCTTATAAACCTGATATGTGGGCTTATAACGGGTCAGTTAAGAAATACGAATATAGCAAAGAAAAGGCAGCAAAACTACTAGCAGAAGTAGGTTTTGAGAGAGGTGAGGACGGGATTCTTGAAAAAGATGGAAAAAAATTCGAATTTACAGTGTTAGTTAATCAGGGAAATGATGTGAGGATAAGATGTGCGGAGCTTATACAAAAGCGACTATCGGAAATTGGAGTACGGGTTAAAATAAGGGTTTTAGAGTGGGCAAGTCTTATAAACGAATTCATAGACAAAAGAAATTTTGAAGCTGTTATCCTTGGATGGACAATCCCCCATGATCCCGATCTTTTTGATATCTGGCATTCTTCTAAACAGGGTAAAAAGGAACTAAATTTCATTTCATTTGAAAACAAAGAGGTGGACGAATTACTCGTTAAGGCTAGGCACACCTTTAACATTGAAGAGAGGAGGAAATACTATCATAGATTTCAAGAAATTCTCGCGGAGGAACAGCCATACACGTTCCTCTTCATTCCCTATGCGAATATAGCTATTCACAAAAGAATAAAAGGTGTCTCACCTGCTCCTGCCGGTGTAAGTTACAACATGGACAAATGGTATGTTCCTCTCGATCAGATGAGGTACAAGAGTTATGCTACGGTTTATCCTTAAAAGAATTCTTCTTCTTTTTCCAATGCTTTTAGGTATCACCCTAATTTCATTTTTTGTTATCCATCTTGTACCAGGGGAACCTGGCATAATGGATCTTGAAATGACGCCTAAGGTTACCAAAGAAGCACGGGAAAGGATCAGAGCTTATTATGGGCTTGACAAACCCATACACGTACAATACTGGATGTGGTTAAAGCGAATCTTAAAACTCGATTTTGGTCTTTCCTTCACGCCTGATAGACGACCGGTCATAGAAAAGATCACAGAAAGACTTCCCATCACGATTACCATTAATCTCGCCTCCATGGCCATTATATTTATTGTAGGTATCCCAATCGGTGTTTACTGCGCTAAATATAAAGATTCACTACTTGATAAGTCGCTTACCGCACTAGTATTTGCTGGGTACGCAGCTCCTACATTCTGGATTGCCCTTCTTTTAATGCTTCTTTTCGGTGTCTATTTAGAGCTTCTCCCCATATCTGGTGTGAAATCTTTTAACTTTGAGGAGCTAAGTGTAACGGGTAAGATATTAGATATTGGAAGACATCTTCTCTTGCCAGTACTCGTTTCTGCCTCGGGTGGAATAGCTGGAATATCCAGATTCATGAAGAACAGTCTACTTGAAGTACTGAATCAGGATTACATCCGGACAGCCTATGCAAAAGGGCTTCCGGAGAGGATCATTCTAAGAAGGCATGCCTTAAGAAACGCTCTCCTTCCGGTAATAACCATTCTTGGTCTTTCGGTTCCAGGACTAATTGGAGGAAGCGTAATATTTGAGAGCATTTTTTCAATTCCTGGTATGGGACAGCTTTTTTACATGAGTGTTATGGCCAGGGATTATCCGACAATTATGGGTATTCTCGTCATGGGCGCTTTTTTAACACTTCTTGGTAACCTATTGGCCGATATAGCCTATGCAGTTTTTGATCCTAGAATAAGAGTCGAGTAAAGTTTTTTGTTATCTACTTTCTACTGCTATGAATCCACATTTCTTTATATTTCTCAAAAATGTTTCCCTTTTCTCTCTCGGGAAGTACACGTTATACGTGCCCTTTGGTAACGTATATTTTCTTATGTGGAGGTTAAGATATCTAAACTGTCTATAAGGAAGTCCCATTGCAGTTGCCAAAAAAGAAGTGTGGATTTCCCTTTCTGTCCTTATAATTACATAGTCTATAGATATCTCCTTATACTTTTCGTCTTCGAACACCTTTATCCCGTATCTTTCTTGATTCTCCAAAATCTCTTTTATGGCGGCTATTCTGAATATGTATCTTTCGGTTTCCTCAGGTAAGTAAAGATCAAAAAAATCTCTGGCATTTTGATTTTGTAAGGCTTCCCTGAGTCTTTTTGCCCCCGCGTTATAGGCGGAAGAAGCGATAAACCAGTCTCCAAATTCCTCATAAAGCTTCTTTAGATGTAAAAGGGCAATACTTGTTGATTTTACTATATCGTATCTTTCATCTACAACGTCGTTGATTATTAACCCTTCCTGTTTCCCTGTCTCTTTTATAAACTGCCACAGACCTGTAGCATCTGCCTTGGAGACTGCTCTAGGATTTAAATAGCTTTCGGTTATTACCAAGTAGATTAGATCAGGATGTACCTCCAATTTTTTAATTTCCTCCTCTATGAGCCTTTTATATTTTAAATGTCGTTTTGCTAATAAATATAGCAAACCCTTTTTTTCCAAGAACTGAAAGAATTCTCTTTCGAATCTTTCTTGAATATCGTCCCGACCCAGGTCTATTTTTGTGTTGAAAAGAAGTAACCCTCCTTTGAGATGATTGATAGAATATAGGTCTTTTTCGGCCCTATCCAATCTTGAATTGCTTTGATGTGTGGCAAATAAAGGTTTTTCTGCCCCAACAAAAGGGAGAAATATAAAAAGAAAAGGGATCAGTCCAAAGGTCAGTCTCACTCGAGCTCCCTTATCATTTTGCCTATAACACCAAGTCTATTCCCCATTTTTTCCAAAATGGTTTTGAGGTCATATTGGATATCACTCATTCCCGATTTTGGATCAAGTGCTTTTTTGTAAATTCTATCCAGATCCCTTTTCCAAAACTCTATTATCTCTGCCTCTTTTTTTAGGAGTTCTATCTCCATTCTCTTTTTCAGTAATCTTATTTCTTTTTCGCTCAAATCCATCCTATGTTTTCCTCCTCAATTCATCAATCCTTACCATAATGAGTCCCACTTCGTAAAGTAAATAAGTGGGAACTGCAAGAAGCATCATGTTGTAGATATCGGGAGTAGGCGTGATAAGTGCAGCAAATATTGTGATCAAAAGAACGGCGTATCTTCTTTTCTTAGCAAGCATTACGTAGTTTATAATTCGAAGTCTCTTAAGTAACAAGAGAAAAAGAGGTGTTTCGAATGTCAACCCGAAGGCAAACATCATTGCACCCGAAAATAATATGTACTTTTCAACAGAGATCATAGGTTTTATCTTGTCTGTAGCGTAACCCAAAAGAAAACTGATTCCAGATTTTAGAACCACCATGTAGCAAAATACAGAACCAAAATAAAAGAGAAGGATGGCCATTAGCACGTAAGTTACATTCACTCGAAAAAGTGTCTTAAAGTTTTTCCAAAAAAGGAAAAATAGAAAAGGGATAGAAAAGAATAACCCGGACAAAATGGCTAGTTCAACCATCGAGAAAAAGACTTCCGGGATTGTAAAGTAGTAGACCCTTATACTTACTACTTTTAAGAGGATAGTAAGTATTTTTTTTGCGAAAAAGAAGCTGACTAAGGAGAATACTCCCACTACTAGAAGGGAGGGAAGCAAAGACTTCCGGAGAGCCTCTAGTGCCTTTATTATTTGGTCTCTCTCCATGATCAGTTTTTTAAACTCCAGTTGTCTTTACCAAAGTACTTTTGAAAAGTTTTTTCTACAAAATCTCTTATCTCATCCCTGAATTCCTCATAACTTTTCATAAAGTTTTTGCCTTCTTCGGTTACAAGTGATCCTCCTCCCTTTTTTCCACCAGCTCTTTTGTCTAGAAGTTTGAAACCGAGCCTTCGCTCGCAGTTATTAATAATTTGCCAAGCTTTCTTGTAGGAAATTCCCATCTCTTTCGCTGCTCTACTTAAAGAGCCAGTTTCCTCTATGCGCTTAAGGAGGTTGTACGGTCCTTCGCCGAAAGCTTTCCCGTTCTTATCTAACCATATTCTACATAATACACGCATTTTTGCCCCCTGACCTATGGAATTCTAAAGTATGGAGCTAGAAGTGTCAATTTTTTGTTGAAAAACGAAGAAGGATGAGAGAAAATACATAAATGAAGGCTAAAACTGTCGATGAACTCCTAAAAGAGAAAAAAGTAACAAAAGAAGAGATGGAACTTTTAAGAGACATAATAGAAGAATGTAGGGAAAGAGAGAAGAGGATTGATAATTCCATGGTACTCCTTAGAAGGAATCTCCAAAACCTTGTAGAGAGTATTGGTACTATTCAAGAAAAAGCTGAAAGTCTTTTAAAATCTATAGAAAATTTAAAAGATGCATTAGATACTATATATTTATTAACCTTGCCAAAAGAGAAATTTTATCGGGAGTGATCTTTAAAGAAAAGGGTTCAACGGGGAGGATTCATGGCCGAAATAAAAAGCTCCATTGAAATTGCGATGGAGAAGACAAAACATCTCATAATGAGTGAGGAAGAGAAAAAGGAGCAGGAAAAAAGGGATCTTGAGAATAAAATAAGAGCTCTTTTACGGAGACTCAAAGAGAAGTTTATTGAGAAGGATGATGTTGTAAAGGAATTTAACAGCTTAAGGGATAACAATCAAAAAAGAATTTTCGTGAAAGTGGCATTGGATGAGCTGAGTCTAGCCGAGGAAAACGAAGAAATTATTTCGGTTCTTGCATTGATTGATAAAGATATAAAATTGAAAGCGGATACAGGGTTAAAGGCTATGAAAAAGGCCTTCAATGAGGAGCTAGAAAAAAGAGAAATGATAATGAAAGAAAGGATAAGAGAGAAACTAATGAAAATGGGACTTCAAGGAGACGCATTAACAATTAACGTGGAAGCATGGGAGGAATGGTCAGAGGCGATAACGGAGGTCAACGGGATTTTCACCAGGAGACTGGAAGAATGGAAGGAAAGTGTCATTAAAGACCTTCGGTTTTGAGATTCCCTGAGTGAAAGCATTTCTTACCGGTAGACCCGGGGTCGGGAAAACTACTTTAGTAAAACACTTTGTTAGAGCTTATAAGCATTTAGTCTTGGGGTTCTGGACAGAGGAATTAAGAGATAATCATACCCAAAAAAGAAAAGGTTTCTATATCCTCACAACGGAAGGGGAAAAGATCCTTTTTTCGGGTAAAGATATATCCTCGCCTTTTAGGGTTGGAAAATACGGCGTAGATATCGAGACTTTCGAAGAGGTAGTACTTCCACTTTTGGAGAATGGGGTAAAAGACGAAGGAAAACTCATAGTTATAGATGAAATAGGGAAGATGGAACTTCTTTCTAAAAAATTCGTAAAGATTGTTGAAAAGATTGTTTTTGAAAGGAAAAATCCGGTTCTTGGTACAATTCCAGTTTTTAACGTACATCCTCTCGTCTCTAAGATACGAGATTCAAACAAGGTTAAGGTTTTTTTGGTTGATAATAGAACGAGAGAAAAAATCTTAAGGGATATTGTTGAATTCTTTAAAACTTCCTCTGTTTTTCTATAAAAGACAGAATTTCCATAAGATTTTTGAAAAGCAAAAAATTGTTCTGCCTGTTCCAAGGATGCTCTAATCCAAGGGCCAGCAGGCCTGAAGCCTTAGCTTTTTCAAGAACAAATGGGGAGTCATCAATAACAACCGAGGAGATTTCAAATAGTATGGACTTGTCGTAACTCAGATGAAGTTCATCAAATATCAATTCATGTTTCTTTAGCCATTTGAGAGTCGGTAACTCTGATTCTTTTGTTCTATGACTAGCTATCACAACAAAATAGCCAAGTTTTTTTATTCCCAGTAGGAAATCTTTTGCTTCCGGATATACACCGTATTCGTCTTGTCTCTTATGGATTTCCTCAATCACTCTATAAAAATCTGAAACGGAGACATAATCCTTGAAAAAATCCCATCGGTCCCATTTCTCAGGAGGTGGAACCGATGGGTTGAGGAGCTTAAGTTTTTTATAAAGGATAGGCGCAAAGTCCCAAAGGGTATTGTCTATGTCTACTATAGCTTGAACCCTCATTCTTTTAACTACTTTTTCATCAGAAGATTCGGTAACCAAAGCGCTATATCGGGAAACAAAAATAGAAGTATTAGCGATAATACGAGTGCAGAAAGAAAAGGTATCACACCCCTGTATATCGTTCCGAACTTAAGGCCTGTTATATTTCCCAAAATAAACACATATATAGCTATGGGAGGGATAAGGCCGCCTATCATTAGAGTTACACAGATCATTATCCCAAACCATATAGGATCGTAACCCAAAGCCATGGCAGTAGGAAAGAAAACAGGAGTTGCCAGAACCATAAAAGCAAGGTCATCCATTATTGACCCACCTATCAAGTACATGAACACAATGACGAGCATTATTAAAGCACCGGGAACCTGTAAGCTTGCCGCCCATTTCGCAGCGATCATTGGGATCTCTGTTATAGCTAGAAAATGTCCAAATATACTCGAACCAGCTATGAGCATAAGTACCATAATGGATGTTCTCAGCGCCCCTTTAAATGACCTCAAAAGCATGCCGTAATTGACCTCTTTTCTTACAAGCGCTAGAAGAAACATAGCAACTGTCCCTATTGTACCTGCTTCAGTGGGACTAAAAAATCCGGTTATCATCCCTCCTATAACTATTGCGAAAATCGCTACGATGACCAACGCTTCTGGAAGAGCCGCAAGCCTCTCTCTCCAGGTTGCTTTTTCTGCTCGAGGGGCCACATGTGGTCTGATAAGGACCCAGGCAGCAACGACTAGCATAAACAACAGAGCTATCATGAGAGAGGGAACAATACCGGCAACAAACAGTTGGCCGATGGACTGTTCGACCTGAATGCCGTAAATGATTAATACAGTGCTGGGTGGTAATATCATTCCAAGAGTACTCACAGATGCTATAGTCCCTGCTGATAACTCCTTCTTATAGTTGTAACGGTCCATCTCTGGCATGGCGAGATTTGAAAATGTTCCGATTGTGGCCAAGCTTGAACCACACATGGCTTTAAAGGCAGTAGCTCCAGCTATTGTCGTCATTGCCAACCCACCAGGGATATGTCCGAACCATTTATGTGCACCCAAATACAGTCTTTTTGCTATATCAGTATTGGAGGCTATTTCTCCCATAAGAATAAATAAAGGGATAACGGTAAAACTATAAGTCGTGAAAGCATCGAAGAAGTCTTTGATCACCAGATTTGAGGCGGCAGAAAAACCCATGAGCTTTGTAAATCCTATAAATCCGGCTATTATCATACAATAGGCCATTTCAAGACCTGTAAGAAAAAGAAAAAGGAGCAAAATAATACAATAAATTCCGACTTCAACGTCAGTCATTTTCCATCTCCTTTGATTTTCTTTAACAGATCGTAAAAGACAACAAGGCTCTGAATTAAAAAGCTAAAAGATAGCGCAAAAGCAAATGGGTAGTAAGGGATTCTAAACGTAGCAGTTCTCTCGCCAGAGCGTTTTACATCAAACGCATAAGTGAAAAAGTTGTAAGCTATAAAGAGGAACAAAATAACACCTACAATCCTCGTAATTATTTCTATCTTTCTCCTATTTTTTTTGTTAATTCGTTCTAAAAGTATATCCACCAGAACCTGGGCTCCAAGCAGAGTACCATAAGGTAAGGAGAAGGAGAAAACTATACAACCGCCGTATTGAATTATCTCCATTGAACCTGTAATTGGACGGCCAAAATTTCTTAAAATGACGTCAGTAAGTGTTAGAATTACCATGAAAGAAAGTACAGCACCAGCAATCCCATACATCGTTTTGCTTACGGATGTAACAAGGTTACTATATCCTCTCATGAATCATAGCCTCCATGAAAATTAGGGGAAGGACTTAAGAACAAAAGCCCTTCCCCCCAGATCATTTTTTTTTATTTCTTACTTGAAAGTCTTTAGAAAATCTTGACAGAACTTCAAAGCCTCATCTCCCGGAAGGCCCTTTGATTTGGCCATCTTTACATATTCGTCGAGAATCGGTTTCATCTTTTTAGCTGTTTCTTCCTCCTCATGCTTAGACACAGTAACAAATTTCACGCCCTTGCTCATAGCAAACTCTTTTGCCTTTTTATCTAGCTCTACCCATTGTTTACCTATTCTGTCATTAAATTCATCGCTGAGTTTTTCTATTGCCTTCTGATCCTCAGGCGAAAGTTTATTCCACTTCTCTTTGTTCATTATAACGAATTGGGAGGTTAGATATGAAACAGCATAGTTTTCAAGGACCGTTGAAACCACTTCTCCTATTCTGAAACCCTGGAGAGCCTCAAGAGGGAAAAGCGTACCATCAACGACACCTCTAGACAACGCATCGTACGCTTCGGTCACTGGCATTGTGACAGGGGCAGCTCCGAGAGCCTTAACAATAGGTGCATTTTCGGCATTCGCTCTTATTCTTAACCCTTTTACGTCTTCAGTGGAATTAACCGGTTTTTTTGTAAAAATGAATCCGGGGGCGGCGCCATGTAAAAATAGCACTTTTACATCATCAAATTCCTTTGGTCTGAACCTTTTGTAATACGCCTGTGCAAGTTTACTTCCCTGATAGCCATCTTTATAACCTAGTGGCAGCTGCAGAACCTCTGAAAGAGGAAGCCTTCCTGGAGCATATGCGAGAAGAGCTGTGCCGATATCTACAACACCTTTTACTGTGTTATCATAAACTTGCATAGGTGGTGAAAGGGTATTACTTGCAAACACGGTCACTGTAACCCTACCGTCTGTGGCCTTCTCTATCTCTTTACCAAATTCCTCAAAAAGCTTAGTGTGAGGATGCTGTGGAGGCCACATTACTGAAAGCCTGAGCTTCATCTGAGCATGTACGATGTTCGTAACTGCAAAAAATATAAAAACCACGACCATACACACAAGAACCCTTGCTTTAAGCATAGATCCTCCTTATTTAAAAATTTTTATCTTTGTTTTAACTATTACATTGTTCGATTTAACAAGTCTTTTAACTATTACATTGTTCGATTTAACAAGTCAAGAAAAATTACAAAAAATTAAATATGTTGATTTAGGATTAGGCAGGATTAGGCTCAAACTATGCTCATGCTTTTCATTTCTAAACCGTCTGAACTCAATGCTAAGGACACGCTTGATGGTGATAAGTTACAGGAGTGACAGTGTAATAAATTGGTTTTTTATTTAATGGAGCATTTACATGCATTATTTACATATTCAGTGCAGTTTCAAATGTTTAGCGTTTATAATGAATTATTGTGGTAAAGAACAGTAAATAAGAACATTAGATAAAAAAAGTTAGATGACGTCTCATAAAATGCCAGTCTCCATATTGACAATTTTCGAAAAAGGTCTTTTTTCTTGACACGTATACAAAATTCGATTATAAATTACCCTAAATAAAATTTTTCACAAAGTCAAGGGGTGCTTATGAAACTCCAAGGAAAAAACGCAATTGTAACAGGTGGCGGCAGGGGTGTAGGAAGGGCTATATGTCTTGCTTTTGCAAAGGAAGGAGCGAATGTTGTTGTGAATTACGCAGGCAATGAGAGGGCTGCAAATGAAGTAGTAGATATGATAAAGGGAATGGGAAGACAGGCGGTTGCAGTTAAGGGCAATGTGGCTTACGAGGAAGACGCTCAAAGGATAGTAGAGACATGTGTCCAAGCCTTTGGAACGGTGCACATTCTAGTGAATAATGCTGGCATAACAAGACCAGCTCTCCTACACAAGATGGATGTGGCAACGTGGGATGAGGTCGTAAATGTACATATGCGTGGTCCTTGGCTTATGGTTAAGGCTGCTTCAAAGTATTTTATGGAGCAGAATTACGGAAGGATTATAAATGTAACTTCTGTAGCAGGAGTTGTTGGAACCATAGGACAGATCAACTACAGCGCGGCTAAAGGTGGGGTAGTTGCTATGACTAAATCGATGGCTAGGGAACTTGCGAAATACAACGTCACAGCTAATTGCATATGTCTTGGCATAGTAACCACAGAAATGACCGAAAAGATCTCAACAGATGAAAAACTGAAAGAAATTTATACGAGAAGGATACTTCTTGGAAGATACGCCGAACCAGAGGAGGTGGCGCCAGCCTTTGTATTTTTTGCTTCAGATGATTCAAGGTACATAACAGGTCAACTTCTTTGTGTAGATGGCGGTTATGGAATGACATAAATGTAAATCTCGGGAGGTGGGAGAGTATTTAAAATAAATAGGAGGTATGAGAGATGGGAGATTTGCCGAAAGTAATAAAACAATGGCAGATGGTACAGCCAACCACATTCAACAAGGAAACGAAAGAAACTATTCCAGGAAAGTTGGAGCTTAAGGAGGTACCTGTTCCTGAGCTTAAGGAGGGCGAGGTTTTAGTGGAGGTTGCAGGTTGCGGTGTATGTCATACAGATCTCGGATACTTTTATGATGGTGTTCCGACTGTGAGTAAACCTCCCTTAGTGCTTGGTCACGAAATCAGCGGAAAGGTTGTGGCGGGTGATCCGCAATGGATTGGGAAAGAAGTTATAATTCCAGCGGTTATGCCGTGTCGAAAGTGTTATCTCTGCAAAACAGGAAGAGGTAACAGGTGTCTGAATCAGAAAATGCCAGGAAACTCTTTGGGTATATACGGTGGTTTTGCCAGCCATATTCCTGTTCCATCTATTGATCTTTGCGAAGTGAGAGATAAAAAAGGATACGATTTGGAACAGTTAGCAGTAATAGCCGATGCGGTAACAACCCCGTATCAGGCTGCCATGAGAGCCGACCTAAAGCCGGGTGATAACGTTATCGTAATTGGTGCAACGGGTGGTGTTGGTGTATACATGGTGCAGATGGCTAAGGCTTTAGGGGCAAAATATGTAATAGGAATAGCGAGGAACCCCAAAAAACTAGAAAGGGCTTTGAAATACGGATGCGATTACGTAATAAGTACTCTCGATAAAGACAATAAAACCGTAGTGGGCGAATGGAGAAACTTCTGTAAGGAAAACGGAGTTGACACCATTGGTTGGAAGATTTTCGAGGTAACAGGAACAAAGCAAGGTCAGGATTTGGGGTTAGATCTCATCACTTTTGTTAGTAAGTTGATAGTGGTTGGGTTTGGACTTGCCAAAAACGAGTATATGATATCGAGACTCATGGCTTTTGACGCTGAAATTATAGGAACATGGGGATGTTTACCAGAGTATTATCCAATAGTGCTTGATATGGTTCTGAATAAAAAGATTGTTATAGATCCATTCGTGGAAGTGCGACCGATGAGCACTATTGCTCAAACATTTGAGGAGATACACAAAGCTGGTTCACCTGAAAAGAGGGTGGTATTGAAACCAGACTTTTAAGTGTTGGGATGGAGTAAGGAGTAAAGTGGAGATTTAAACCGAATCAAGATATGAAGATATTGTGGCGCTAAGATGCCGGGAAAGACTTTGGACTTTTTGTTCAGATTTAAAAATCCTGTGCAAAGGCTTTTTTTAAAAGATTCCTTTGCACGGGGGGTTCGTCAAAAAATTGAGAGGTAATACCAAAAAAGAGGGAGAGGGGGCTTCTGATAAGCCCCCTTTTTTATTTTTGAGGAAATTTTTGTGAAAAAGGAGGGAAAGATGGATTACAAATTCATCCTTTACGAAAAAAAGGAAAAAATGGCAAGAATTACCCTTAATGTTCCACCGTCTAATTGGTTAACAATTGAAATGATGAGGGAAATAAACGATGCTATAGGTGATGTAAAAAACGACCCTTATATCCAAATGCTAGTTTTTGACCATGCCGGAGAAAAGGCTTTTTGCGATGGTGTTTCTGTAGCGGATCATACGGAAGACAAAGTAAATGAGATGATTGAGGTGTTTCACAGAATTTTCAGAAGTTTGTCAGAATTAGATATAGCGACAGTAGCTTTGGTGAACGGACGAGCGTTAGGCGGTGGTTGTGAACTTATGGCATTCTGTGATATTGTGATCGCATCTGAAAAGTCGAGGATAGGGCAACCAGAGATAGCAGTAGGGGTATTTCCTCCTGTTGCCGCGGCATACTTCCCAAAGATAATCGGGCTCCAGAAGACCTATGAACTTTTGCTCACAGGTAAGATCATTTCCGCTAAAGATGCGGAGGCCATAGGTCTTGTTACTACCGTTCTTCCCGCTGAGAATTTTAGAGAAGAGGCAGAAAAATACTTGAGCGAATACCTAAACAAAAGTAGAGCTGTAGCTGTATGGACCAAGAGAGCAATTAAGGCCGGGCTTAACATGGATTTTTTGAATGCTCTTAAAGTATCCGAGCTTTATTATCTCTCTGGTCTCATGGCTACCCAAGACGCCAAAGAAGGGATAGCAGCGTTCTTAGAGAAGAGAAAGCCCATATGGAAGAACATTTAGTATTACTCTTAAAGGAAGAGGTAGAGAGAAGAATTCAGAGACTAAAAGCTCTTATGGATGAGAAGAGGCTTGATGGTTCATTTTTCCATTACAAGGTAGATTATTATTATCTTTCCGGCACGATGCAAGATGCCCTTCTTTTTGTTCCTTTGTATGAAGAGCCTATTCTATTTGTGAAGCGGGAGATATCACGAGCAAAAATAGAGTCTCCATTAAGGAACATTGTGGGTGTAGACTCGTATTCGGAAGTGAAAAAATATCTCCCGCCATTGAAAAGAGTTGGTGTAGAAATTGATATCGTCCCTTTTCAGGAAGTGATAAGGTTAAAGGAATTACTTGGGAATCCGGAGATTTACGATAGTTCTCTGCTCATTAAGCAATTAAGAAAAAAGAAGTCAACCTTTGAGATTAACCTTCTTGAGAAAGCTGCAGAGATTCAGAAAAAAGTCTATTCTTACATACCACACGTTTTGACCGAGGGTATAAGCGAAATCGAACTTGGGGGTATCTTAGAGGCCTATGCAAAAAAACTAGGTCACGAGGGGATCCTAAGAATGCGTTCTCTCAACTACGAACCCTATTCGTGGCACATACTTAGTGGAGAATCGGGAAGTGTGGTTAGTCAAGCTGAATCGCCCATGGGTGGTTATGGACTTTCTCCGGCTTTTCCCGTAGGTGCGAGCTTCAGAAAAATAAAAAGAAACGAGCCGATTGTGATAGATTTTGGTATTTGTTATTACGGTTACCATGTGGATCAAACAAGGATATTTGCCATAGGAAATATACCTAAGAAGTTCCTTGATGCACATAAAGTTTGCATAGAGATTCAAAATGCAATTTTGGAACAGATCCCTAATGGTACAAGAAGCAAGGATCTCTTTGATATTGGACGGAAAATAGCAGAAAAATACGGATACAGAGATTGCTATCTAGGCTACGATCCTTACAAAGTGAGATTTGTTGGCCACGGAGTGGGATTAGAGTTATCAGAACTACCCTACATTGCACAAAGACATGAATACCCGATAGAGGAAGGGTCTGTGTTTGCAATTGAGCCTAAAATGGTATTTAAAGGTGAGGGATCATGCGGAATAGAGAACACCGTTGTTTTTAGTTCCGGAAAGGTAAGAATTATTACCGACAACGATCAGGGTATTTGCATTGTTTGAACAACAGAAAAAAGTTTAAGCTAAAAAGTGCAAAAAAGTATTTTTATCTGTAATATCTGCGGGTATGAATCTCTAAAGTGGTTCGGAAGGTGTCCAAATTGTAAAACTTGGGATTCTATCAAAGAAATCCAAAAGGAAAAAACATTATCCTTAGGCAGAAAAATAAAACCTGTAATTGTAAAAGAAGAAAACGAACAAGAAGAAGTACGGATTGTACTGGGTATAGAGGAGATGGATCGTGTCTTAGGAGGTGGACTTACAAAGGGTTCATCGATCCTCCTTGGAGGTGATCCTGGGATTGGAAAAACGACACTCTGCTTCGAAATAGCATCAAAAATTATGGAACTTGGTTTGGAATGTTTATATGTATCGGGGGAGGAATCGTTAAAACAGATTACCTCAAGGAGAAAGCGACTTAATCTAAAATATGTTTTTCCCGTTTTAATAACGAATGAAGTGCAAGATATAATGGAAGCCACAAATGAAAAAAGATATGATCTTGTCATTGTCGACTCTATTCAGTCTATTTATAACCCCGAAATCCATTCTATAGCCGCTAGCATAAGTCAACTGAAGGATGTTTCAATTAGGCTTATACGCCATTTAAAAGAGAAAGAAACTGCCCATATACTTATAGGTCATGTTACAAAGGAAGGTCAGATAGCTGGTCCAAAACTTATAGAACATATGGTAGATACAGTGCTGTACTTTGAGGGGGAAAAGGTATTTCCATATAGGATACTCAGGACTATAAAGAATAGGTACGGCCCCCTAGACGAAATAGGGATTTTTCAGATGACAAAAGAGGGGCTTATAAGTGTAAAGGATCCTTCGGAATATTTTGTTAGTGAGAAAGTAGGAGAAAATTCCGGAAGTACGCTTTTCCCCCATATATCAGGATCAAGGCCTATAATAGTAGAAGTCCAGGCAATAACGCCAAAGACTAACTTTCCGAACCCGAAAAGAGTTTCCCTAGGGTACGACCTTAACAGGTTATATATACTGACAGCTGTGCTAGAAAAGGCAATGGGAAAATCACTTTATGACAGAGACATATACGTGAATATAACAGGTGGAATAAAGATAACTGAACCGGCAGCGGACCTTCCAATAGTGGCAGCAATTGTATCGAGTATAAAAGACCTTAAGATAGGGAGAGATGTAGCTTTTTTTGGAGAGATAGGTCTTACCGGAGAAATAAGACGCGTCTTATACTCTGAAAATCGTTTAAAAGAATGCGAAAGAATGGGAATAAAAAAAGTTTTTTGCCCCAAGGGGGTACCGAGGAGAAAAGGAATGGAGATTTTACACCTAGATAATCTAAGGGAACTTTACGATTATCTAGGAATCTTCTGAGATTGTACTTGGTCTTACTATAAGTACGGGACACGGAGATCTTTTTAACACCTTTTCGGCTACGCTTCCTAAAATGATCTGTTCCAGACTTCCCTTTCCATGAGATGCCATTATCACTAGATCTATTTTTTCTTCTCTCACCGTGTCCAAGATGGTTGAATGGGGAACACCCCATTTGATTACAGTTTTTACTGGTATTTGTATTTCTTTAAGGATGTTTTCCATGTTTTTCCTTACCTCTTCGTCAATCTTTTTTTCTAGTTCCAATATACTTGTGGGGAGAATGAAAGACTCATAAGGGATGTAACAGTCTAAACTTGGTATCACATGGAGAACAACCAGCTTAGAAGAGAATCTCTTTGCTATCTCTTGCGCATAGTTAATGATCTCTTTTGTATGTCGAGAAAAATCCACAGGACACAGTATATGGTCGAACATATGAACGGTTCCTAAGGGAAATTTACAAGGAAATAGTTGGAAGGTCAAGCATCAATTTTATGTCAATTATTATTTACAGTCTGTTATAATAATGAGAATTTCGTGAAAAGGATCGTTTATTACTTATACGAAAAATTTCTCGAAAGAGAAGTTTCTAAAGGTTCTATACCCTCTCATGTAGGAGTCATACTTGATGGAAACAGAAGGTACGCCAGAGAAATGGGGTTTAGCGATGTATCTATGGGCCATAAAATCGGTGCTGAAAAAGTTGATGAGTTGTTAAAGTGGTGTGCTGAGTTAAATATAAAGATTATCACAATTTGGGTTCTTTCCACAGACAATATATTCCGAGAGGCGTCCGAACTAGAGAAGTTGCTTTCCATAATAGAAGACAAGCTTAAAGATCTTTCCAAAAATCCATTGATAAAAAGATACGGATATAGAATAAAAATTCTTGGAAATACAAATATTCTCCCTGAGAGGTTAAGAGAGGTAATTGAAATCACAGAAGAGTCGACAAAAGAAAACCAAGATCGAATTCTCAACATAGCCATCGGTTACGGAGGGAGGGAAGAAATAATTGAGGCAGTAAAGAGAGCAATCCTTTCAAAAAAGAAAGATAAGATAGAGCAAGTAGTTGAAAGTTTGACAGTAGAAGACATCGCGAGATACCTTTATACTTATGGGATACCCGATCCCGATCTGATTATAAGAACAAGCGGAGAGATAAGGTTGAGCGGATTTTTATTGTGGCAAAGCGCGTACAGCGAATTTTACTTCTGTGACGCTCTTTGGCCTGCGTTTAGAAAGATTGACTTTTTAAGGGCAATCAGAAGTTTTCAGCAGAGAAAAAGAAGGTTCGGAAGATGATCCAGTGTGAAGATCGGATCTCCTGTCTTAAAAATACAGAACTATTTAAAGAACTTGATGAAGAGTCACTTGAAAAATTAGCAAAAAAACTAAAAACTCGGGTCTATCCCCCGAACACGGCGATTGTTCGTGAAGGTGCCCCAGGTGACTCGATGTTCATTATAAAGGCAGGGAGAGTAGAGGTTAGAAAAAGAGACCCCTCTCTTGGAATAGCTCTCACTATTGCAAATTTAGATAAGGGGGCATGCTTTGGGGAAATGGCTCTACTTACAGGAAAACCGAGAAGTGCAACTTGTGTGGCTGTTGAAGAGACTGAGGTTTTTGTATTGGATAAAAAGGATTTTGAGGAGCTTCTTAAATCCCATCCTCAAATATCCATCGCTTTGAATAGAATAGTAGCAGAACGGATAGAAGATATAAACTCCCAAAAGGGTTTGGGCTTTATTTCTCTTTCGAAGTACAAACTTGACAAAGATGTTGTCTCTCTTTTACCGCGCCAGACTATAAAGCGCTACAAAATTCTCCCAATTAGTTATTCAAACGGTACTCTTACTCTGGCTATGGTTAACCCGAGTGATCTTTTGGCACTAGACGAGGTAAGGAAAGTGATAAAAGGTGTTGCCATAGAAGTAGTTGTCATGTCGGAAACTGAGTTCAATGGATTTATGGAGAAAGACTATCCTAAGATAGTGGGGGAGAAAAAAAAGGCTGAAAAAAAAGATTTAGATATCGAGTCTATTTTGGGTTCAATGGAGTCTTTACAGTTAGATATGCTAAAGGAGGCGGAATACGAAGAAAGGGCGGAAGAGGATTTTGGTGTCACCGATCTTGCAAAGGAAGCTGAAGGTGCCCCTATTGTTCGATTGACGAATACTATTATAGCAATGGCCCTAAAAAAGGGAGCTAGCGACATTCATATAGAGCCTATGGAGAAATCAATTAGGGTAAGGTATAGGATAGACGGTGTTCTGAGGGAAGAGATGATACTTCCAAAAAAGGTAGCATTACCCCTTGTAAGTAGGATCAAAATTATAAGTCGACTTGATATAACAGAAAGAAGGCTACCTCAGGACGGCCGAATAACACTGAAAATCGGAGACAGGTCTATAGACTTCAGAGTATCTACTATTCCAACTAAGTTTGGGGAAAAGGTATGTACTAGAATCTTGGATAAAAGTGCAAGTATAATGAGTCTTGATAAACTTATAATACACAAAGAGGTGCTTAAGCTTGTAAGGGATATGATTTCTAAACCTTACGGAATCATATACGTAACAGGCCCCACTGGTTCGGGAAAGACCACTACGCTTTATAGTTGTCTTTCAGAAAAGAATAGTGTTGACGTAAATATCTCGACTGTGGAGGACCCAATAGAATATGACATCCCAGGGATAAATCAGGTTCAGGTGAATCCAGATATCGGTCTCGATTTTGCGAGAGTCCTAAGAGCTTTCCTAAGACAAGATCCAGACATCATACTGGTGGGTGAGACACGCGACCAGGAAACAGCAAAGATCGCAGTGGAGGCTGCACTTACGGGACACCTTGTTTTTACGACTCTACACGCAAATGATGCTCCAAGTACTTTTATGCGACTAACAGAGATGGGTATCGAACCTTTTCTTATCTCGACTTCTGTAATAGGGGTCATAGCCCAGCGACTCGTAAGGAGAGTTTGTGAGAATTGTAAAGAAAGCTATGTGGCAGATAAAATAGTTTGTGGATACCTAGGACTCAAAGAGGGGAGTCGTCTTTATAGGGGAAAGGGTTGTGAAGTGTGTGGTATGACAGGGTATAAAGGTAGGGTTGGGGTATACGAAGTCTTGGCAGTGAATGACAGACTGAGACGCCTAATTGCAGAAGGGGCGGAAACTTCCATTTTGAGAAAAGCGGCCTGCGAAAATGGGATGATGACCCTAAAAGATTACTGTCTTTTTTTATTGAAAGAGGGTCTGACCACGGTGGATGAGGTTTTGAGGACTGTGGTTGTCCAATCCTGAAAGGTAAATTTTCTGTGAAATCAAGAGTACTATACTATTCCTTCATTTATTTGCTTTTCATCTTGGTGGGACTAACAGTTGGAGCACTTTTTTATCTCTATGAAGAGGGGATGTGGAGAGAGCTTTTGCATTATTATAAGTTGTTTTTTGATCCGAAGAAGTTGAAATTTTTCATAATATCCTATGGAGAGTATGCCCCATTTGTATTTGTAGGTATTCAGGCTCTTCAAGTTGTATTTGCCCCCATTCCAGGTGAGGTCACAGGGTTTGTTGGTGGACTTTTGTTTGGTACTGTAAAGGGACTCGCACTTTCTATGGTCGGACTAACCCTTGGATCTCTTTTTGCGTTTTTTCTCTCCCGTTTTTTTGGGATGCGCTTTGTTGAAAGAGTGGTAAAAAAGGAATACATTGAGGGGTTCAACAATTTTATAACCCATAAAGGGTTGGGTCTTGTGTTTATTCTGTATCTCATTCCAGGTTTTCCAAAAGACATGCTTTCTTTCCTTCTTGGTATAACCCATATAGGAGTTCTAGACTTTATAATTGTGAACATTCTGGGAAGACTACCCGGAACATTCATGCTTTCATTGCAGGGGAATGCCCTGAGGAATGCTGAATATAAGACCCTCTTACTTCTCATACTTGTTAGCGTTGTCATTGTGCTGGTGCTCTATTTGTGTAGAGGGTTTATAGGTAAATTGATAGGTTACCCGGTACACTTATTATTTAGAAAACGAAAGCACTAAAATTGCCACAAAAATTCTGTAATACGCAAATATTTTCAAAGAATATTTTTTAAGGTAAGAGATTAGAAATTTTAGACTTACAACACCCGCAATTGTGGCTGAGATCATCCCGATTACATAGATTATAAGATTATCTGTTCGAAAATCCAGATGCTTAATTTCGTAAAAAGAGGCTCCGAGAATAACTGGAATGGAAATTAAGAATGAAAAATCAACAGTTCTTTTTCTTTCTAAACCCATAAGAAGACCGAATGTTATTGTTATTCCACTTCTTGAGGTACCTGGAATTAAAGCCAGCGCTTGAGCTGTTCCCATAATTAATGCAGTGGTGTAGTTGATGTCACGATTTTTAGATCTTTTTTTATATTCTGCAACAAACATAAGAATCGCTACTGAGACAAGCATGAAAGCACAAACATAAGGACCTCGTAAATTTTTTTCTATAAAATCATTGAAAAAGTACCCAACAAAGCAGGCGGGGAAAGATGCAACAATAATTTTTGTGAGCAATAGTTCCTTTAACTTCCCCCTTTTTACCCCAGATATAGCCTCTCTTAAGATAGTTAGAAGGCTTTTTCCATAAAGTGAAAGGGTGGCAAAAAGAGTAGCGAAGTGTAACATGACGTCAAATGTCAATGTTCCACCTTGAAACTGAAAAAACCACGGAATAAGTATAAGATGGGCTGAACTGCTTATGGGAAGAAATTCGGTGACGCCCTGGAGGAGTCCTAAGATGATACTTTGAGCCAGGGTCAAGATAGCTCTCCGGGCAGAAACCTAAAACCTATTTCGAGATAATCATTAGAAATAGCATGGGGGAAAGGGGGTAGGGGATCTATAGTACGCAGAGTTCTCATTACTGACTCGTCGTAAAGTCTGTTTCCAGACCGCTTTTCTACTTCCATATCTACGATTCTTCCATCCCTTCTAATTTTTATAATCACTATGGTCTCCAAATCCCTCCTTGTTGCGAGTCCACCAGGTATCCCCCAGGCCTTTTTCACTTTATTCAAGATTTCAGCTATGTACGCTTGAGTAACCGGATCGATTGAAGTGGTATGAGCTGAGCTTTTGCCTAAAAAACCTGATATACTTTCACTCTCTATATTACCCTTCTCTTTGTGGCTTACTTCTAAATAAGGTGTCTTGGCTTTTAATTCCTTGATTCTTTCTTGAAGGGAAAGAAGCTCTTCTCTAGTTGTACTAACATAGTCGACCTTTTTTTTTGAAAGTGACTTTTCCCCCTTCGTGTTTTTCGCTATTTCCACTATTGATCCTTTTTTACCTACTCTCTTTCCATTTTTTTTAATCTCTTTTCCGTGGTAAACAGTTTTTTCGCTGTCTTTTTTAACATTTTCCTGAACACTTTGATGTTCAATTGAACCAACTAGACTGACCGAATAGACAGATAAAAAATCAATTTTTGGTACGTTCTTCTTAAATGAGATTGAAAGAGCAACGATGAAAATAGTATGAAGTAAAACTGAAAAAATAAGCATTCTATAAAACGCGTTTTCTTTGGTCATTCCTCCTCTGGTTTTGTAACAATGTTTATCTTTTCTATTCCAGCGTCTCGAATTATTCCCATACATTTTACAACGAATCCATATGGCACATCTTTATCCGCCCTGATAAATAGTTCTTTTTCAGCTTTGTTTGCGAACAAAAGACCTAATGCTGGTTTAAGGTCTGAAAGATTTAGTCTTTTTTCATTTAAAACCAGTTCCTGGTTCTTGGTTATATAAAGGATCTGTGGTTCCTGTCTTAGAGGTAAGGGTTTGGTTGTCAGTTTTGGTACATCCACCTTCATCCCGTACTGCATCATTGGTGCAGTTATCATAAAGATTATAAGTAAAACAAGCATCACATCCACGAGAGGAATAATGTTTATTTCCGAAAGCATATCTTTCTTCTTTTCAGATACTTTCATTTTTCGAGAAGTTCCAAAACGTGATTTATAATGCTATCTAAACGGTTGGAAATTTTCTTGCTTCGTCCTAAAAGGTAATTGTATCCAACAACTGCCGGTATGGCAGTAGCCAAACCAAAAGCAGTGGCTATCAGTGCCTCGCTAATCCCAGGCGCCACGACAGCAAGACTCGTGGTCCCTCTTAAGCCGATCTCTCTGAATGATTCCATTATTCCCCATACAGTCCCAAATAGTCCAACAAAAGGAGCCGTGTTTGCCGTTGTTGCTAAAAAAGACAGATATTTTTCTATTCTTTCATTTTCTTCCTGGGCGAAAATTCTCAATTTTCTTTGCAAATCTAAAATTCCATTTTTGTCGAGCACTGGATTTTCTCTAGAAAAGGTACTAAGAGCCTTATAGACGGACAGAATTATTTTGTAATAAGGGCTGTCATCCATAGATCTTAATGCTCCAACGAGTTTTTTAAAAGAATCTGCTTCTTCCAAAAGGGTAATTATTCGATTTCCATCTCTCTCCATTTGATTGAACTGTCTTATTTTGAAGAAGATTATCGTCCAAGAGACCACTGAAAAAAAAAGAAGAATAGCCATTACCGCTTTTGCTATGGGTCCCGCGTGGATAATCATTGCAATTATGCCGCCAGAAAACATATCCAGAAACGACATGCTCTAAATATACAATATGACCCCTATTATTTTCAAATAAAAACCCCCTGGGTAATTCCCAGGGGGAAGGGGGGTTATTATGAGAAGCTTAATGGAGGTGATTGGCTTTTTTAAGAGATTGTGAAGTTAAACACAATCTCTGCTATAACTATAAACTTTTTTTTGTATTATGTCAAGAATTTTTTTTTGGAACTTAAAAAATTTCTAATCGAAAAGCCAATCATGTGACTTTTTTAACAAAACTTGCCCAACTTGTCAAATATTTTTTATAATACTCTGAATTTTCCCACTTTTGGGCAGAGAGGATCGGGACTAAGTATATTTCCGTAAGCTTCTGCTCTTGAATAACAGCCGCCTTTGCATTTTTCACTGTTTTCACACTTTAAGCAAGGCTCCTCAAGCTCGGGGTTAAAAATAGATAAATAAAGAGTATCCTCCTCCTGTTTTTTTAGTGCAGACAAAAAACCGGTCTTTAAAATGTTAGAGTAACAAAACTCAGACACGTCACAAAGTAAAAGATTTCCTAAAGGGTCAATGTCTATTATTTCAGGTTCGTCAGTTCTACAGTGTTCGATTGTAACATACTCAGAGTCAACCCAGAGGTCTGCAAAAGGCATACAACAGAGCGTTACTGGAAATTGAGTATTGTTTGCAGCAGCATTGATCCTTTTGAGGACTTCTACAATCTGATTATGGGTTAGAATCATGATATCAGATGCGCGACCCACGGGCATGGTAAGAATAAATGATACCTTTTTTGCACCAATTTCCTTTGCCAGAAGAATCTGCTCTTCAACTTCAGTGTAATTATATCCGTTTATTGCAGTAAGTGTGGAAAAGAAAATTCCTCGCTCTTTTAAAAGTCTAGCAGCATTCATAACCTTTTCCCAAGAATTTTTCCCCCTAAGTGTCTCGTGTGTTTCCTTTTTGGCTCCGTCAAGGCTTAATACTATGTTTGGTTGATAATTGGAAAGAAGTTCCACCACCCCTGCTGTTAGCAAAGTCCCATTTGTAAAAATCGTAAGTTCTATTCCTAATGAACTGATATAGCCTATCAGGTCTAAAATGTTGGGTAAAATAAAAATTTCTCCCCCTGTTAAATCGACTTTTTTCACACCAGCTTCGCTTAATTCTTTGACTAGCAAGAATTTCTTTTCGTCTTCTAGCTCTTCTTCACCGAATTTAGAAGAATAGCAATGCATACAATTTATATTACACTTCGTGGTAATGATCCATCCAACGTGAACGGGAGGTTTTTGGAGTTTGTTATGGGGCGTTTTATAATTCATAAATTGTTATCTGTCGGTTGCACGTTCTCTAAAATTTTTAAGAATTCAAATAGAATATAATTCTCCATACCGAAGGTTTCAAGTTCTATAAAAATTCTTTAATGTGGGTAGGATAATTAAGCTGTATGAAAGAACTATAGATCATAAAAGCTCCCCGGGCAGGATTCGAACCTGCAACCTACGGGTTAACAGCCCGCCGCTACTGCCGTTGAGCTACCGGGGATTTTGCACTTTAATTTTTTAATTAATTAGTTAACTACAGGTAAGCTCACTATGTCAAGCTCACATCAAGTTTCAAAAACAACTCTGAGAAATTTTCTTTTTCCAACCTTGAATACGATCTGGCTGAAGTTTCCAATGCTTATCCATTCATCGTTTAACTTTTGAAGAACATTGGCATCGCCATATGAAATCCTTATTCCTCCCTGCGATAAAAGCCTTCTTCCTTCCGAAATAGAAGATACAATTCCCGCTTCTTTAAGAAAGAGTGGAACCTGTATTTTTTCTGTCGTCTTTTTAACAGAAATTACAGGTATATTTTCGGGAATCTGTTTTTCCTTATGGATTTTTTCAAAGTTCATGTGTGCGTCTTCTGCATTCTTGATCCCGTGAAATCTAGCAACTATTTCTTTGGCTAGATTTATCTTAGCCTGCCTTGGATGTATTTTACCCTCGCGTATCCCTTCTTTAAGAATATTCAGCTCATCTATGGATATGTCACTTAGAAGCTCATAATATTTGAGCATCAGTTCGTCTGAAATGGACATCAGTTTTCCAAACATCACATCTGGTGGCTCATCGATTCCCACGTAATTTCCATAACTTTTACTCATTTTATTTACACCGTCTATTCCTTCAAGCAGAGGAACGGTTACTATGATCTGAGATTCCTGCCCATAGGCTCTCTGAATCTCTCTTCCAACATATAAGTTAAATATCTGGTCTTGGCCTCCAAGTTCTACGTCTGCGGCTAGTGCGACTGAATCATACGCCTGCACAAGAGGATAAAGGAATTCATGTATACTTATAGGAAGATTGTTCTCGTATCTCGTTCTAAAATCCTCCCTTTCCATCATCCTAGCGACTGTATATTTAGCACAGAGTTTTACCATGTCAGCGGCGCTCATCTTCTCGAACCATTCACTATTGAATCTTACCTCCGTCCTTTTGGGATCCAGAATTTTAAATACCTGAGCCTTATAGGTCTCAGCATTCTTCAGAAGTTCCTCTTTACTGAGGGCAGGTCTGGTTTCAATCCTTCCCGTAGGATCACCTATCATACCTGTAAAATCACCAATCAGAAAGATGGCTGTGTGCCCTAGATCTTGAAATTGCTTAAGCTTTTGAAGTACTACCGTGTGGCCAAGATGTAAGTCAGGTGCAGTTGGATCAAGTCCAAGTTTAACCCTTAATGGTCTATTGTCTTTACGTGCTCTAATGAGCTTTTCTTTTAGTTCTCCCTCGGAGATGAGGTCTACTGAACCTCTTTTAATTATCTCTATTTCCTTTTCTATACTTATGTCCCTCATATTTCCACTTTCACCTTCACTCTTTGTATGTCAATACATTTTTTTGTGTTCATATCTATCTTTAGTCGTACCCCTTGAACCTCAACGTTATCTTTTCCTACGGCAAACTTCTGTGGAATCTGTGTCAAAAACCTCTCTATTATAACGGTTTTGTCCATTCCTATGACTGAATCTTGTGGACCGGTCATTCCTGCATCGGTAATATATCCTGTCCCATTGGGAAGAATCTTTTCATCCGATGTTTGTACGTGCGTATGTGTACCGATAACAGCAGAGACTTTTCCATCTAGAAACCAACCCATAGCTATTTTTTCAGAAGTGGCCTCTGCGTGAAAGTCAACAATGATAGGTAATCCAATCCCTTCTCTCTCCAAAAAATCGATCATTGTCCGAAACGGACAGAAAAGAGGATTCATGAATATTCTTCCTTCTATATTTACAATGCAAATTGCTTTTTCACCTTTCTTGATTATGGTAAATCCAGATCCCGGGGTTTCGGGCGGATAGTTAAGTGGCCTAAGCAATCTCTTTTCGTAAGAAAGATAGGATAGTATATCTTTCTTCTTCCACACATGATTTCCTGTGGTTATAGCATCCACACCGCAAGAAAACATCTCTTCTGCTACTTTAGGCGTGACCCCTATGCCACCTGCAAGATTCTCTCCATTTATGATGAGAAAGTCAGCTTCTTTTTTCTTTCCGAACTCCTTAACTGCCAATCTTCCAGGTTTTCCTATTACATCTCCTAAGAATAAGACATCTATGGTGCTATCTTGCATAATCCACCGCTCTTGTCTCTCTAATGACTACAACTTTTATCTGACCGGGATAAGAGAGTTCGCTTTCTATTCTTTTTGCAATATCACGAGACAGAGTGAAAAGTTCATCATCAGTCACAACTTCACTGTTTACAACTATTCTTATTTCTCTCCCTGCTTGAATTGCATAAGATTTTTCTACACCTGGAAAGCTGTTCGCAATCCTTTCCAAATCCTGTAATCTTTTTATATAAGTCTCAAGCATCTCCCTTCTCGCACCTGGTCTTGCTCCAGAAAGAGCATCTGCTGCCTGAACAACAATATCAAGTATGGAATGAGCCTCAACTTCTTCATGATGGGCCAGTATGGCGTGCACTATTTCTTCGTTCTCTCCGTACCTCTTAGCAAGGTCTGCCCCAATCTGAGAATGGGAACCTTCTATTTCGTGATCAACAGCCTTACCTATGTCATGAAGAAGGCCGGCTCTTTTAGCCTCTTTTACATTTAATCCAAGTTCTGAAGCTATAATTCCACAAATAAAAGCAACCTCAATGGAATGTTTATAAACATTTTGGGCGTAACTACTTCTGAACTGGAGCTTCCCTAAAAGCTTAATAAGTTCAGGATGAACATTGTGTAAGCCTAAATCAAAAACCGCCTTTTCTCCTGCCTCCTTTATCTTCTCCTCTAACTCCTCGGCTACCTTTGCCACTACCTCCTCAATTCTTGCCGGATGTATTCTTCCATCCATTATAAGTCTTTCCAGAGCCAGCCTTGCCACTTCCCTCCTTATCGGATTAAAACATGAAAGAATTACTGCCTCGGGTGTGTCATCTATTATGATATCCACACCGGTAGCGGCTTCGAGAGCCCTTATGTTCCTTCCCTCTCTCCCTATTATTCTCCCCTTCATTTCTTCGTTTGGGAGTTGAACAACTGACACTGATTCTTCAGCCACATATTCTCCTGCATATCTTTGAACCGCAAGCGCGATGATCTCCTTTGCTTTTTTGTCGGCCTTTTCCTTTGCCTCCTCTTCTATCCTCTTATATATCTTTACTGCCTCAAATTTGGCATCTTCTTCTACTTTTTGTAAAAGCATCTGTTTTGCTTCCTCAGAAGTTATCCCAGATAATGCTTCAAGCTTTTCCCTTTCTTTCTCCAAAAGCCTATCATATTCTTTTATCTTTTCATTAGCCTCTAATTCTCTATGCAGCACTTCCCTTTCTTTCCTCGCAAGTTCTTCTTCTTTTTTGTCGAGGAGTTCTAATCTTCTATCATAGCTTGCTTCTTTCTGAGCAAGCCTTTGTTCAATTTTATTCAACTCGAGTCTTCTAGCCTTTATTTCTTGGTCGAAGTCGGTTTTAGCTTGGATGATTATATCTTTGGCTTGAAGAGAAGCTTCCTTCTTTATTGTTTCCGCTTCCCTTTTTGCATCCTCAATTATTTTTTTTCCTATTCTTTCGTATTCTTCAAGCTTTCTTTTTTGAAGAATTTTAGATAAGTAAAAACCGACGAAAACTGAAACTGCAACAATAAGAACGTATATCAATAATGTCACTTTCCCCTCTTTAATTTAAGGGGTTAGGTGATGAGGGCAAAGAGACTCTTTTTACTAAATAAAAAAAGCAAATACCTCCTTATTTTTTTTGACTTTATGTTATAAATCTCTCTTTCCTCAGCAACTAACCCTCAATAATATCTATTTTAATCCCCGCAATGCCGTGTAAATAGTAGATCTTGAACCTCAAAAATAAAAGTGGGTGCCTCCTCGTTGCCTTTGGCTTCTCGCTTCTGCGAGCATGCTCCCGGCGACGAAATCTGGCTCCCATAATTGAGGTGTTGGCTCGAAGTCACTACTTATCACGCACATTGCAGGGAACCTTAAATCTCCTCAATCTTTTTTAAAAGTCGATTTGTACTTGTTTCTATCTTCCCAAGCCTTTCTTTCAGTTCAAGATACTCATCAGCCATTTCCATTAATGCCATCACAAGTACGTTGACGGTATTTACAATCTTATGTTCTCTCAATACCTCAGTCACCTTACTGTCCACGTATGTTGCTACTTTTTTTATTCTCTCTTCATCTTCGCCGATAAATGTGTAATGGTTCCTTCCTATAGTTACTTCCACTCTTTTCTCCATTTATCTTTGAGCGAGCGATATTTTCTCAATTATGGCCCCAATCTTTTCAATTATGAGATCCTTCTCATTTTTCATGCTTGTAACTTTCTCCTTCAGCTCCCTGTTTTCCGCTTCAAGCGCTTTAAATTTTTCCTGGTATTTCTCGTTTTCTTCCTTTAGAGCTTTGTAGTTTTTAAGAAGCATCTCTATCTTTTCTTCTAGCTCAACAAGTTTATGATCTGCAAAAAGTTCCATAAGTAATAGATACCCTTAATTTCTCTTAAAAGTCAAGTGTAAAAGGCAAGCCTTGATGAAGCCATCCAGATTGCCATCCAAGACGTCATCTGCATTGTGAACCTCAAATTTCGTCCTATGATCTTTAACCAGTTTGTATGGATGGAGAATGTAAGAGCGAATTTGACTTCCCCAAGCGATCTCTTTTTTTTCTTGACTTAAGGCCTTTATCTTCTCTTCCTTTTTCTGTTTTTCCAGCTCATAGAGTCTTGATTTAAGTATTGAAAGAGCAATCGCCTTATTTTTGTGCTGGGATCTTTCATTTTGACACTGGACCACAATCCCGGTGGGAATATGAGTGATCCTGACAGCGCTTTCAGTCTTGTTTACATGTTGGCCTCCTGGACCACTCGCCCTAAAGGTATCGATGCGAAGATCTTCTTCTTTTATTTCCACTACTATATTATCCGAAATTTCCGGATAAGAGTAAAAAGAGGCAAAAGATGTGTGTCTTCTATTATTCGCATCAAACGGCGAAATCCTGACAAGTCTGTGTATCCCGTTCTCACATTTTAAATACCCATATGCGTATAACCCTCTTACTATAAAAGTAACGTTCTTTATACCAGCTTCTTCACCATAAAGCATGTCCACAATCTGAGTCTCAAATCCTTTTCTTTCTGCCCACCTCAAATACATCCGCAACAACATTTCAGCCCAATCCTGTGCCTCTGTTCCACCAGCGCCAGCATTTATGTAAACGATTGCATTGTCTTTATCGTGCTCACCGGAAAGCATTCTTTCTATTTCCAATCTTGTCAGATCATCCTCTAGTTTATTAAGTCTGGATTTTAGCTCCTTTAAGTCTTGAGGATCGTTAGTCTCCCTGAAAAAATCTTCAAGGATAAGAATGTCTTGCAGTTCTTTTTCACATCTTACCAATTTTTCTTTATCTTCTGAGAGCTTAGCCCTCTCTTTCAAGACCCGATGAGCCCTCTCTTGATCCTCCCAAAAATTTGGTTTCGCTATCTCTTTGTCGAGTTCTTGGATTTTTATCTCTAAGGAGGCGAGGTCAAAGATGACCCCTAAGCGTCTGAAATCTCTCAGACAGGTTTGCTATTTTAGATCTAAAATCCTCAGGCTGTAATGTATCTTTCTTTCTTTCCATGACCTAACCCATTCTCTCAATTAAGGCTCTTCCAAATTCCGAACATTTTACAGGTTGTATCCCGTGCGAAAGGCGGGCAAGATCGTAAGTCATGATGCCTTCGCTTATTGTTTTTTCTACAGCTTTCTCTATTAACTCCTTAGCTTCCTTTAATCCGATGTGCTCGAATAACATGCAAGCAGAAAATATAAACGAGAGGGGATTTACAATATCTTTACCCGCATATTTTGGAGCACTCCCGTGGGTTGGCTCAAAAATCGCTATTTCGTCGCCTATGTTTGCTCCCGGAGCTACCCCAAGACCCCCCACAAGAGCAGCGCAACAGTCTGAAAGATAGTCTCCGTTTAGATTTGGACACAAAAGTATATCGTATTCCTCAGGTCTTAGTATTATCTGCATGAACATGTTGTCTGCAATTATATCATTGACCATGATCTCTTTGCCAGCTGAATCTTTCATAAACCTTTCGTAAACCTCGTACGCCCATGCTCTGAAAGCTCCTTCGGTATATTTCATTATATTACCCTTGTGGACTATAGTTATCTTCTTCCTCCCATGCGTTATCGCATAATTCAAAACCCAATTGACAAACCTTTCAGTTCCCTTCCTGCTTATGGGTTTTATTCCTATTCCGGAGTCATAAGGAAGATCAATTTCCATACTTTCTTTTAAGAAATCTATCAACTTCCTCACGTCTTCTGTTTCAGCAGCCCACTCTATTCCTTTGTAAACATCTTCGGTATTTTCTCTAAAAACGATTATGTTTACACGTTCCGGATTTTTTATTGGACTAGGAAGACCTTTTATGTATTTTATCGGGCGTAGGCATACATATAAATCGAATATTTGTCTCAGATAGACATTCATACTTCTGAAACCACCACCAACAGGCGTCGTAAGAGGTCCTTTTATCGCAAATTTTATCTCCCGGATAGTATGTAGAGTCTCATCCGGAAGTAAAACACCCTTCTGTTCAAGAGCATTTTGACCTGCCAAGAGGTAAACCCATTCTATTTCCTTTTCGTGGTTGTACGCTCTAATTACTGCTTCTTCAAGTACCTCGCGAGAAGCGTTCCATATATCTTTACCTGTGCCGTCTCCTATAATATATGGAATCTTTATTTTTTCCATTACACTTTGAATCCTCCGTTTTTTCTTATATATTGAACAAGGCCTCCTTCCTTCAATATATCTCTCATAATTGCAGGCAATGGCTGAAACCTTTTTTCAAATCCTTTCGTGAGGTTTTTCAAGACACCCTGTTCAATATGGAGCTCTATTTCATCTCCTTCCTCTACTTCATCCGCATCACATATTACTGCGCAGAGACCTACATTTATAGCATTTCTGAAAAATATTCTCGCAAAAGATGGAGCAACAACAGCATCTATACCTGCCAGCTTTATTATCAATGGAGCATGCTCCCTACTAGATCCAAGACCGAAATTTCTTCCTCCGAATATAATATCACCCTTTGTTACCTTTTCATAAAAGCCCTGATGGATATCCTCAAATAGGTGTTTTTTCAATTCTTCCAAATTGGATCTAAGATGATAAAATCTGCCTGGGATAATATGGTCTGTAGATATGTTATCACCAAACTTCCATGCCTTTCCCTTCAATATCATCCATTACCTCCCTGGGATCAGTTATTTTTCCTTTAATTGCAGATGCAGCCGCTGTCGCAGGTGAAGCAAGATATATTTCAGAATCAGGATTTCCCATCCGTCCCAAAAAATTTCTGTTTGATGTGGAGACGCACCGTTCGTTATTACCCAAAACTCCCATATGAAGTCCTATGCAGGGACCACATCCCGGAGGAAGAATTATAGCCCCTGCCTCAACTAAAGTAGTTATTATACCTTCCTGAAGCGCTTGGTAGTACACAAATCTGGATGCGGGACATACGATCAATCGAACATCTTTATGTTTTTTTCTTCCTCTCAGAATATTAGCCGCGATTCTCAAGTCTCCTATTCTTCCGTTTGTACAGGATCCTATGAAGACTTGACTTATCTCCACATCCTTGGAGGAAACTTCCAGAACCGTCTTTACATTATCTACCCTATGCGGAACACTTATCTGTGGCTCAATTTTCTCCACATCTATTTCGTAAACTTTCTCATACTTTGCATCCTCGTCTGGAATTAATTCTATGTAACTTTTTTCCCTTCCCTTTGTCCTAAGATACATGAAAGTCATTAGATCTGAAGGAAATACTCCGCACTTTGCACCAGCTTCAACAGCCATATTTGCAATAGTCATCCGCGATTCAATGGGAAGCTTTTTTACAAGATCACCTGTAAACTCCATAGCCTTATACGTTGCCCCCTCTGCTCCAATCATCCCAATTATATATAGAATTAAATCTTTACTAAAAACCCCACTTCTCAACTCTCCATTTAGCACAAACTTATGGCATTCAGGAACCCTTATCCACGTTTTTCCAAGTCCCATTGCAACTGCTATATCAGTAGATCCCATCCCCGTTGCAAAAGCCCCTAGGGCACCCCCTGTGGTCGTGTGAGAGTCTGCCCCCAAAAGGACCTCCGAAGGAGAAAGAAACTTTTCGCACATGACTTGGTGACAGATCCCTTCTCCTGAATCGCTGAGCAAAGCGCCATAATTTCTCACGAATTCTCTTATGATTATGTGATCGTTAGATAGTTCCTTTCTCGGACTAGGCGAGGCATGATCAATGAAGAATACTACATTTTTTGGGTTAAAGAGCTTTTCAAAGCCCAGTTCCTTGAATCTATTTATAGCAAGGGGGGCTGTACCATCTTGAAGGAGAATCTTGTCCACATTTACAATTAGATAATCGCCTTGTCTGGCATCCGTTTTTGTATTTAAACTGATAATCTTTTCGACTATCGTCTTTCCCACTTGTTAACCCTCCGCTAATTCTTCTTCTGCCTTTGTCAGATCCTCGAATCTTATATCGAATCCTAAAACACCTACTATATCTCCAGAATTATCCCTTATGGGTCCAGAGACAGTTATACAAAGAGCTCCAGTTATTCTTGAGGAATAAAGGTCTGAAACATAAACTTTTCCTGTTTTCATTGGATTTATGAACCAATCTCTGTCTGAGAAATCCTCATGAAGACCTATCTTATAGTATTTGGCACGGTCCACTACCTGGGTTATATTTTTTGTGATCTTTATACCTTCATTATTAACTACGTATGCAAACTGGATGTAAGGATATTCACCAACGACCTGCTTCAATACCTCTTCGATCCTCTGTGGAACCATACTCCTTATTTCTGGATGGTCTATGTACCGTTCAATAAGATGTGCAGCCATCTCGTATGCCCTCTTTTTGAAGAGCTCAAATTCTGAGACGAATATTTCAGGTATATATCTTCTCGCCAAATGTTCAAGCTCCTGGTCAGATATGGAAGTAACTCTACCCTCCTCGTACTGTTTAAGAACCCATTTATTTATCTTTGCGATACCAGGATGATTTTTATCTATTCTGTCTTTTCCTGTTAAGGCAAAGTGCGTATTAATCCAATGTGCTATACCGGCAAGCCCAGACTTATCCGTTATATTAACGGATATGGGTCTATTCAATATCTTTTCAGTGTCAAAGGGGGTATAAACTTCCCTGTCTTTCATTAACCCATCTATATGGATCCCAGCAGAGGTGGTGTTAAAATCTGCTCCTACAAAGGGTTGGTTCCTAGGAACATGATATCCTATTTCTCGTTCAAAGTAGTTACGTATCTCTGTTATTACTCTAGTGTCAATCCCGTTTTCAGTCCCGGTAAGGGCAATGTACTCCATTATGAGCCCCTCGATGTGGGCATTTCCAGTCCTTTCTCCTATTCCGAGAAGGGTACCATTTACATACGTACATCCGTAAAGCCAGGCGCTTACGCTGTTAACTATAACCTTATGGAAATCATTGTGTCCATGCCATTCTAAGTACTCTGAAGGAACCCCTGCGTCATCTATCATGGCTCTCACTATCTTTCCAATAGACCTTGGAAGCGCTGCACCCGGATAGGTAACACCAAGGCCCAGGGTGTCGCAAAGTCGTATTTTAACAGGGATTTTTGCCTGCTGAGACAGTTCCATAAGGGCCTGTGCAAATGGCACACAGAATCCGTATATGTCAGCTCTTGTGACGTCTTCAAAATGGCATCTGGGGGTGATACCGTAGTTTAATGCCTCTTCTACTATTTTCAAGTAATCGTTAAAAGCTTGGGATCTTTTCTTTTTGAGTTTCATGAAGATGTGATAGTCTGAAACGCTCGTGAGAATACCAGTTTCTTTGAGTCCCATTTCTTTTACAATCTGCAAGTCTTCCTTATTCGCCCTTATCCAACCCGTTATTTCTGGGTAACGGAAACCTTTTTCTCTGCATTTGTCAACGGCCTCTCTGTCTTTCTCCGTGTAAAGAAAGAACTCTGACTGTCTTATAACACCGTTAGGGCCACCAAGTCTATGCATCAGTTCGTAAAGATCAACAATCTGCTTCACGGTAAAAGGTGGCCTTGCCTGTTGGCCGTCCCTGAAAGTAGTATCCGTAATAAAAATGTCATCTGGGGGATCTATAAGTTCGATTTTGTGGTCGAATTTTACCTTGCAAACTTCATTGTATGGAAATGTTTCTCTAAAAAACTCAGGTTCCTCTACGTCTACAAGGGGAAATTTTTTTGTTCTTATAGTATTTTTGAATATGAACCCTTTTTTCTTTTTCAATTCTGACCTCCATAAAGTTAAATGTTTATTTTTATCTTTAATTCATTCAATTGTTTTTGTGTTACAGAAGATGGTGCTCCTGTTAAAGGACAGATCCCCTTTTGTGTCTTCGGAAAAGGGATCACATCTCTTATGCTCTTCTTCCCAAGAAGCATCATGAGAAGTCTGTCAAAACCAAACGCGATCCCGCCATGAGGAGGTGCACCAAATTCCAAAGCCTCAAGAAGGAAACCGAATTTTTCCTTTGCCTCCTCTTCTTCTATATTTAGAAGCTTAAACATTTCCATCTGATCTTCTTTTTTGTGTATTCTTATGCTTCCCCCTCCAATTTCAACTCCATTAAGCACAAGATCATACGCTTTAGCAGGTATATCCCCCATTTGTCCGGTAAAAGTTTTTATATCCAAGGCGGGTGCGGTAAACGGGTGATGTCTCGCCACATACCTTTTTTCTTCCTCACTGTACTCAAGAAGCGGAAAATCAACAACCCATACGAATTTTAGTTCATCATCTTTTATGTCACAATATTTCTCTGCCAAGTAGAGCCTAAACTTTCCCAAAACTTCGTTCACTGTATCTCTATTTCCAGCTACAATAAAAATGATATCTCCATCTTTTGGATTAACTTTTTTTTCGAGTCTTTTTAACTCTTCCATCTTTAAATATTTACTTACCGGTGATTGAAAAGAATTTCCTTCTATTTTCATCCATATAAGACCTTCTGCTCCTAACTCCTTTGCTTTATCTACAGCTAAATCAAGTTCTCTTCTTGAAAGATTTTTTTCCTTGAAATGAATGCATTTTATGCTTCCCTTATTTTCAACTATTCGTCTTAAAATTCCCAGTTCAGTTTCTTGAAAAACATCAGTAATATCAACCAACCTTAAGTCGAACCTCAAGTCTGGCTTATCTGTGCCGTAAAACTCCATAGCTTCATTATAAGTTATTCTCGGAAACGGAAGCCCGATCTCCTTTCCTTTTAAACCTTTAACCAGTTCACCTATCAGGCCTTCACTCACTTTTATCACGTCATCAACGTTCACAAAGCTCATTTCCACATCTATCTGGGTAAATTCGGGCTGTCTATCTGCTCTTAAATCTTCGTCTCTGAAACACCTGGCAATCTGGAAGTATTTATCAAAACCAGCAATCATTAAAATTTGCTTGAAAAGTTGAGGTGATTGTGGAAGAGCATAGAACTGTCCTGGATTAAGTCTGCTCGGAACTATAAAGTCTCTTGCCCCTTCAGGAGTACTTTTAGTAAAATAAGGAGTTTCGAATTCGCGAAAACCGAGAGAGTAAAAATAATCTCTTACAATCTTATAAGCCAGGCTTCTAATCTTAAAAATTTCATGGATTTCAGGCCTTCTCATATCAAGATATCTGTATTTCAGCCTTATAGATTCGTTAATTTCTTCATCGTCTAAGTTAAATGGTAGCTGTTTACATGTATTAATGATTTCCAATGTATCTACAGCTACCTCCACATCTCCTGTAGGTATATCTTTATTTTCCGTTCCTGGCGGTCTTTTCCTTACTACCCCCGATACCCTTATCACGTACTCAAGTCCTAATTCTTTTGCCAAAGCGTGGGCGGAAACTGAGTATTCCGGTGAAAAAACGAGTTGCACGGTCCCAGTTGTATCTCTTAAGTCTACAAAAATAACTCCCCCATGGTCACGCCACCTATAAACCCATCCACATAACTCTACCTTCGTATCAATATGATTTATGTTGAGTAATCCACACAAGATGCTACGCAAATGGAACCTCCGTATAAAGCCTTTAATTATACCTGTTAAGACCGTTTAAAGTCAATTTAAAGTTGACATTACGCTACCGATCGGTTAATTTAAATAAATAGCTAAGGGCCCATAGCTCAGATGGAAGAGCCACCGGCTCATAACCGGAAGGTCCCTGGTTCGAGGCCAGGTGGGCCCATTAAAGATGACACATGATGAAGTGTAAATTAGAAAAACCAAATCTCGCAGAGAGGGGGTGTACCTGAGTTGGGTGCACCCCCTCTAAAATTATTAGGGGAGGGAGAGTTTGGAACAGGAGCTAAGAATTCTTTATGAAATTCAAAAGGCAGACTTAAAGATAATGGAAACGGAGAAAAAGCTAATTACGGGTCCAAAAAGGATAGAGGAACTTAATACAGAATTAAAAGATTTGAAAGAGAAGACTGAAAAGGAAAAGATAGTGATTGAGGAACTCGAAAAGGAGCGAAGAAGAAAGGAAAGAGAGTTAGAGGAAGAGAAGGATAAGATAAAGAAAAAAGAATCAAAACTCTTCGAGGTAAAAACGAATAAAGAGTATCAGGCTCTACTTAAGGAGATTGAAACTGCAAAGGAGGCGGTGGATAAATTGGAAGAAGATATAATAGTTCTCATGGACAGGATTGAGGATTTAAAAAAAGATTATCAGGCATCAATTAAGCATTTGGAGAAGAGAAAGAAGGAGATTGAAGAGGAAAAAAAGAACATAGAACTGGATTTATCTACAATGGACGAAGAAATAGCAAAGTTTAAGGCTGAGAGAGAAAGACTCATGAGCAGTGTAAGTCCTGAACTTAGAGAAAGATATAACCTACTAAGAGAAAAAAGGCAGGGCATCGCTGTTGTCAATGTTAAAAACGGGGTGTGTTTAGGATGTTTCGTAAATATTCCACCACAGCTTTTTATTGAAGTAACAAAGAACAAAGAAATAATATTCTGTCCCAACTGTAACCGCATATTCTATTACATTGATGAAAACTAAAGAATGGCGTGCATTTGTAGATGGCGCATCCTCTGGGAACCCTGGTCACGCCGGGATCGGGGTTGTTTTATATTCTCCTGATGGAAAAGAAATGATTAGGGAATCAACCTATATAGGAAAAAAGACAAATAACGTAGCCGAATACGAAGCGCTAATATATGCCCTTGAGAAAGCACTAGATTTTAATGCAGAAGAAATTGTTGTATATTCTGATTCACAGCTTTTAGTGAATCAACTCACTGGAATCTTCAAAGTAAAAGACAAAAAGCTCAAAAACTACGTATGGAACGTTTTTTCACTTGGTGGCAGGTTCAAAAGATTTTTGGTAAAATATATCCCAAGAGAAAAAAACAGAGTTGCCGATAAATTGGCAAAGGAGGCGATAAAAAGGGGTAGACAGGTGGCCGCCCCAAAAGGGGAGGAAAGTCCGGGCACCATAGGGCAGGATGGTCTCTAACGGGGACCGGGGGTAACCCCAGGGAAAGTGCCACAGAAAATATACCGCCATTGCTCAATAAGCAGTGGTAAGGGTGAAAAGGTGAGGTAAGAGCTTACCGCTTCCCTGGCGACAGGGAAGGCACGGCAAACCCCATCCGGTGCAAGGCCAAACAGGAGTTCACGCGTTATGCGTGAGTGAGTTGCCCGCTCACGTCATCCGGGTAGGCCGCAAAAAAAGACCGGCAGAGGGTCTTTAAGAGAAATGGCCACCGTCCCGAAAGGGATACAGAACCCGGCTTATAGTCTACCCCTTAATTTACAAGAACAAAGGGGGAGGAAATGGTAAGTTTCCTTGATAGATTGGTAATCAGAACTATGAAAGAAGAAGATTTAGATGCAATAGTCGAAATCGATACAAAAGTACTGGGAGAAAAAAGAAGAGATTATTGGTATAACAAGATAATAAAGCAGAAAGACACCAGGCCTGAGGATGTATCCCTGGTAGCAGAAATAGAGGGAAAGGTGGTTGGGTTCATACTTGGGGGTGTAAGTGGCTGGGAATTTAAGGTACCAACAAACATAGGATGGATAGATACAATTGGTATAGATCCTGATTATCAAAACAGGGGAATCGCAAGACTTCTAACTAATAAACTTATTGAAAACTTAAAGAGATACAATATTGATACGATATACACCCTTGTAAACTGGAACGACTGGGATCTTTTACAATTCTTCCACAAAATGGGCTTTACAAGGGGAGATATGATAAACCTCGTTCTAAAAGTTTAATTCTCTTTTGGAGACTGAAAACTAGGATAAATGGAAGGATTCAGCGAGGCACTCGGATCAAGGCTTTTTTTACCTTTTATTCCATTTTTTGTAGCGTTAGATCCTATAGGAATTTTACCTATCTTTGTCTCCCTCACAAAGGATATGGATGAAAGGGACAGACGTGCCATAGTGAATGTATCTATATTAACGGCTGCCTTGGCGGGTGTGGGATTTCTTCTTTTTGGGAGATGGGTGTTTAAGCTCCTCGGGATCACAGTCTCCGATTTTAAAGTTGCAGGCGGGATACTTTTGTTTATAATAGCCATCGTGGATATCCTATTTCCTGAAAAAACTAGATCCTTTCCAAAAGAGAGTTTAGGGGTTGTTCCTGTTGGGATCCCTCTTATTGTCGGTCCAGGGGTACTTACTGTCATTCTTATAAGTGCCTCATCTTACGGGTACTTCTCTACTGTACTCTGTTTTTTGATGAACATTTTGATAGTGCGGTTAGTTTTCTTAAATTCCACGTGGATCATGAGAATTCTAAAAGAAGGAGGAACAAAAGGACTGGGAAAGCTTTTTTCAATAATCCTTGCCGCATTTTCAATAATGATGGTAAGAAGCGGTATAATGGAGATTATATTGGCAAGTAAATGAACCTTTTAGAGTTCATCAATGGAAGCCTTAATCGAACCGATTCTGCCCATATTTCTTGTAATATTATTGGGATGTTTTGTTAAAAAGAGCGGTTTTCTCAATGAGGGAACTTTAGGAGAAATAAATAGATTTATCTTTAATTTTCCTCTCCCTGTTCTAGT
This sequence comes from Deltaproteobacteria bacterium, assembly GCA_026417175.1. Taxonomy (GTDB): domain Bacteria; phylum Desulfobacterota; class Syntrophorhabdia; order Syntrophorhabdales; family JANXAF01; genus JAOADT01. The sequence goes on along the minus strand of JAOADT010000006.1, from coordinate 51,896 downwards.
CTTCACAGGCGTTGCCCATTCCAATTTTGAGGGTATGAATTTCAAGAGTTTTTTTGCAATAATGATTCCCACTTTTTTAACTTTACTCCTATCTCTCATCAGCGGGAAGTTTTTAAAGCTTTCAGGTGGAAAACTAGGAACATTCTTACAGGCAAGTATCCATGGCAATGTGTCTTACGTTGGGCTTGCGACTATCTTATTTACGTTAGGTGAAAGTTCATTGAAAAAAGGAACCTTTTTTGTTGGATTTTTGATCCTTTTAAATAATGCCATAGCTATCCTTTCCCTACATTTAACTAGCAGAAATACAAAAGATTCGTTCTACGTAGCACTTTCATCCATACTTAAAACTCCTGTAATTTGGGCCACCTTTTTAGGGTTATTCTTTGCGGCATATGAGATAAGCCTACCCTCTTTTATTTTAAAGACTATGAACATTCTTTCAAACGTTGCCTTACCAATGGCCTTAATAGTGATAGGTGCCACAATGAAATGGGATTTCCTTACAGACAACGTATTTCCCTTAATTCTAGCCTCTATTTTTAAACTCTTTGTTCTGCCTGTACTTTGCATTCCTTTGCTCAATTATTTTCGAGTACCCATCGAATATGGGGTACCACTTATAATACTTTTGGCAAGTCCCGTAGCCATATCTTCCTACGTAATGGCAAGAGAGTTGGACGGAGATGCTCGACTTGCCTCGGGTGCGATAACCTTATCCACTTTACTTTCGCCTTTAGCTTTTATACTTTGGAGAGTTGCGCTCGGTGTGAGTTAGGACTTAAAAAGGAAGATTTCCAGCATTTTTGAGGATTCTAAGGCACGCTTCTACCACTTCACCATCGTAAAATTCTCCTTTTCCTTTGTTTATTTCCTCGCAAGCTGCGTCTAGCCCGATAGCTGGTCTATAAGGTCTATGGGTAGATATAACCTCAACAACATCGGCCACAGCAAGAATACGTGCCCCCATAGTTATCTGATTACCTTTGAGTCCTCTAGGATAGCCAGATCCATTCATTCTCTCGTGATGCTCGTACACTATACGCGGTATAGGATCTGGCATTTCTGCGTCTCGCAGAATCTCGTATCCTATTTCGGGATGTCGTTTGATTATGTCCATCTCTTCTCTAAGTAACTTCCCTGGCCTGGTAAGTATTTCAGAAGGAACCGCGACCTTCCCTATATCATGAATCTCGCCAGCTATCCTAACATTTTCTACAAAATCATTGGACATTTTCATCTCCTGTGCTATCATGGCGGCCAAATTAGATACCCTCCTCTGGTGCCCTGCTGTATAAGGGTCCCTTAAGTCAATAACCGTTGATAAAGCCCTTACAGTTGCAAAAAAGGATCTTTTCAATTTTTCAGCCATCTCCCTTAGTTCAAGTTCTACCTTTTTCTTTTCCGTTATCTCCTCTGCGAATCCCTGGATAAAAGTATTTTCCCCATAAGTATCTTTCACAAGATGCGCGTCTATTGTTACCCAGATAATCGCACCATCTTTTCTTTTGAGTTCGGTTTCAAATCCTCTTACGATCCCACCTTGCAGAAGGCTCTGTTTTATATACTCGAAATCCTCGGGTTTTAGAAAGAGATCTCTTTTTATGTCCTTAAGACAGTCTTTAAGTTCCTGAAAAGATTCGTAGCTTAACATGTTGATAAAAGAAGGATTTGCAAGTAGAAACTCTCCGTTAAGAGTCATTTGGTAAATACCGTTTATGGCGTACTCGAATATGGAATGGTACTTTTTTTCGCTTTGTTTAAGTGCGTATTCTGCTTTTTTCTCCTGGGTTATATCTCTAACTATCTGTACAAATCTTCTTACACTTCCATCTGGTTCTATAATTGGTTCAATTATCTCAATAAAAAAACTTCCATTTCTGTGGATCTCTCGGGATTCTCTCTTTTTGCCTTTTCTCGCGTTTAAAAGGGGACAATCCTTGGTTTTCCAATCTGCACACTCAAGTACATGGGCACACTTATGGCTTTCTTTTTTCAGATTGGGACCAAAATACTCCTCAAAGGCCCTATTCCATAAAAGAATCAAGCCAGATTCCTCAAGAAGAGCAACCATATCCAGCATTGAATCGAACACAGTTCTCCATCTTTCTGCTTCTTTTTTAAGCTTAGAGGTTAATCTCTCGCCGTAAGCTCTCAGGATGTCTGTCTCTTCCAGAGATTTTCTGGTTGTGCCACCGCCTTTTTCACTTTTTTTGATCTCTTCTTCTATAGCCGAAAGCATTTTGTTAAAATCATAGGGTTTCCCAAAAAAGCGATCCGCTCCAATTTTTTTTGCAAATTGCTCGTCCTCCTCACCGGTATAAACTCCACTGTAAAGAATGAAAGGTATACCTTTTCCACTTTCCTCGTTTTTGACTCTTCTTAAGAGTTCGAAACCATCTACTACCGGCATAATAACATCACTGAGAATGATGTCCACCCGATGGGAACGGAGCTTCTCTAAAGCTTCTTTTCCGTTTGAAGCTACAATGCAATTGTAGCCCTTGGAGACCAAAAATGTCTCAAAAAGATGACGTGCCTCCTCGTTATCGTCGGCGAGAAGAATGGTTTTTCCGTCTGTCATGAGTTTTTGCAAAAGCGGCAAAGTATAACACGGATTTAACTTTCCAACAAGTCCATAACCTTTTTTGCCAGTGTGTCGAAATCAAAAGGCTTTTGGATAAAGGAAAAACCTTCTTCAAAAATGCCAAAATCTAACTGACTTTCGTCCATATAACCAGACATGAATAGAATTTTCGTTTCAGGGTATGACCTTTTCACAGTCTGCGCTAATTCCCTGCCACTTATTCCTGGCATGACAATGTCAGTAAGGAGGACATCGATTGGTTTTGTTTGTCGGCTGATTATTTCTAAAGCCTCCTGAGCGTTTTTTGCAGAGAGAGCTTCGTACCCTTTTTTTGTTAGGAATTCAGTAATAAGGTCTTTAAGGTCATCGTTATCTTCTACTACAAGAACACGGCCTTTTCCAGGGATGAGGTGTGTCTCGACTCTCATCTTTTCTACATCTTCTTTTGGCGACTCATCTGCCTCGGGTATGTAAATCCTGAATACGGTTCCTTTTCCTTCCTCACTTTTCAACAGTATATATCCACCGAGCTGTCTCACAATACCATAAACAGTTGAAAGCCCAAGTCCAGTGCCTTTTCCAACCTCCTTTGTCGTAAAGAAAGGGTCAAAAATTTTTTCCTGAATTTCCTTAGGAATGCCCAAGCCTGTGTCAGAAACTGTAAGAATCACATAGGAGCCGCTAAATGGAAAATGATACTCTCTTTTTTCTTCAGGAATATGGGTTTTTTCCGTGCTTATTGTGAGTTTTCCACCTTTAGGCATTGCGTCTTTTGCATTCACCGCCAGATTTATAATCACCTGTTCTATCTGGGATGGATCAGCCATTATAAGACAAGGATCTTTGGAAATCTTAGTTACAAACTCGATGTTTTCCCCAATTATTCTTTTCAACATTTTCTCTATGCTTGTCACTATTTGGTTTAGATCAACTATTCTCATCTTCATAATTTGCCTTCTGCTGAAGGCAAGTAAATGCCTTACAAGGTCCGAAGCCTTATCTACTGCTCTTTCTATCTCTGATATTCTTTCTAAAAGAGGTTCTCCCACCTTCGCTTCTGAAAAAGCTAACTGACAGGAACCCTTAATCACAGTCAGGATGTTATTGAAATCGTGGGCTATTCCTCCCGCGAGCCTTCCAAGTGCTTCCATCTTTTGAGATTGTAATAACTGTTCTTGTAGCCTCTTTTTTTCTTCCTCTGCCTTTACTATTTCAGTAACGTCTCTAATAAAATTCAACCGGGCAGGTCTCCCTTCCCACTCTATATTGACTGCGGTTCCGTGGGTCCATCTTGTGTTTCCGTTTTTGTCTATTAACCTTATTTCATACGTGAAGCCTGATTCCACATCAGGAAGCTCACTGGTGTAAAGATCCATTGCCCTTTCTCTATCTTCGGGATGGACAAAGTCAATGAAGGGACGCATATAAAGCTCATCCAGAGAGTAACCGTATACATCCTCAGTCTTTCGATTAACGAACTTTATAAGTTTATCCTGCAGCACAACTATCGGTTCGGGAGCGTTGTCTACTATGGTTTGGTACTTCTTTTCTGCCTCTAAAAGCCTCTCTTCCATCTCTTTAAGCTCTGTTATGTCCTGCATAGATACTACGCTTTTTTTTGTTCCAGGGATCATTGCGGCAGAAAGAAGAGCGTGATAGATCTTTCCAGAAGGAGATTTAATTTTGAATTCGTAGCTTCTTGGAGCAAGATCTGGATGAACCCGCCTCAAACGATGGTACTCAAGCATCTTTTCTAGATCTTCTTTTTCTGCGACAAACTCAGTCCAGCTTCTTTTCCCCTCAAATTCCTCCCTTTTTAGGCCTATATAGTTCAAAGCCATCTGGTTTGCACGAGAGATTGTTGTGTCTTCTTCCACTATTAACGTTGCAGTCCCTGTGTTTTCGAAAATGGCCTTGTAGAACTCTTCACTCTGTCTTAATGCTTCTTCCATTTGTTTTCTTTCTGTAATATCTTGCGATGCTCCATAAATTCGGGTTACCCTTTTTAGCACATTATCCACAACGGGTACAGCGTAGTCTCTTAACCATCTTATTTGTCCGTCCTTTGTTACCCATCTCATCTCACATATGTCGGGTTGCCCAGAAATCACCCTGTTTGCGTGTTCGATAGCGATAGAAAGATCCTCCTTGTAGACCATCGTTTGCCACCCACCCCTTTCGTCTATCTCAGATATGGTCAGACCAAAAACTTTTACAAATGAATCGGTAACCCACAGGCCCTTGAGCGTCCCATCTTCTTTGACTTCAAAGGCATAGGCATAATCCGAAATTAGATCGGATATGAAATGGTATCTCTCTTCGCTCTCTCGCAGTGCCTTTTCCCTCTTTTTCTCTTCTGTTACATCTCGCAATATATGAACAAAACTCTCTATATTGCCACCCAGACCAAAAATAGGATCGACCATTACCATATAAAACCTATCCTGATCAGGTAACTCCATAGTTTCCCTTTTACGTGTCGTCAGTGATTTTACCAGTGGACATCCCTCTATATGTTCATCAGTGCCATGGATCACCTTATAACACTTATTCCCAATTATTTCTTGAGCTTTTTTGCCAAGAATCTCGTTCATTGCTTTGTTACACTCAAGTATTGTTCCATCCGGTGAGACGATTGCTATTCCGTCGAGTATGCTTTCGAATGTGTTTTTCCATCTTTCGGTTTGGATCTCGAGCTTCCGGATAAGTCTTTCGCTAAATGCTTTAAGTGCTTCCGCCTCTCCAATTTCCGCCGGTATAGAAGTCTCTTTTTTTTCAAGAATGTCTTTAACCACTTTTATCAACTCATCTGGTTCAGTGGGTTTTTGAAGAAATCGGTTAGCGCCTATTTTTAAAGCAAAATTTTCATCCTCGGGTCCTGTGTATGTGGCAGTATAAACAATGACAGGTATCCCTTTAAGATTTTCATTTCCTCTCATCCTTCTAATTAGTTCAAAGCCGTCCATATCAGGCATTAGAATGTCAGTAATAACTAGGTCAATGCTTTCCGAATTCATCCTGGACAAGGCTTCGATTCCATTCCTAGCTGGTATAACTACATACCCTTGAGATTTGAGAATGGTCTCTAGTAGGTATCTGGCCTCGTCTCTGTCATCTACGATTAAAATTTTTTCTTCCATTACTTTTTTCAGCTCCCATCCTTCAGGCATTTAAGTATATCTGAGATGAAGGTATCAGGATTGATGGGCTTTTCTATATAACCATTTGCACCTGCTTGCAGTATCTTTTCTCTATCACCAGGCATTGCGTAGGAGGTCACAGCGATAACCGGGATATTCTTTAGCTCATCGTGGTTCTTTAATTCTTTTAGAACTTGATAGCCATCCATCTCCGGCAGCTGGATGTCGAGAAGAATAACCTCAGGTTTTTCAGAAAGGGCCAGCATGATCCCATCTTTTCCGTTTTTTGCCACTTTTACATCAAATCCGTTTTTTTCTAGCAAAAAACTCATCATGTACAGGTTATATTCGTTATCCTCTATCAAGAGAAGATTCTTTTTCATCTTGCCCCTCCATGTTCTTAGGTAGAACTACCGTAAAATTGCTTCCCTTCCCCGGTTCACTCTCAACAAAGATTTTCCCTCCCATCATTTCGATTAACCTTTTAGAGATCGAAAGCCCAAGCCCCGTTCCCTCGTATTTTCTAGAAAGCCCACTATCTATCTGACGAAATGGTTCAAATATTAGAGGTAAATAGTTCCCGTTTATCCCGATGCCTGTGTCTTTTACAGATATAATGTAGTTTTTTTGATCAGCTGTGCATGTTACAGTTATTCCTCCTTTTTCAGTAAACTTGACAGCGTTAGTTAAGAGATTTATAAGTACCTGCTCCAATCTTTTTTGATCCGCTATCACTTCGTGAACACCTTCAGTGATATTGAATTCAAGATAAAGCCCCTTTTTTTCCGTAAAATGTCGACACATACCAATAAGTTTTTCAAGAGAAGCCCTAAGGTCAAAACGAGAAGGAAAGAGTTTAAGCTCGCCGGCTTCAATTTTTGATATGTCGAGAATATCATTGATAAGTGCAAGGAGGTGCTGTGAACTTTCTTTGACCATGAGGAGCTGTCTTTTCTGCTCCTCGTTTAGTGGCCCGGCAAGACCTTTAAGTAGTATTCCTGTAAATCCAATTATTGAGTTGAGCGGGGTTCTAAGCTCATGAGACATTGCCGCCAAAAAAGCCGATTTTAGTCTGTCCGCTTCTTGTGCTTTCTCCAGTGCCATTTTCAATTTTTTTGTTCGATCTTCCACTCTTCTTTTAAGAATGAGTGCCCATGTAACGCTTGTGATCAATATCCCAATCCCAAGAACTATAAGGAAAAAGACCCATCCCGGAATAACGACCATGTAATCCCTTAAAAACATTTCTGTGAGACTCCAAAAGAAAAAATCGAAGTTTCACCCACGGATGGTCCTACGGGTCTTAGTTTGGGTAAAAAACCAGGGGTAAAAACTCTGATCCTTCTCGCCCCCCTGTTCAATTTTACCACTTTCTGAATCTGAGTCAATATATAGAAAGATACCCCTTGTACTCATTTGTAGTATGTCGTATCATAATTTTAAACAATGTAATAATTTAATGATGTACAAATTCCTTGCTGACCTGGCCGTTTTTGTACATTTTGTCTGGATTATTTTTCTTATATTTGGCGTTTTTTTAGGTTTGAGATCAAAAAAAATTAAAATGATCCACATTTTTGGTCTTTGTTTTGCGTTTTTTATCCAGACTTTTGATTTTCATTGTCCTCTCACTTATTTAGAAGTCTTTTTGAGAGAAAAGCATAGTCCTCAGGAAGCGTATGTAGGTTCATTCATCCCACATTACATAGAAAGGCTCATCTATATAGAGGTTCCTAGATCATTAATTCTATTTGCAACTTTTTTTATAATTGGACTCAATTTTTTTGTGTATTTTGTTTTGAAAAAAAGGTTTTCTTGTAAAAGGGAAGGTTAGAAATTATAATAGGGGCATTATCATTTACCATGATAAAAAAAAGTAGGCGCTTTTTAACTCCGTTACTCTCTGCCACTTCTATCTTTGTGGAATACCTTTATACCCGATGTGTATATGCATGCCCTACCTTGAAAGGTTATTTCCTAAATGTGGAATTAGAGTATGTTGGAATTATTTTTATGATCTTCATTGGTTTTTTATCAATCATGCGAAAAGACGATCTTGTGCTTCTCTTTCTTTCCTTGGGTGTGGGTGCTGAGATTTTCCTTTTGGGATATCAGGTCTACCATGGTGTGTACTGTGTATACTGCTTGATATTTGGAGGTATACTTATGTTACAATTCCTCATGCATTACAAAAAGGAAAAATGGAAATTAATCGTTTGCCTCATAGTAATAGGTTTATCCGTATTTGGTTTTCTTTTTAAAGGTGGACCGGCTCCTTCATATGCCCAGACAGGACAGGAAAAGCTTATTTCCACATTCGGCGAGGGTAAAATAATTGTAAGGCTTTACACTGATTACTTCTGTGGCCCCTGTAAGGCTCTGGAACCTGAAGTTGAACCTATAATCAAAGAACTTGTATCTTCAAACACAATCCAGCTTACATTTATAGATACACCTTTCTTTAAGTATTCTGCACTTTATGCGCGTTACTTTCTTTATGCCATAAACGCTAATAAAAGAAGTCTTGACTACGCATTTTCTGTAAGGAACGCTCTCATTGAGGCCTCCAATAGTAAATTAGACACCCCGGAAAAACTAGAATCTCATCTTCAATCAAAAGGAATAAAACTTAATAAGTTTAATCCAAATCCAATATTCGAGGTATTCACAAGATACATAAGGGAAGACAAGATAAACTCGACTCCTACTTGCGTGATTTTAAAAGAAGAAAAAAAAGAAATGTACGTTGGTGGCAAAGAAATAGTTGATGCTTTAAAGGGTCTTCAAAAGAAGTGAAAACAAAAAGGTTTCTTATAATTCTTGTTTTGTGTACATTTATTTTTAGCATTTTTTCATGTAGTCCCGTGTGTAAAATCCTTTATCCGCCAGATTACGGATTATCAAAGGACGAGTAAAAGTATTAAAACAGAAACGTTCTTCTTCCAGACAGAGGCTATCCTTGAAGATAATATTAGAACTTGGCCGAACTGACAAAAAACAAAGAAGCAGTTTGTAAGAAGAACTTCTCTATATGTATCACTAACTAGATGAAATTACATTGCGGGAAGATGTTATGAAAGGTAGGTCCTAAGGATAAGGAAGCGAAACGTACATGTTACAGTCTTAAAGCCTGGTTAAATTTCTGGTATAATGCTAAACAGAAAAGAGATTTGTCCTATGGATATATCGTCTTTACTCTTTTTCGGTTGCTCTTTCCTTTTGCTAATACTTTTGTTAATTTTGTGGAGGAGAGAGAAGAAAGAAAAAATGAAAGCAACCCAGGCCATAAAAGTTTTTAAGATCTCTGAGCCACACAAAGAGGCGAAGCAAAAAGATGAAAGAGAAATCGATACTGGTACATTGCCTGAGGTGGAAGAGATATTAAGGGGAATTAAATATTTTTCTGTGCCTTCTGGGGTCTATGTGAGCGATAAGGAAAATCTTGACGAAAGGATAAGAAGGGACCTTGAATCTAGGATAGATAATATCCCTCAAGTGTCCATTGACTCCATGAGGTTGCTCAGGCTTCTCTTAAATCCAGAGTCAAATTTAAGGGAGATAGTCTCCCTTGTGATGACTCATCCGGTACTATCTGCTAAAATCCTTCAGGCCGTAAACTCGGTGTATTTTCATCTCCCGGAGAAAGTTACCTCAGTTGGAAGAGCTATAACACTTTTGGGATACAATAATGTGAGGTCTATCCTTTTTCACGATATTCTAAAAAATACCGTGGCCAACAAAAGTCAAGCTGAATCGGAAAGATATTTAAAAACTTGGATTCACTCAGCTGTTGTCTCGGCATGTGCAGGATTACTGTCTAAGAGATTTTTTCCTAATAGAGAGTATGATATAGCGACAGCCGGACTGATGCATGACATCGGTAAGTTTTATTTTATGGGCTTAGAGCGACAGATAGGTGAGAAAGGACAACTCGAAAATGAATTTGAGGAAAGAGGTCTTTCTTCGATTTTGGAAGAAGACAAGATATATGGTGTCAACCATGCTGTTGTGGGATCATATATCGCAAGGCACTGGAAGCTACCAGAATTCATAGTTAAAGGGATAGAATACCATCACTATCCCTCACTTTACCCTCCAGAAAAAATACCGAACCCTTACGTTACACAAAGTTTTATACTCTGTCTTGCGGATTTATTAAGTAAGGCTTTAGGCTATGAGGGAGAAAGTGAAAAAATATTGGCCATCTTACCGGAATATTACGAAAGGTACGGTTTAGATCCAGAATTAAAAGGTTTGGTTACACCTGAAATCCTAAAAGGAATGGAAAAAGCGAAAGCTACAGTCCAATCGTACGTAAAAGTAACATAGATTTACTGGTAGATACCTAGCTCATATCCTTCTACTTGATAGGTGGTCTCACTCTCAATGCCTGAAATAAAATCTTGTTCGGAATGGTCATGTGCGGACTGGATATCTTCGTTTACCCCAATTGAAAAACCTATTGCTAATCCACAGATCCCTATCATAAAATTGGTCCTCCTTTTTGTTTCTTGTAAACTTATCGCCTAAATTTGAAAATACTTTAAGTAGCCTTACTAGAAGGGGTAAAACCCAGTTTAAACGGTCAGGTTTGCTTAAGTTTAAGCCTTCCAGGCCGATAATTTTAGTGAAACTAAACGATTTCAGAGCACTGTTTGCTGCTTTGAAGTCGAGGGATTAAGGGGGCGTTAGCCTGTGTACGAATATGTAACAAGAACAATTATAGTGATAGAGAGGATAAGAGAGAAATTTACTAGAATTGAAAGAAAATCGATAGTTTGTCCAGATATATCAAAAAATCAGACCTCACCGCAAGGAGATGATAAAAGTGGAAACCATTGTTGGAAACGTTCTAAGAAACCGTATTAAATACCTTAAACTGAGATTCAACTTGGAAACCAAAAGTCTTGCATTCAAATATGGAAGTAACGGGAACTGTTGAAGGTCCAAGTAAAGAAAAAAGACGGAATTATAGGCTTTATAAGCTGGATATGGAACATGTGGGGTGTATATCAGCGGGCTACCCGATGAATGCTTGCGGATCTACAAGATATAAAAAAGTAGTTCAAATTGAGTCTTGGCAGGATGAAAAAAAGCTTTTGGGTATACCGGATACCGTATTGGTTATACCCTACCAATTTGATGAGAGCACATCTGAGCTTTTTTTCAACACAGAGGAATCCCATAAAGAAACGGATCTTGGGCTTAACATCGCGTACCATGAAACGGGAGAATTAAGCAGTAAGACTGAGGAAAAGAAAAACGTGAAAAAGTGGTATACTTCATGTCTGTTCTCAATAAGAAGGGAGTAGAGGATGTCTAAACCTTTAGTTCTTTTTGTTGATGATGAAGAGAATGTATTAAATTCCGCAAAAAAACAGTTGTTAGAAGATGAAATAGAAGTACTGACAACCACTGATCCCTTCTGCGCTTTAGAGATACTTCAGAAGAAAAATGTAACAGTCATAGTGGTGGATAATATTATGCCGTTGATGAAAGGGATCGAGCTCCTGTTTAAAGCAAGATCTGTTTCTCCAGAGACTGTACGTATAATGCTTACAGGATATGTGGATGTAAACTCTGTGATGGAAGCGGTAAATATAGGGGCGGTCTATAAATTCATTGTCAAACCCTGGGAGCAAGAGGAATTGAAGTCAGCGGTCTTAGATGGGATTTACCGCTACGAGATGGTACACAAACTAAGGGATGCCTCGGAAGACCAAATACTGGAACTTGCCCAAATAATAGAATTGAGGGATCCTTACACACATGGCCACTGCGAAAGGGTCGCTGAATACGCATTGTTGCTTTCGGATGCACTCAGTCTAGATCCGGGGGTAAGAAACGAAATAAAATATGGTGCTTGGCTTCACGACTGTGGAAAACTCGGTGTTCCAGAGAATATCCTGAATAAAAGAGACCTTCTTACATTTGAAGAGATGAGAATAGTAAGAAACCATCCTGTATGGGGCGCAGAGGTTGTGAGACTTGCAGGACTTTCTGAGACAGTTGCTCAGATAGTAAATTATCATCACGAAAAGTATGATGGTTCGGGATATCCCGTTGGTCTCAAGGGTAGCTCAATCCCTCTTGAAGCCAGAATAGTTGCAATAGCTGATATATTTGATAGTTTGACATCGGAGAGACCTTACAGAAGAAAACTCAGTTTCCATGAGGCTATTCAGATTTTACTTAAAGAGAAAGGAATAGTTAGCGACCCTGAAATGGTTGAGTTCTTTATATACCTTATTGAAAAAAGTTTATAGACAATAGGGCGTAAAAGGAGGCTTGGAAAGCCAACCGATTTTTATCACGTACGCCGCGTGTAAATTCTTAAAAAATTAGAAGAACATTCTTCCTTGTATGGTAATTTGGCCAAACGAAGAAAGTATAGAGAATCCTTAAAAAGGAATGAAATGCCTATAGGTAAAGATAATGAGAGAATGCTACTCACAAAAAAGAGTTGAATTTCTTATGGGTTGGTAAATTTAAAACCATCGTTCTCCGTAACGAAGTAAAAAAAGCAAAGATCCTGTGAAGAAAAAAGCTGTATCCCTAAAAACTAATCCAAATGGCAGAAATGAGAGCTAAATATAAGTAGTGATTCGACTTTTCCTTAGAGAAATTAAGCTTATGAAAAAAAATAAAAAAACTCTGAAACTACCAGTATAAGATAAATCAATAAAAGAGCCACTCAAATAAATTCCGGCCCATCTGAGATGGGTAGCTAAAAATGTAAATAAACGAGAGCTAAAGACTCTTTTTACCTTGACTAAACTAAAGGAGAAGATATAAATCCAGAATTGACACCAAAATAAGGTATATGGATTCTCCGCAACATGTAAACTAAAAAATCCAGAGCCGAAAAATGAGGCTTTTCCTAAATGTTAGTAGTAAACAACAGGAAGTAATACTTTTATTCTTTTCCACGTGAAAACTTTTCCGAGAGCTAGAAGGGTGGTAAGAAATCTTTTGGATAGAGAACAATGGATGTAGCTCAAGCGCATTTAGTGAGGCATGATACCCTAATATAAGACTTCCTGTATTAGAATAGGATTTTTTAATTAAGGATACTTCTTTTAGAACCTGCTCAGAAGATTTTCTAAATTTTGCAATAAGGTAAACTTAGACTTACTCTTATGAATAAAGGGAGTATTAAAATTAAATTTAGACAGTGCATTCCAAAAGGGATGGATTCGGGATCGTAAATCTATAGTGGGTACCAGGCGCTGTTTGTAGTTTTATATCTATTTTGTTTTACGGATTCTGGAAGAGAATACTACGGGTTAGAAAAACTAAATCGAATATGGTAAAAAGTCTTTTTGAGAGCCTTGTGAAATTCGGGTTGGTGAAAGGGAAAAAAGAACATGTCTAAACTCACGGTGTTAGTTATACTTCTTTCAATAATCTTGGTATTTACATTTCAGAATACTGAGTCCGTAGAAATTGTCTTTTGGCCGTGGAAAATCACAATGTCAAAGGCACTTTTAAGTTTAGGTGCTTTTTTATTTGGGCTTATCCTGGGATTCATAATTGGAAGCCTCAGAAAAGGATGAAAAATCCCCTTATATCCTATCCTAACTTTCAAAATTATGTTGGTTTAAGCCTCTTATGGAATTACAATGAAATAATACTGAAAAAGGATCAATTTTTTGGTAAATTTCTTCTCAAAAGGGGAAACAAAGGGTTTTATTTTGTGGGGAAAGATAGATAGTTTGTATTCAATCATTAAAAAAACCGAATAGAGGGTTAAGATGTCAATTTTTAAAATATCCGGATGAGTCACATGAGTTGATCCAGACTGCCCGGCAGTTAGCCGGAAGACGATAAAGTTTCCGGATGGGACCCATGTAGCATTAGTGAATCTGCATGAAATAATGGCTGAGCTTTACTCTGTTGGTAGAAAGCCTGAAAAAGAAACTGTAGACCAGATTATTGCTGGACTTGAAGCGATGGGCAATTATATTCCAGAATCGGAGTTCATAAGAAGAGAATACAGAGCCATATTGATGCAAGAATACAGGGATTTTTTTGAATTCCATGAAAGCTTAAAAGAAAAAGAGACCAAAAAAACCTAAAACATTAAGGATTGCCTAAGAATTTTATATCTTCTAGTTCACATTTTTAACTAAACCAATTGTAGACTCAATCTCGTTTTAAATAACAAATCCTTCCGAATGTGTTATTATTTAGAATGCTTCTTATCACCCATCATACTGGTGAAAATCATGGATTGCTCGGACCGCAGATCGTGGCGACGTACATTTCAGAAAAGCTAAAGATTCCTACCATCGTTTTAGGGTTAAAAAGGGGATTTAAAGAAGAGGAGTTTTTTAAATTCTTAGACGAGCATTACAGAAGAAGAGAAAAAGTTGTTTTATTTTCTTATCACTGCGGAAGACCCGATATTTTGGAGTTGGCTGAAAAAATAAAAACCAAAGGTTATAGGACTATTCTGGGAGGTCCTCAAGTAGAGAAAGACATATCCGGGGAGCCGGATTTAAGAAATTATCCAGAGAGGATAAAGGGATTTTCACACATCTTTGATCTTGGATACATTGGGCCTATAGACGGAATGACGGAAGAGATTTTGAAAGAAAAAAGAGGACTCTTTTATGGGAATTGGAGGAGGGATATTGAAGTCCGCGTAGAATGGGATAATCTGTTTGTCTTTGGAGATAAAATTGAGAAGATTCAGGTCCGAGAGGCACAGGTCCTAAGAAGTATCGGTTGTCCATACGCCTCAAAGAAGGAAAAATTATTAATCGATGCTCCTTCTTTTCTTTTCAATGCAGAACCCATTGAAATAGAATGTGAAGGATGCAGTTTCTGTGATGTGGCCTGGGATAAAGGTTATAGAGGGAATCTAGCAGATGAAAAAATATTGGAACAGATAGAGAACTTACCTACAATTAACGGAAGGAAAATACCCTTTGAACTCATTGATGAATATCCTATAGTTTATTTACCAAGACTCCTGGAACTTGTATTTACATCTGATATTAATGTTAGCCAGATAAATCTCGTACTAAGGGTCGATGATATTTTGAGAAGAAAACAAACATTAGAGCATTGTCTTGTTGAGATGAAAAAACGTGGGCTTAGGCTTTTTATCTCTTCGGTTGGATTTGAATCGTTTAGTGATAAAATCCTAAAGAACCTAAACAAGGGGGTTAAAGTTTCGGAAAACTTAGAGACCATCAGAATCCTTCGTGAACTAAAGGGGAAATTTAGGGAAACAGTGTTTTATTCCAGAGATGAAGGTGCAGTTCACGGATTTATTCATCCTACCCCGTGGGACGATCCCAATACTATATTCGAAATTCAGTCCGTAATCGGGTCGTACGGTCTTTTCCATGATATCCTTCCTTGTCACAGTACACCTCTTATTATTCACCATGGTTGTGCTCTTGGTGAGTGGGCAAGAAAGATAGAACTAAAGTATAATATCCGCTTTTCAAGAAGAGTAAATATAATAGAATGGTGGGACTACAAAAAGGTTTTTAGGTAAACTATGAAAGTGATAAACATAAATGCCAAAAATATTCTAAATCCTTCAAAGGTTTACGACTATACCGTAAATCCGTACGTAGGATGTGCTCACGGATGTCATTATTGTTATGCAAGATTCATAAAAAGATTTCTTCACGTTGAAGAGATGTGGGGTAACTTCATATGTGTAAAGGTGAACGCACCCGAATTATTAGAAAAGGAAGTAAAAAAAAAGAAAAAAGGTGATGTATGGATAAGTGGCATTTGTGACCCGTATCAGCCTATAGAAAGAACGTTAAGGCTCACTAGAACGTGCATAAAAATACTTCTTTCGTACGGTTGGAATGTTTACATTCAAACTAAGTCAAATATAATTCTGGACGACTTAGACCTATTAAAATCGCATAGAAATGTACACGTTTATTTCACAATAACAACAGTAGACGAAAAAGTGAAAGAAATTTTTGAGCCGAAGGCTCCACCTATACATAAAAGGATAGAGGCGGTATCCCGACTGTACTCAGAAGGAATAGAGACGCACGTGATGATCGCCCCTCTTCTTCTAGGTGCTGATGGGTTAGTGGAAAAGCTAAGAGATAAAGTTTATTCCGTTATAATCGACAAAATGAACTATCATTATGCTGATTGGGTTTACGAAAAATACAAAATACAATGGACAAAAAGTGACAGATTTTTTGTAGAACATGGTAGAAGATTAAAAAACTTATTTGAAAAATACAATGTTAGATGTACATTACTTTACTGACTTATCCTTTGAGCCACGAAATGAGGTAATCTATTCCAAATTTTTCCACATCTTCACTTTCTATTATGATCCTACCATTGAATCCAATCTTTTGTAGTTCTCTGAGTATCCTTTTTAAATCGAGTATCCCTGAATACAAGATATGGTCATCGGCATTACCATTGTTGTTATGAAAGTGGATATGAACTATTTCGTCTCGGAATACTGAAATGTCTCTTATTATCGACTCTTCAATCGATCCTTTCTCTGTTCTATTTTTTGCTATCAAGGCGTGGCCCAGATCGTAACATACCCTTAGAAAAAATTTCTCCTTTATCTGGGGAAAAGATTCCATCTGATGGAAAAATGAAAATGAGAACGGAACATTTTCTAAGCAAAGATCAATTTTACTTTTTTTAGCGTAAATCACTATTCTCTCTAGTTCATTAAAAAAATAGACCAAAGATTTATTATTCATCTTTTCTTCTTTAAAAAAACTAAATGCTGGATGAATTATTACTGGATTTAATTTCCATGTTCTTGCCAGATCTATGGATCTTAGGACTCTTTCTCTGGAAAATATTCTTATTTCCTCGAAAAGACTACCCAAGTTACACTCAATCCACGGACCATGAAGAGAAAAGGATGCACCCATCTCCCTTAGCCTTTCTACTTCCCACAAAAAGTCGTCGTCAAGTGTCTCTAAATAAGGAATCTCAAATGGGATCTCAAAGAACAGTATTCCCCTCTTTATGGCTTCTTTAAAAACTGAAAATAGATTGTCTCTTTTTATAAAGTAGGCCGAAATCCCTATGTTCATCCTAAATAATGACAGAATATCGGGTTAATTTTCAAGTCTCTTCTGATACAACATTTCTCTTTACACAACGGAAAAAAAACATTAAAAAACTATTCAAAAAAAGGAGATGGGACATGGTAAAGGTTGCCTCTAGAATGGAAAAAATACCCCCTTACCTTTTCGCTAGGATAGACAAAAAGAAAGAGGAGGCAAAAAAGAGGGGGGTAGATCTCATAGACTTAAGCATAGGAGATCCTGATATCCCAACTCCAAATCACATAGTAGAAAAGATGAAAGAAGCGGTCTCTGAGGCTAAGAATCACAGGTATCCAAGCTATGAGGGTATGATCGAATTTAGGAAAGCTGTTTCTCACTGGTATAAAAAGAGATTTGATGTAGATCTCGATCCTGAGAGAGAGGTACTTGTTCTTCTTGGATCTAAGGACGGGATATCCCATATACCCTTTGCATTTATTGATACGGGGGACTTGGCACTTGTTCCTTCCCCTGGCTATCCCGTTTACAGAATTATGACTTTACTTGCCGGTGGAGAGCCTTATATCATGCCCCTTAAAGAAGAGAACGATTTTTTACCGAGACTGGAAGATATACCTGATTTTGTTTTGACAAAAACAAAATTGATGTTTTTGAACTATCCTAACAACCCCACGGGCACTAATGCGAGTGACGAGTTTTACGAAAAAGTATTACATTATGCTAAAAAGCACGACATCATAGTTTGCCACGATGCCGCATACTCGGAGATATACTTTGATGGTGCCAAGCCGCGAAGTATCCTTGAGTTTGACAGAAAGAAAGAAATATCGATTGAGTTCCATTCACTTTCTAAGACTTACTGCATGACTGGATGGAGAATAGGTTTTGTCGTTGGCAACAGAGATGTTATCTCAGCCCTTGGCCGGCTGAAAACAAATATCGACTCTGGTGTATTTCAAGCTATACAGGTGGCAGGTTGTGAAGCTTTACTTGGCGATCAGACGGTCGTTGAAGAGATAAGAAGAATATTTAAAAAAAGGAGAGATATACTGGTTGAAAGTCTAAATTCCCTGGACTTTCATTTTAAAAGACCTATGGCTACTTTTTACTTATGGGTCCACGTACCAAAAGGCTTCACATCTGAAAGTTTCTGTGAATATCTGATAGAAAAAGCGGGAATTGTAGTTACTCCCGGAAGTGGTTTTGGGGAAGAGGGGGAAGGCTATTTTAGAATTTCCTTGACCACAAGTGAAGAAAAAATTGTAGAAGGCGTAAAAAGATTGAAATCTATGAGCTTTTAAGGCTCCTTCCTTTTACCGCCCACTATCACTTGCGGAATTCGCAGGGTTGGTTGTCCGTCGGAAACCGGGACCCCTTGTCCGTCTTTTCCACATGTACCAATACTAAAACCTATATCTGTTCCCACCATATCTATTTCTTTTAAAACTGTGGGGCCATTTCCCATTATTGTTGCATTCTTTACCATTTCTCCAATTTTACCTTTTTCGATGATGTAACCTTCAAGAACTTCAAAAACAAAGTCTCCGGTTACTGTGTCTACCTGTCCCCCTCCCATTTTTAAAACGTAGAGTCCATCGTCGACAGATCGAATTATATCTTCTGGCTCACAGTTTCCCGGAGCTATAAAGGTGTTGCTCATTCTAGGAATAGGTCTGAATCTAAAAGATTCTCTTCTGCCGTTCCCAGTTGATCTTTTTTCATATTTCATGGCGTAAAATTTATCAAAGAGGTAATTTTTTAATACCCCGTTTTCAACAAGCACGGTTTTTTCGGCTGGTGTTCCTTCATCATCGTACGCGTAAGTTCCTCTCATATTATGAAGAGTTTTGTCATCTACTATCGTTATAAGGGGAGAGGCTATCTCCTGGTCAAGTAAGCCCTTGTAGCAGGAAAGTCCTTCGAGAGCAAGGTCTGCTTCAAGTCCGTGACCTATGGCCTCATGAATCATGGTTCCTCCAGCTTCTGCTGCAAGGACAACAGTTTTTTGTCCCATTGGCGCTTCTTTAGCTTCAAATAGGCCTTGAAGTCTATACACAGTTTTCCTAATAAAATCGAAAAGTCTCTCCTCCGTCAAATATTCAAAACCGTAAAAACCACCTATGCTCTCATAAGAAGTCTGAATCTCGCCATCTTCTTCTCCCACAATCAGTAAGTTTAACAAGAGCTGATATCTCTGATCAGATACAACATCGCCAGTGCTAGTAAATATCTGGACATTCTGTTTCGTATCTCTATATATGATTCTTACCTGTTTTATCCTTTTGTCCATACTCTTTGTTGTTTTTTCTATCCACTCCACAACTCTAATTTTTTCACTGAGACCCAGCCTATCCGGATAGGTTTCGATTCTGAAGGGATACTCTGCAACCTTTACGAAAAAATTCTCTTTATCAAAAACGAGGTTGTTGGAAAGCTCCTTAGCAAAACTTAGTAGTTTTTTTTCATCTACACAATTAGTACTCAACATATGCTGTTTCCATGGTGTGATTAATCTTAAAGCTGATCCTTTGTCTTCTGCATGCTCAACCTTTTCAAATCTAAAAGATTCCCTGTGTATGTGGGTGTATCGCTTTTTTTCTACAAATAGATCTGCGTATAATGCATTATCTCCCAAAAGGGTCTTTACAATCTTTAACCCGTCAATCATTCTTGTCCTCCTTTACCTCAAGCATAGGTATCCCAGTTTTTATTAGATCCAAAATTATTTCATTCAAATTATATTCCTGAGAGTCAGGGTATATGATCTCTATTAGACCTTGCTTTTCGTCAGTTACACTCATCATGCACACATCTTCATAAGATTCTAAAATGTCCCTTAAAAAACTCATGTATCTTTTTTCCGTTAGGAACAGTCTCCTTTTTTCAATCATTTGACCTCAACATTTCTAAGAAGGCTTCGATCCTGAGTTTCATTCGTGTATCTAACGGTTTAGGAAGCTCACCTTCTATAGTAAGGATAGGTAGATTGAAACTGTCCCGAAGTATTATGTCCTCCATAATTCTGAAACAGAAAGCCTGCACGTAATGGATGATTGCTCTCACATTTCTTTTTCTAATTTCTCTTTTAATGTCTTCTATTCGCGCAAAGATTCCATAGGGATAGGTATACTTTATATATCGATCTACAATGTTCCCACCAAAAAATGGTAAGGAAAACTGTCTTTGGATCTCATTAAAAACAACAAAGCCCCCTTTTTCTTCAATAAAATCGTAAAAATCGGGTATTATCGGAGGAACCCCAATGTAAGCTAGTCTTATACCTTCTCTCTTTTTAGAATTTTTGATTTTTTGAATGAATGATCTGGCCATTTTTCCGTAATTTTCGTAGTCACCCATCATATCAGACGCTCTGACTAGCCAGAGATGGTTTTCATACCCAGAAACAACCCCTTCTTTGTAGGTGAGCCTATCTATCCTATTTAGAATTTTCCTTACTGTGGTTATCTCCTTTTGTACCTTCGTAAGCTTTTCATGATCCACACGAAAAATTCGCATCAGCTTTTCTATCTCTCTATTTAAAGATTCTCTATCTCTATCGAAAGGGTAAGCGAAAGGAATAACTTTGACGCCTTTGTGTGTGAGAATTTCTGAAAGTGCGTGGGTGTTACTACAGTCACCGACCATAACAGCTATGACGGTTTGAATTTTTCTTTCTTTTACCACTCCATAGATACCCTTTATCCAGTTACACATGTTTCTGGGGAAACCATCTTTCTCGGCTATATCTATAAACCTCATGGGATCAGAATCAGTGATAAACACATTGTTCAGATCCACAGGCACATACCCTCCAGCAAATATTATTTCTACAGGTATTGTTGTAGTAAAACCCACAAATTCAGCCATTTTCACGTTCTATACAGTAAAACATTTCTAAGAATTTTTGGGGTAATATTTCCTCTGCCCTTACAGATTTATGGAGTTTTGCTTTTTCGAAGAGAAATTCCACAGTGGAAATAGAATACACGGCCTTTAAAGAATTAAAAAGGAGTTTCCTCTTATGTCTAAAGCAGTTTTTTACGAACTGGAAAAACGTTTCAGGAATAGTCAAGTACTCCTCATAAAACGTAAAGGAGACAAAAGCACTTTCCACTTGGGGCGGAGGAACAAACACTTGAGGAGGGATAAAGAACTCTAACTTAACATTGGATAAAACCTGGCTTATTACAGAAAGTGTGCCGAACATTCGGGTTTTGGGTTTCGCAACAATTCTCTCTGCAACTTCACGCTGGAATGTAAGATAAGCTTTTTTCAGATATTTCCTTTCCATGAATATCTTAAACAAAATAGGTCCAGTAAGTCCATAAGGGATATTACCTATTACCTTTAAGACTCCGTGTTGGGATGCCAGATCCGCAAGTTTCAATTTTAGAAAATCCTGATAAACGATCCTTATGTTCTTATTTTGGCTGGAGAGTTTATCAAGATAAGGAGAGAACCCTTTGTCAATTTCCACTGCATAAACTGATCCTGCTATATCCTTTAAAAGGCTTGTGAGCTCACCAGTTCCTGCTCCTATCTCCAAAACCACATCTTTTTTCGTGATGTCTGTTTTGGAGAGCATTTTTTTTAAAACGTTTTTGTCTTTTAATAGATGCTGAGAGAGGGATTTCTTAAGTTCCAATTTTTGCATCAATTGTAAGGTATAAGCATTCTTGAAAAACCTGTAATATTGATTTTCGATATATTGCCTCTAATATAGTAAAAAAATCCAGTAATGGCTACCATTGCGGCATTATCAGTACAGTAATTGGGAGAAGGAAAAAAAACATTTAATCCCCTCTTTAAGGCCTCTTCAAGAAATAGCTCTCTTAATCGCTTATTTGCTGCAACACCTCCTCCAACTACCACGTTTTTAACAGAGAACCTTCTAGCTGCCTTTATGGTTTTTTCCATTAGAACCTCACAAACTGCCTCCTGAAATGACGCAACTACATCTTTTAGGGTTTCTTCCGTGGGATGATTCTTACGTATATAGTTCAGAAACGCTGTTTTCAGTCCACTGAAACTAAAATCAAAATTTTCTTCATCAATCATCGGCCTTGGAAAACGAACAAAATCCCTTAATCCCCCTTCAGATATTCTTTCCACCGCCACCCCACCTGGATAGCCTAAATTCATAAACTTTGCGATTTTGTCAAATGCTTCTCCTGCCGCATCATCTCTTGTGCTACCCAAGACTTCGTACTTACAAAAATCTTTAAAGAACAGAATAACAGAGTGTCCTCCAGACACAACAAGGGCGACGAAAGGAAATTCTATTCTTTTTTCAAGGAAAATGCTCATGGCGTGGGCCTCTATATGATTTACTCCGATTAATGGTTTAGCAAGAGAAATAGACAAACCCTTTGCAAAAGAAAGACCCACAAGAACTGATCCGATAAGGCCGGGTCCATTTGTCACAGCTATTAGATCTATGCTTTCAAGGGACAAATTCAACGATCCTGTGAATTGTCGCATTAGAGGTTCTATGTACTCTATATGTTTTCTGGATGCGATCTCAGGGACCACACCTCCAAATATCTTGTGGAGCTCATTTTGATTGAAGACAGTATTTCCTATTACACGTTTGTCATCTTCTATTATGGCGAAAGAAGTATCGTCGCACGAGGTATCTATCCCCAGAACGTACATAGATTTTTAGATTTCCTGCCAAAAAATTCTTATCTTCTCTTTCTCTCTTACATATCTAAGCAAAGTGTTTAGAGCGTCCTCCCTCTTTTTTAGGTAAACATAGGTTTGATAGTCCCTTTTCTTTTTCTCCCAAACCTCTTTTTCTGGCAACTTTTCACTCTCAAAAGAAAATACGTAAAATTTACCAGAGATTTCTACCGGTTTTCTATAGACAGGATTTTCGTCGTCGAGTTTAAATAAATCCCTGTGTTCTTCTGGAATGGGTCCTATATTAGGTATCTGATTCGAATTCCTCCTCACGAAATCAGTTAGCTTTTCAAACTTAATGGTGCCCTTTTCTTGGGCTTCAAAGGCCTTCTGTTTCGCCAGCTCCTTTGCTTTTTCGAGTATCATTTTTTCTTTAAGCTTTTTTAATACCACGCCCTTCTCCAAAGGCTCTGCTTTTTTGAACTCTGTCAACTGGAAGATATAAGATTTCGATCCGGTTCTCATAGGAAGGGATATATCACCCTTTCTTAAATCTTTAATCCAAGCGAAATCCTTTATCTCGTTGAATCTATTTTTAAGCTGACCTTCAGAGATGATCCCAGTGTCAAAGACAGAAAGATTGTAATTTTTTGCAAACGATTCCAAATCCCTTATCTTTATGAGCTCCATATAAGCTTTGTCGTCTCTTATCGGTCCCGTATGGTCTAAAACTATATAAAGGAGACGATAAGTAGGCTCTGACATGTATAGACTCTTTTCTTTTTCGTAACGAGCGTTCAATTCACTTTCACTTATCTCCACTTTGTCTTTGAAATCATCTGGAGAAAATACGGCATATCTTAATCTAATGAAGCCATTCTCTCTCTTAAATTCTTCCCATATTTCGTTTTCGCTCAGATAGACAAGAATGTCTTTTAGGATCTCAGAAACCTTCATTATTTCGAGGCTTTTTCTTTCCCTTGTTTCAAAGATCTTTGGATCAATGTTGTTTCTCTTTAAAACTTCAAGAAACCTTTCCTTGTTAAATCTTCCATCTATTTTGAATGCTTCTATCTTTTCCAGATGTTCCATGTATTCTCTGTCAGAAACAGTAACTCCCATTTTTTCAGCGATCAGTAAAAGTAAATAGCGATCAATAAGATTTTCCATCGCTTTCTCTTTAAGTCTAAGTTCGTTTAGAGTTTCTTCATCGAGTCTTTCTTTCAGGAGTGTCCTATAATATTCGAGTAACCTTTTGTACTCGTCGTAATATTCGGATTGATACACACGATACTTTCCTACCTCAGCGACTACTTTTTCCCTGTGCGTAAATGTTCCTATTCCCCAGAACACAAAAACTACTATGATCATTCCAAAGAGAGCCTTGATAAAAAAACTCGTAGCTTTAGTTCTTAGAAACCTAAGCATATCCTTATCCTTATTGATTTTATTAGACTAACATAGTATATTAACTTGAATTTTTCAACAAATTTGACTCTCGAAAAAGAAAGGAAATCACATGTTTAATTTTCTGGGATTCATGTCAAAGGATCTGGCAATAGATCTGGGTACAGCCAATACGCTTGTTTATGTAAAGGGGAAAGGTATAGTAACGAACGAGCCTTCTGTTGTGGCAATTCATAAGGATCCGAAGGGTACAAAGAAAGTAATAGCCGTTGGAGAAGAGGCGAAAAGAATGCTCGGAAAAACCCCCGGTGACATAATGGCGATCCGACCACTCAAAGACGGGGTTATAGCAGATTTTGAAGTCACAGAGGTTATGCTTAAATACTTCATACAGAAGATCCACAATAGAAAATCTTACGCGAGACCGCGGGTCGTTATTTCTATCCCTTCTGGAATAACACCTGTTGAGAAGAGGGCTGTAAAGGAATCAGCAGAATCAGCCGGTGCCCGTGAAGTGTACCTCATCGAGGAACCCATGGCTGCAGCTATAGGTGTAGGTCTTCCCATAACTGAGCCTGACGGCAACATGATCGTTGATATCGGTGGTGGCACCACAGAAGTTGCTGTGATAAGTCTCGCGGGTATAGTTTACTGTAATTCGGTGAGGGTGGCCGGCGATAAGATAGACGAAGCCATTATCCAATATATCAAGAGAAAATATAACATGCTAATAGGGGAAAGAACGGCAGAACTAGTTAAGATAAATATTGGTTCTGCCTATCCAAGCCCGGACGAAGAAGACATGAAGATGGAGGTTAAGGGTAGAGACCTTATAGGAGGCATTCCAAGAACTTTGGAAATTTCTGCTAAAGAAATAAGAGAAGCAATTAATGAGCCTGTCAATGCTATAGTGGAGGCAGTCAGAATCGCTTTGGAGAGAACCCCGCCAGAACTTGCCTCCGATATAGTAGATAAGGGAATAGTTCTGAGTGGTGGGGGTGCTTTGTTAAGGAACATCGATGCCTTGATCAAGGAAGTAACTAAACTTCCCGTAATAGTTGCTGATAACCCTCTGACTGCTGTTGTCGAAGGAGCTGGTAAGGTGCTTGACGAACTGGATCTATTAAAGCAAATAGCCACGACCTTATAAAAGGTCTATCGTTGAGACGCTATTTTGTTTTCACAAGTGCTATTTTAGCACTTATTTTATCTTTCCTTGCCTTCACAAATTTTCCTCTTGCAAACAAAATTTATTTTAAGGTGAGAGGACTCTTTGGAGACATTTCTGGGATTACGGTTAATCTTTTAGACAGACCCCTAAGGAAGGTAAACGAATACTATGAATTATACATTGACTTAAAAGATGCAAAAAAAGAAGTTATGGAACTTAAAAGAAGACTTGATCTTGCCTATCTGGAGATTTCGAGACTCAAGGAGCTAGAGCGGGAAAATAGGTATTTTAGAAGGATTCTAGAACTCTCGGAAAAAAATGGATTCAGGATGATAGTGGCAAATGTTGTGGGAGAAGATATAAAGAGTTGGTATAAAGGAATATTGATAGATAAGGGAAGAGATTTTGACATTCACGAAAAGATGGCTGTTATCTCACCAAAAGGCCTTGTAGGACAGGTAGTAGAAGTAAACAAAAAATCGAGTAAAATTATGGTTATAAACGATACCAACTCAGCGGTAGATGTCTATGTAGAGGGAAAAGATATAAGAGGGATAGTAGAGGGAACAGGATATTCCACGCTGAAACTTAAATACGTGAAAAAAAACGAAGATGTTGAAACAGGGGATAGACTCTATACTTCGGGAAAGGACGGGATCTATCCAAAAGGGATTCCTGTAGGCATTGTAATCAGTGTAGACAGGAAAACTGGTGGGATTTTTCTCGATATAGATGTTATTCCATTTGCAAATTTTAGGGTTCTAGACCAAGTCATAGTTCTAAAAAGGTGAAGATGCTCAAATTAGGTTTATCCATTGGGTTTTTTTTTATTATAACTGCCACACAGACAGTGTTCATTAATTACTTTTCCTTTGAATTTTTAAAGGCTGATTTTGGGATTCCATTTATAGTGTATCATATTTTTTTTGGTACCCTGGATTCGGCTTTTGTGGTTGCGCTCATCATTGGTTTTCTTCAAGAAGGTTTCTCAACTGCTTCCTCTGGCACTCTCGTATTTAGTAAGATTTCTCTTTTATTGTTTTGCTTTCTCATGAGACATAAGTTTTACATTGAATCCCAGTATACATTTGCAGCTTTATGTGGGGCATCCGAGTTTTTTGAGTCTTTACTTGTTATTGGACTTTCCCTCTTTACAAAGGCGGACATTTCTAACGCAGTGAACGTAATGTTTTATGTTTTCCCAAACAGTGTATTTACTGCAACTTTTTCTCTTCCGATATATTCAATTCTTGTGAAGTTTGAACATAAATACGGAGAAAAAAAGTGGGACTAGAGATTAGGGAGAAAAAATACAAGTTTTGCAAATGGATTCTCGTTGTCGCCCTCTCAATTATGACCATTAGGCTTTGGCATCTACAAATAATTAAAGGTGAGGAGATGAGGAAATTATCAGAACAAAACAGAATCAGAATTCAAAAGTTGTACGCTCCAAGGGGGACAATTTACGATAAAAAAGGAAGAATACTCGCCGAGACAAGGCCTTCCTTCAATCTTTACATAGTCCCAGAAGATATAAAAGACTTTAATCAGACAGTTGATGGAATTGCCAGACTTTTAAATATAGAAAGAGAAGAAATTGTAGAAAAACTAAGTTTTTCCAAGGAATTACCCCCTTCTTTTCCCGTTAAAATAAAGTCTGATCTAACAATAGATGAGGTTGCAAAGGTTGAGGCTCAGAGAGTTTACCTTCCTGGAGTTTTGGTACAGGTTGAACCTAAAAGATACTATCCCCATGGAGAGATATTTAGTCATCTTATTGGTTATGTTTCTGAGATAAGTAACGAAGAATTGAAGATGCACAAAGGATATTCCCCGGGAGACTACATAGGTAAATACGGACTCGAAAAGTTTTATGAAGATTATCTCCGAGGTAGAGACGGTGAGAGACGGGTAGAGGTGGATGCTATGGGCAGGGAAATAAGGGTCCTTGAAACAAAGGAACCAATACCCGGGAATAACCTTTATCTCAACGTGGATTTAGATGTGCAGATGGCCATATACAAAGTGCTTGAAAAGAAAAGTGGCGGAGCGGTTGTGCTTGATACTACATCAGGCGGGGTTATAGCACTTGTGAGTAGACCTGGATTTGATCCTAACAGACTGGTGTCAGGTGTAAAGAAAGAAGAGTGGGTTAAACTTGTATCTGACAGGAACCATCCGTTACAGAATCGGGTTATTCAAGGGAGATACCCTCCCGGTTCCACATTTAAACTGCTTGTGGCGATTGCGGCCTTAGAGGATGGAACGATAGATGAAAAAACATCTTTCCTTTGCAGGGGTGGGCTCTTTTTCGGTAACAGGCTTTTTAGATGCTGGAAAGAAAAGGGGCACGGCAACGTTTCTGTTCACAAAGGAATTGTCGAATCGTGCGATGTCTTCTTCTACAATGTGGGTCTTAAAATCGGGGTAGACCGCATTCATGAGATGGCAAAAATTCTTGGCGTTATGGAGATGAGCGGGGTAGATTTGCCAGGTGAAAAAAAAGGTTTTGTGCCTTGTAGCGAATGGAAAATAAAGACACAGGGCCAGAAGTGGTATGAGGGAGAAACACTCTCTGTCTCTATCGGCCAAGGAGCTGTTTGGCTTACGCCCATGGGGATGGCAACTCTTGCGTCACTTATTGCAAATGAGGGTATACTTTATAAGCCGCAAATAGTGAATAGAATAGTTTCTCCAGAGGGCAATGTTATAAAGACTTTTAAACCGGAGATAAGAAAGGAAGTACATATAAGCTCAAAAACTATAGAGATCATAAAAAAGGCCATGTGGGGGGTGGTAAATGAACCGACTGGTACGGCTTTTGGTTCAAGGACATCTATTGCAGAAATGAGTGGGAAAACGGGAACTGCCCAGACTGCCTCGTCGCAAAAGGCATCTCGAGGGGACCACGCTTGGTTTGTGGCTTTTGCGCCCTTTTCGAATCCAGAGATAGCAATTAGCGTGATAGTTGAATACGGAGGTCACGGGGCACAAGCTGCGGCACCTGTGGCCAAAATTATCACCGAGGAATATTTCAAAGAATCAAAGCCATTAAAGGAGGCACGAGTACTTGTTAGATAGAAGAAGACTTCATCATTTGGATTTTTATCTTATTATTAATGTTTGCGCCATTTTTTTAATTGGTATACTAAATCTAATTTCCGCGACAAGTTCCCTTGGGTCAAAAACGTACCTCTTAAAACAGCTTCTAGCATTTACTTTAGGGATTGTTCTTGTTTGCATCATTCTTTATTTTGATTACAGAACTATAGTGTCTAACTCGCTTTATCTCTATATAGCTGGATTTGTTCTCATACTTCTCGTATTTTTTGTTGGTATTGTTGCGGGTGGGGCCAGAAGATGGTTGAACATATTTGGTTTGAGTTTACAACCATCTGAATTTATGAAGCCCATAATTCTTCTTTACCTTACAGATTTACTTCATGAAAAAATGCGCCATAACTCATTTCTTGGGTTAAAAGATATCATTGTGCCCATTTTTGTTACATTTTTGCCTGCAGTTGTAATTGCGAAACAACCTGATCTTGGAACAGCCTGTATACTAATTATACTTTCTTTCAGTATCCTTTGGTTCGTTGGTATGAAGAAGGGGGTTTTTTTTACAGTATTAGCTGGGGGGGCAACCCTTGGTTATTTTGTATGGCAATACGGGCTTCAGCCTTATCAAAAGTTAAGAATAATGGGGCTTATTAATCCTGATCTCGATGTTTCAGGATATAATTACCATGCAAAACAGGCTATGATAGCAGTTGGCTCTGGAAAATTTTTGGGCAAGGGATTTCTCTCAGGGACGCAGCATAAGCTGAACTTTATTCCAGAGCATCATACTGACTTTATCTTTACAGTCTTGGCCGAAGAATGGGGTTTTTTGGGTTCGATTGTAGTTTTTTTGCTCTTTGCATCACTTATTTTAAGATGTCTTAAAATTTCCAAGGATACCAAGGATGAAATGGGTTCTATAATAGCTTTTGGGTGTGCGGCTCTGATTTTTTGGCAGTTTGTAATAAACGTGCTTATGACTGTGAGGCTATTCCCAGTGGTAGGTATCCCATTGCCGCTTTTAAGTTACGGGGGATCAAGCCTTGTGAGTACTTTGTGTCTGATAGGAATAGTGCTTAACGTAAATATGAGAAGGTACATGTTCTAGAGATCTATCAAAAATTTATCTTGACAAGGTGCCGCTTTTTCATAGAAAATAAATTGCCTAGTTAAGTGAACAAAATAACAAGGTTTTTTTTAAAACAGAGTTTAATAGTACGGAGGAATTATGAAAAGAGTAATAATGCAGGGGAATGAAGCTATAGCAAGAGGGGCCTGGGAAGCTGGGGTCAAGGTGGCTGCCGCATACCCGGGGACACCAAGTAGTGAGATCCTCAGAAATATTGCGGAGAAGTATCCTGAGATCTATGCAGAGTGGTCTGTAAATGAAATGGTTGCAGTACAAGTTGCGGGAGGAGCATCGCTTGCGGGTGTAAGGGCAATGGCTTCCATGAAACACGTGGGAATGAACGTGGCTTCAGATGCATTTATGACTTTATCCTATACCGGGGTCAAAGGCGGTCTTGTCATAGTAATAGCGGACGATCCATATTCACACAGTTCCCAAAATGAGCAGGACAGTCGTCACTGGGCGAGATTTGGGAAGGCTCCAATGCTTGAACCGAGTGACTCTCAGGAATGTAAGGATTTTACGAAATTAGCATTTGAAATTAGTGAGGAGTTCGATACACCTGTCCTACTTAGATCAGAGACAAGAGTTTCTCACTGCGACTCCCTTGTAGAGCTAGGTGAAAGGATAGAGCCTAATCGAAAAATAGGTCTTGACCGTAAGGAAGCATCAAAATACAACATGATTCCAATATATGTTCGGCAGAGAAGATTGGTAGTGGAAGAAAGGATGAAGAAATTAGAAGAATTTGCGAACAGTTTTAAATACAACATAATGGAAATAAACGATACTCGGTACGGGATTATCTCCAGTGGTGTTTCCTACCTTTATGCCAAAGAGGTATTTCCAGAATGGTCATTTTTGAAACTCGGAATGGTCTGGCCACTTCCCAAAAAGATGATAAATGAGTTTTTCAAGAAAGTGAAAAAGGTGGCGATCGTGGAGGAGCTAGATCCGTTTCTCGAGACTGAGATCAGGGCTATGGGCCATAGGATATGGCATGGAAAAGATGTAATACCTGCCGTTTATGAACTATCCCCCGAAATAGTTGAGAGAGCGTTTAAAGGTAAAAGATATAAGACCCCCAAAACAAGAATGGATACTAGCAGTTTACCGAAAAGACCTCCTAATCTATGTGCTGGATGCTCACACAGACCGCTATTCTATGTACTCAAAAAACTTGGTCTTTTTGTATTTGGGGACATAGGATGCTACGCTCTGGCTAGTAACCCACCCCTTGAGGCTATACACGTAACCATATGTATGGGCGCAGGTGTGGGTATGGCTCACGGTGCAATGAAAGCCTTAGGGAAAGAAGGTTTGGGAAAATCTTGCGCTGTCTTAGGCGATTCAACATTCCTCCACGCTGGGTTACCGCCTCTTATGGATATTCCTTACAACAAAGGGAATTCAACCACTATAGTTCTCGATAACATGATAACCGCGATGACAGGACAGCAAGAACATCCTGGAAGCGGATACACAGCACGCTTAGAACCCACAATAGCTGTAAACTACGACGAAATAGGAAAGGCATTAGGAGTAAAAAGTATAAGGCATGTTTATCCTTACAATCTAAAGGAGACTATGGAAATAATCAAGGAGGAGGTAAATAAGGACGAACCTTCACTAATCATTTGTAAAGACAGTCCGTGCATACTTTTGAGAAGAGCAAAACCACTTGAGCGCTTCAAATACCCTGCTTACCGAGTAAATGAGGAAAAATGTAGGGGATGTAAAGCTTGCCTTGAAATAAACTGTCCACCGATAAGTTTTATACGGGAGGAAGGAGTCACAAAGGATGGACATAAAAGGAAAGGAAGGGCCTTCATAAACAGGGATCAGTGTGTTGGTTGTAGTGTGTGCGAGCAAGTTTGCAAGTTTGAAGCAATAGAACCAGTTGTGAATTAGGAGGTACAAATGAAAAAGGACAGAACGGTTACAAATATATTCCTTGCAGGAGTAGGGGGTCAAGGTACGATCCTGGCAAGCAACATCATGGGGCATGTCCTTTCTACGGCAGGTTTCGAAGTAAAAAAAGCGGAAGTACATGGAATGGCGCAAAGAGGTGGAGACGTAGTGACTCATTTTAGGTTCGGAACTAAAATATATTCGCCCCTTATAAAATACGGGGATGCTGATTATCTTATAGGGTTTGAATTGTTAGAAGGTCTAAGATATATAAATTGGTTAAAAAATGACGGGAAGGTAATCCTTAACAACCAAAAGATGTATCCTCCGGCGGTCAATATTGGGGAGATGAGTTACCCTGATGATATACCAGGTATTTTCAGAAGTCATTTTGGGAAAAATAACGTTTATGTGGTAGAAGGACTTGAAATTGCAAGAAAATTGGGGAATATTCAAGTAGCTAATGTGGTGATGGTAGGTGCCTTTTCGAATTTTTTGCCCGATTTAAAGGAAGAGTTGTGGTTAGAGGCCATAAGAAACCTTGTTCCTGAAAGGTTTCAGGATCTTAACATTAAAGCTTTTCAAGAAGGAAGACGTGCCCTTGGATAGGAGGACCTTTGTCCTCCCATTCCTTATTTTTCTCATAACTTTCGCCCTTGAGGTCAATGCTGTGGATCTGCTTACACTCCCTAACGGAATGCAATTTATTTTTGATATAAGACCGGGATCAAATGTAGTTGCAATCCAGTTTTGGATGAGGGTTGGAAGCAAATACGAAGAAGACAGAAAGGCAGGAATAACCCATTTTATTGAACATCTGATATTCAAAGGGTCAAAAAAATTAGAACCCAATGAAATAGCCCAAAGAATCGAGTCTCTAGGTGGTACTCTGAACGCTTTTACCTCATACGATGACACGGTATACCATGTTGTAATTCCAAAAGAGTCATTCCACGAAGGGTTTTTACTTTTACACGAAGCCATTTTTAATCCCACCTTTCCCGAAGAGGAAATTGAAAAAGAAAGAAAAGTCGTTCTTGAAGAGATAAAAATGAAAGAAGACGATCCATGGAGGAAGCTGTACAATGAACTCTTTATGTTGTCTTATGCTAATCATCCCTACGGGAGGCCTATAATAGGTTTTCCCGAAACGGTAAATAACCTTACAAGGGAGGATATTTTAGCCTACTTTAATGACCATTACATTCCCGAGAGGACGGTAATCGTCATAGTCGGAGATTTCAATTTAACCTTAGCTAAAGATTTAGCGCACAACATTTTCGGGAAACTTGAAAGAAAGGGCAAAAATGAGGAAAAAAAGAGAAATACTTCAGGGAAACGGGGAACTACAAAGGTAATCCATAAAGATGTGCTAGAGAGTTATATGGCAATTTCTTATCCAATTCCATCCCTTGTGAACGAAGACATCCCTACTCTCGAGGTTCTAAGTGCCTTACTAACCGAAGGAGAAAGTTCTAGAATTCAAAATGAGCTTAAAAATAAAGAGATGATTTTGACTGGCGCATCCTCATTTGTATTCGCACCGGAGGAGGAAGGACTTTTTGTAATACAGACAAATTTTAGAGGGACGGACTTTGAGAATATCCTGAAAAAGGTGGAGGACGAGTTAAAGAGGCTTGGCGAAAGTTTATCCGAATGGGAGCTCGTAAAAGCAAAAAATCAGATAAAAGCATCCTACATATATGGTTCTGAAACCGTTCAGGGTAGAGCTAGACTACTTGGGCATTACTATACCATTACTAAAGATTTATCGTTTGTAGATAAGTTTTTAGAGAAGGTGGATAAAGTAGGGCCAGACGACTTAAAAAGGGTAATAAAGCAATATTTTTCTGAAGAAAAAAGGAATGTGGTAGTTATTCTTCCTCAAACCCAAAAAAAAAGAAGTAACCCTGTGTATGGAGAGTTGGAAAATGGGCTTAAGTATGTGATTAACAGAAATCAAAGCGCGCCTTTATTTTCATTTTCAATAGGCTTTGTGGGCGGGGTAAAAAATGAACCCCATGGAAAAAATGGACTTTTTAATCTACTTTCAAGAATGTTACTTAAAGGGACAAAAAAGAAAGATGGGCTTCGGATAGCCATCCTTATAGACACTCTTGCAGGACAGATTAATCCTTTTTGCGGATATAACCTTTTTGGCCTTTCAGGCAAATTTATGAGCAAAGATTTTATTGAAATCTTATCTCTGTTGCAAGAAATCCTTATGGAAGCTGAATTTACAGAGCAAGAACTGAACAATGTAAAAAATGAAGTTCTTTCTGAACTCAGACAAAAAGAAGATGATCCTGTGTCCTACTTGTTTAGAAAATTCAATGCCTTTTTCTATGAGGGTCACCCATATGAAAAAGACCCTTCAGGTACACCTGAGGATGTACTTTCAATTACAATTGAAGACCTGAAAAGAGCTTATACTCAGTTTGTGAGTCCAAAAAACTGTGTGTTTGCCATATCGGGAGACATAGAAATAAAGGAAACGCAAAGACTCTTAAGGGAGCTTTTTTCCAAATGGGACGGACCGCGGTCAGATCTGATACGGGAAAATGTGCAAGAGAGAAAGGGAGAGAAATTTTTCGAAAAGGATTTGGTACAAAACCACATAATCTTTGGATTTCCAAGTGTTTCACTCACAGAAAAAGAAAGATTTCCTTTGGAAGTGATTGATGCTCTGTTTTCTGGTATGGGAGGTAGAGTTCACAAGATGCTGAGGGAAGAAAATCCTTTCGCATATGCAACCACATTTTTTAACCACATGGGTTATGACACAGGCACGATGGGTATTTATGCTGCTTTTGATCCGAAGGTGTTAAAAGACGTGAAAGAGACCATAAAGAGAGAAATAGCAAAGATTTTGGAGGAAGGTTTCAGTGAAGAAGAGGTTGAAAGGGCAAAGAGATATCTGGTAGGTAATTATTTAATATCCATTCAATCTAATACTTCCATCGCATACCGAATGATGGTTGATACATTTTACGGACTGGGACCCGATTTTTTCAAAAAATGGCCTGAGAACATTAGGAGTGTAAAAAAAGAAGAAGTTGAAAAAGCTGCAAAAAAGTATCTGAAACCTGAAAAAGCAATAACGGTAATATTGGGGAAAAAGTTTTAGGTTTTAACTTCCTTCTCTTTTTTTGCCACCTCCACATATTTTAACTTGAGGTCGCAAAGTGTATCCTCGATGAGTCTTTCCTCTTCTTCTGTTAAATTCCCTTTAGTTTTTTCTTTCAGAAGTTCTATTATTGCTATTGTCTGTCTTGCCATATTTAAATCAACTTTTTTTTCATTTGTTATGGGGTCAGGTAGTTCACCAAGTGATACGTGTGCCGAGCTTGAAAGGGAAAGAATGAAAGTAGAAAACGTCCATGACTCATTCATCTAATTTCCTCCCTTTATAGCAAATTTTCGAACTTCAAAGGAAGAAAAAAGGTAGATTTGTTTCTCACTATTTGATATAGCAAATAATTCTTTTTGATGCCTTCTAGCATCAACCTTTCAAAATCCTCCTTCGATTCTACTGGTACATTATTGACCTTGAGTATGAGATCGCCTGCTCTTATACCCAGTGTGTAACCTATCCCTCCTTTTATAGCTTTAGAGACAATGGCGCCTTTTTTCTCTTTGATTTTGTATTTAAGTTTACTATAAGGGCTAATATTTAGGACCCTGATATCCAAGAGTCTTTCGTCGAGATTCGTCGGTTTAAAATTGATGAGATCTTTAACGTGGATCCTTAAAAAGTGCTCTTCATCCCCTCTTAAGATCTTAAGCAATACATGGTCTTTCTCGCGAAACATATCTGCTATGTTTTTTAGTTTGAATCCTTCTTTTAATCTTTTATTGTTTATCTCAACAATCCTATCACCTTTTTGAAGACCGTATTTCTCAGCAGGACTCTTTTCAATAACCTTCTTTACAAGAAGAGAGAATCTTGGCCCGTCCCTAATTTTTTCTACGAAGATTCCCATGATCGGTCTTTCCCTTTTTGTCTCCAAAAGATCTGTGATCATATATTCAATGTCAGATGAGGGAATTGCAAAACCTATCCCTTTTCCTTCTCCGAGGACAGCCGTTACTATTCCAATCAGATTTCCTTCAAAATCAAGAAGCGCTCCTCCGCTATTTCCAGGATTAATGGCCGCATCTGTCTGAATGAGATTGGCAAAAACTTTGTTTTCTACCCTGAGGTTTCGCCCTAATGCACTTATAACCCCTGTTGAAACTGAACTCGATAGACCGTACGGGTTCCCAATAACTATGACGTCCTCCCCAACCATTAGGTCATCCCTTTTTTTTAGTTTTAGGTAAGGAAATTCACCACCATTTCTTATCTTTAGAATGGCCAAATCAAATTCCGGGTCGCATCCTAAAACATCTGCCTCGTACTCCTTGCCATTAATAAATCTCACTCTAATACTTATAGCTTTCGATATTAAGTGCTCATTGGTAAGAACTATACCTCTTGGATGGATAACGACGCCTGAGCCAATATTTTCGTAAAAGTCCTCTTCTTCTTCGTGAATCTCGGAAAATAACTTCCTAAGCATACTTTCTTCTTTATTATGCACTTCTCTCGTTATCTCTTCAGTTCTTATATTTACAATGGCTGGACTCACTCTCCTTACAACCTTAACTACCGGCGTTTCCCTGGCTAGACATGTTAAGGGAAGAAAGAACTGTGTAAGTAAGGGAATGAGAATCAATTTAAAGCCAATCATCTTCTGTTGTCTTTCTCTTTTTCATTATTCGTTTTACAAAATCGAGTATGATGTTAGCGATTTCCTCCTTGGTCATTTCTGGTACGTGTCTTACTCGACCATGAGCTTCTATAATGGTAACTTCATTTCTGTCGGATCCGAAACCTATTCCTTCTTTCGCTACATTGTTTGCTACGATCATGTCCAAATTCTTTTTCTTAAGTTTTTCAAAAGCATTTTCAACAAGATTCTCTGTTTCAGCAGCGAACCCAACAAGTATTCTGTGTCCTTTAATTTTTCCAAGTTCAGCTAGGATATCCGGGTTTTTCTGAAGTTCTAACACGTAAGTTTCTTCTTCACTTTTCTTTATCTTTACCGTACTCTCATTTTTGCATCTGAAATCGGCAACTGCTGCTGCTTTTATTATGACGGTAGCATCCTCAAAGTGTCTCATTATGGCCTCTCTCATTTCTTGTGCAGTACGAACCTGAACCATGTGAATATCGGATCTTGGCGGCGGAAGATAGGTCATTCCACTTATCAAAATGACTTCTGCCCCCCTTCTTTTGGCAATTTTTGCTATGGCATATCCCATTTTACCTGATGACCTATTAGTTATACATCTCACAGGGTCTATAAACTCAACTGTAGGTCCGGCCGTGACTATTATTCTTTCGTTTGAAAGATCCTTTTCAGTGAAAATGTCCTCCATTTTTTCCAAAATCTCATGAATGGGTGGTAATCTTCCCTTCCCTTTTGTTCCACAGGCTAAATCACCGACTCCAGGTTCCATCAATTCGTACCCTGCATCCTTCAATTTTTGAATATTCATTTGAACCATCTTGCTTTCCCACATTTTTGCATTCATAGATGGCACAAATAGAACCGGTACTGTAGTTGCCATTACCATTGTTGTTAAGAAATCATCTGCAATACCATTTGCAATTTTTCCTATGATGTTTGCTGTTGCCGGTACTATAACCATTTGATCAGCTATGTCTGAAAGAGCTATGTGACCTATTTTAGAACCAGTAAATAGTTCGAACATTTCATGTATCACTGGGTGACCGGAAAGGGTCTGAAATGTGAGAGGAGATACAAATTGCATGGCGTTCTTTGTCATAA
Source organism: Deltaproteobacteria bacterium (assembly GCA_026417175.1). Taxonomy (GTDB): domain Bacteria; phylum Desulfobacterota; class Syntrophorhabdia; order Syntrophorhabdales; family JANXAF01; genus JAOADT01. The sequence goes on along the minus strand of JAOADT010000006.1, from coordinate 14,999 downwards.
CCACATGCACACTAGCTCCCCTCCTAGTCAGTTCCCTTACAAGTTCGCATGTTTTATATGCTGCAATCCCACCTGTTACGGCTATTATAATTTCCTTATTTCTTAGGGTTGTAAACATCCTTTCACCTCAAATATTTAGGCCTACACGCCTAATAATCCTCGTAAAAAGGTTAGCTTTTGGAACGTAAACCGGAGAGACTATATCCACGTTTCCAATGGGCTCTCCATCCATTTTGATTAATATTTCTCCGAGTTTTTGGCCCTCTTTTACTTCCCCACTTAACTTTTCAGGAAGTCGTATCTCTTTTTCAGCTATACCTGGGTTGTTTTTCCTTATAGGGTAAAAAAACGTCTGAGCTACCACCCCTTTTATTTTTCTAAACTTTCCATCCGGTAAGATTATGTCTTTGTTCACGACTTCTCCTTTTTTCACTATATCTTTCAACTTCCACTCTGAATAGACGCGGTTTATAAGATCAATTACGAAATCGTCTCGGGACCTACAAGATGGACTGCCCATAACCACTAATATCACTCTAAAATTATCTTTTTTTGCTGTTGTAACTATATTGTACCCTGAAGATTTGAGGTAACCTGTCTTTAACCCATCTACAATACCATCCATTTTTGAGAGTAACTTGTTATGGTTTACCATCAAAAATTTTCCCTCACGAAAGGTGTCCTTTTTTATAGAGGTCCATTCTAGTATTTTGGGATATTTGAGCAAGTTTCTTGCAAGTATAGCCATGTCAACACATGTGGTGATATCCGTGTCATTGCTATTAGATACAGGGAGTCCGCTTACAGATCTGAAAATCGTGTCCTTCATGCCAAGAGACTGAGCTTTTTCATTCATTAGCTGAACAAAATTTTCTGCACTGCCTGCAATTTTTTCAGCTAAAGCATACGCTGCGTCGTTACCTGAGGCAACGAGAGTTGCCTTCATCAATTCCTCAACTGTGAAAACCTCTCCTTCTTTTAAAAAAACTTGACTTCCTCCCATTTGTGCCGCTTTTTTCGACACAGTAACCTTATCTGTGAGACTAATTTCTTTTGCCTCTAGTTTCTCAAGTACCAGAAGGGAAAGCATTAGTTTGGTAAGACTTGCAGGGATTCGCTTTTCCTTTTCATTTTCGGACATCAAAATCTTTCCTGATTTTTCTTCTACAACGACAAAGGATTTAAAAGGCTTCTCAGGTCTCTTCTTTACTTTTGTATGTTTCCCGTAAGCGAGCTGCGAAACTAATAAAAAAATCAGAGAGAAAATTACGAGGATCCTCATGTTTTTGGCTTTTCAACGAAAGATCTAATCAGGTCTATTGGGATCGGGAATATTATAGTGGAGTTTTTCTCCGTTGATATCTCTATTAACGTCTGAAGGTATCTGAGTTGTAAAGCCATTGGATTCCTGGAAAGTATGTCAGATGCTTCTGCAAGTTTCGTTGCCGCCTGATACTCTCCCTCTGCACCTATTATCTTTGCTCTCCTTTCTCTTTCAGCCTCAGCCTGTCTTGCTATAGCTCTAAGCATCTCTTGTGGCAAGTCTACGTTTTTAACTTCCACGTTTGAGACTTTAATACCCCATGATTCTGTATGCTGATCCAGTATCTCTTGAAGTCTGTCATTGATTTTTTCCCTGTGTGCAAGAAGTTCATCAAGCTCTGCCTGTCCAAGAACACTTCTCAGAGTAGTTTGAGCAAGCTGACTCGTAGCATAAAGATAATTTTCGACGCTTATTATAGCTTTTAAGGCATCTATAACCCTAAAGTAAACTACTGCATTTACTTTTATGGAAATATTATCCCGTGTTATCACATCTTGAGGAGGAACATCCAAAACAACAGTCCTTAAGCTCACTCTTACCATTCTATCTATAACAGGAATTAAAAGCACAAGGCCAGGACCCTTAGGAGCCCCTAGCACCCTACCAAGTCTGAACACAACCCCACGTTCATACTCATTCAATATTTTTATGGCACTTGCAAGTATAAAGATGATCATAATAATCAAAAATGCATAAATTGGAATCATAAATTTACCTCCTTCTTTTTTACTTTTAAAACAAGGCCCTCTACTTTCACTACCTCAATTATCTCTCCAGCCTTTATAGGGTCATCACTTTTTGCATTCCATATTTCTCCTTGAACCACAACCTTACCATCAGTATAAACGTCCGTTTTGGCAACCCCTTCTTCACCTATTAGAGCCTCCTTTCCGGTTTTTACCTTTGAAAACTGAGCTTTAACTGCATAAGACAGGATGCCTAAAAAGAAAATCGCTGACATTAGAGCTACAGCAAGAATTGATTTCCAAGAAATAGAAAGAACACTTGAGGGTATGTCAATAAGCATTATAGACCCAAGTACTATAGATATTATTCCTGCAATCGCCAAAAGCCCATGGCTTACTATTTTCAATTCGAGTATAAAAAAAATAATGCCTAGAATGATGAGAAATATCCCTGCATAACTTATGGGCAGAGCCTGGAAGGAATACAAGGCAAGGATTAAACATATTCCTCCTATTACTCCGGGAAAGATAGACCCGGGATTATAAATTTCAAATAGAATTCCATACAGTCCGATCATCATTAGAATATAGGCGACGTTCGGGTCGCTTATATACGACAAAAACTTGAATTTGAAAGGCATCTCTAATTCGGTAACCTTCTTTGCTTTCGTGTTAAGGGTTTTTTTTCCTGTTCTTGTTTCTACCACTTTACCATCCATTTTACCCAGTAACTCTTCCATGTCGTTCGCAACAATGTCTATAACGTTATTTTTCAAGGCTTCATCAGCGGTAACGGATGCACTTTCTTTTACAGCTTTTGATGCCCAATCCACATTTCTTTTTCTTTTGATAGCAATACTTCTAGCATAGGCTTCAGCGTCTTTTACAACCTTTTTCATCATTTCTTTATCCACTTTTTCTTTTCCAATAGTGACCGGATGAGCTGCCCCGACATTCGTTCCGGGTGCCATTGCAGCGATATGGGCCGAAAGAAGAATTATAGCTCCTGCAGAGGCTGCCCGAGCTCCAGAGGGAGCAACGTAAACCACAACAGGCACAGATGAATCCATGATGGACTTTACAATCTCCCTCATAGAGGTATCAAGTCCTCCAGGTGTATCTAGAAGGATAATTAGTGCTTCAGCGTCTTTTTTTTCTACATTTTCTAAAGCTTCTTTTATGAACCCCGCAATAGGAGGATTGATCACCCCCTGTATTTTTATCTGGTATATTTCTTTTGAATGTACCTTTTGGGCACCTAATAACGGAACTATCAAAATTGAAAAACATAAGGTAAAAAAGAATAATCTTTTCATGGTTGAACCTTAAACTTCTCTTTCAATCTTTTCTCTACATTGGGAGGAACGAACTCTTTAACAGAACCACCAAATGAAGCCACCTCTTTTACTGTTCTTGAACTCACAAAGAAAAAGTCCTTACTTGTCATCATAAATATAGTGTCCATTGTTTGGTTTAATGTTCTGTTGACTGAAGCCATCTGAAATTCGTACTCAAAATCACTCATAGCCCTTAATCCTCTTATTACGAAGTTTGCCTTCACCTTTTTAATGTAATCAACAAGTAACCCATCAAAGCTGTCTATCAATACGTTTTTCTGATCTTCTAAAACTTCCCTTATCATCTCCATCCTTTCCTCTACGGTGAATAAAGCTTTCTTTTCGATGTTCCTGGCTATTGCGATGATGATTTTGTCAAATATCCTCAACCCACGGTAAAGTATATCTAAGTGTCCGTATGTTATTGGATCGAAGGAACCTGGATATACGGCTATCCTCTTTGACATTTAGTTTGCTCCTTTCATCCAGATTAGTGTTACACAGGTGTCTCCATATTTCCTTGTTAATAGTTCACCATAACAAGACCATTCAGGCTTTTCCCTCTTTGAATGTTCAATGATAATTATTCCACCCTCTCTGTGTAAAGGATACCTTTTAAGCATCATGAGAGTTCCATTCACGTAACCCTTATCGTAAGGAGGATCCAAAAAAATTATATCATACTTATTCTTCCTTTCATAAAGAAAAGGTATGGCTTTTTTTACGTCAAATTTCATTATACGACACCTGTCACTTACCCCTAAAAGCTCTACATTTTTCTTAATGAGGTCTATCATTCTATCATTCTTCTCGACTAAGCTCACAAGTTTTGCCCCTCTACTTATGGCTTCCAAAGAGAAAATTCCTGAGCCGGCAAAAAGTTCTAGAATCTCAAACCCTGTTACGTCCCCTACCATGTTAAATACTGACTCTCTTACCTTTGAAGAAGTATAACGAACAGCCTTGAGATTTAAAATCTTAAGCTCTCTTCCTTTATAAATCCCACCTGTAATCTTTAGCCCCACTCTGGTTAGGTTATTTTGGAAAAAGTAGCTTACATATTTTTTCTATCTTTCTGTAGCCTTTTACCTCCTCCGGGAAGAGAGGTAGCTCAACTAATTTGATATATGAATATCTCTCCGCCAGCATTCTTATATAACTTTCCTGCATTTTCTTCCGAATTTTATGGAACTCACAATCAGCCTCTCTGATGACATTATTGATAATAATGTAGTCAACTGAGAGCCCATTTTCGCGGAATTCTCGGATAACCCTTTCTGTCAGTGAAACACCAAGGGCTTCCGGAATTGTTACAATCACATATCGCGTTTTTTTTGTATCCCTTATGAAAGAGACTATCTTTTCGGCTAATTTTTCCCAACTTGCTATTATTTCTAGCAGTGTCTTTTTTGATTCCTTAAGTCTTATGGCATCCTTGATTTTTTCAAAGTAACTATAAAGATTCATGTAGAATTTCGTTGCAGCTTCCATATGTTTTAAGAATAGTTGGGGTAACTTGAGGAGTTTAAGTGTATGACCTGCAGGTGCCGTGTCCCATACCACTAGATCATATTTTGAAGCTTCCACAAGTTCGATAATAAAATGTAACATGTACTCTTCCTCTATTCCTGGTGCTGTTCCTATATAGTCAACAAAGTCATATTCCACGTTTGCAAAAGAAGATATTACCTCGTATATTTCATCTCCAAACGTGTCTTTCCATTTATTCAAAATCACATCTGATGATATTTCTAGGCCGTAAAGGTCTAAGTCTCTTAAAATTCTCTTCTCTGTGCTTCCAATGTGGAGTTCAAAGATATCTGAAAGAGAAGGTGTAGGATCACTTGAAATAATTAAGACCCTTCTTTTTTGCGTTGCCGCTTCAAGAGCTATTGCAGAGGCGCAGGTTGTTTTACCCACGCCACCTTTTCCTCCAACCATTATGAGTTTCGGTCCGTCGGTAAGGATGTCATTTAGGGGCATAGCTTAATTTATGCCTTATAATCAGGGGTTATGTCTATAGAAAAATAGTGACACTTAAGCTCCGGAGAGTTATATTATAACTATCATTATGTTCGTAGATTCACATTGTCACTTGGAGCTTGAAGATTTTGATATTGACAGAGATGAGATAGTTTTTCAAGCAAAAAATGAGGGGTTGAAATATATTTTAACTGTCGGGACCGAGAAAAGGTACTTTGATAAAGTATTAGAGATTATTTATAAATACGATTTTATTTTCGGTGCTATCGGGGTTCATCCTCATTCGAGTGTACATTGGAAAGAGTTGTCATTAAATGAAATGGAAGAACTCGTAAGTCATAAAAAGATAGTCGCCTATGGTGAGATAGGGCTTGATTTTTACAAGAACTATTCACCCCCTTCAGTGCAGAAAGAAGCTTTTTTTTCCCAGCTCGAATTTGCAAAGGCACAGGGCAAGCCAGTCATCGTTCATACCCGAAGTTCTGCATCAGAGACTATAGATATTATTGATGCGGCCTTTAAGGGTGGAAAGGGAGGTGTGATCCACTGTTTCTCCTACGGTAAAGAAGAAGCAAAAAGATTTTTAGATAGAGGTTTTTACATATCTATACCTGGAATAGTGACTTATAGAAAAAACGGAAGTTTAGTAGACGTAGTGAGATATGTACCGCTTAATAGGTTGCTAGTTGAGACAGATGCTCCGTTTTTGACCCCCAGTCCAAAAAAGGGGAAGAGAAACTTGCCCTACTATGTTAAGTATACTCTAGAGAAAGTGGCACAAATAAAACGTATTTCAGTTTTAGATATGTCTCAAGTGGTTCTCAATAATTTTCGAAATCTTTTTCTAAAGGAGATTGAGACATGAAACCGGCAGTAATAGTAGTCGACATGATTATCGCCAACTTGGCAAAAAAAAACGGTGAGGAACAAAAGATTGTCGAGCCACTTAGGGTTTTCCTAAAAAAAATGAGAGAGTTTTCCGTACCGATAGTGTTTGCTTGTGACAGTTTTTTGGAAGAAGATTTCATATTTAAAGGAAGAATGAAAAAACATGCCATAAGAGGGACTGATGAGACGAAGCCCTATCCCGCTCTCGGGGTAGAAAGGGGAGATATAATATTAGAAAAGAGGAGATTCAGTGCCTTTTTTAAAACTGATTTAGATCAAACCTTGAGAACCTTAGGTGTGGATACTGTATTAGTCTGTGGAATAAACACACATTTTTGCGTTTTAGCTACCGCATTTGATGCGATATGTCACGATTTTTTTACAATTATCATGGAAGATCTGAGCACTGCCTATAAGGAAGAGATTCACAGAAAGGTAGTGGAACTCTACCGTTCAACTGCGGTCTTCCCCCTTCTTAGGGTTATGAGCTCTCACGAGTTCTTAAAGGAGTTTCAAAACTCATAAATATGAAATCCCATGAGTTCAAAGCATAAAGTACTCATCGGATTACTAGTATTAGTACCAGTGGTTTCGGCCTTCGTATACATTTCTATATCGAAAAGTCAGAAAAACAATAACCTAAAGGAAGCCGTCCCTCAGATAGAACCTAGGATAATTCTATACGTTCCTTCTTCTGACGATCTTTTAGAGCAAAAAACTACTATGATAAAGGATTTTAAAGATTCCTTCGAGATGGCAAAAGCGCTTATAGAAAAACTTAAAGAGTTTAATGTTATTCCCCGTGAGACTCGACTTCTTCATTTTGCTGGCGATGACGAGGGCACTCTGTACCTTAATTTTTCGAAGGATTTGATTGAATGTCAAAAAGATTTTTCTGAAGTTCTGGTGGTCTACAGCATTGTTAACACTTTCCTTGCCAATCTAAAGAAGTTTAGTAGGGTTCAACTTTTAATAGAAGGAGAAGCCCTCCAGACTTTTGGTGGTGTACTATATACTTATCTGCCTTTAGACTTCAATGAAGAAATTGTGGAGGAAGAATGATAAATCCAAAACTTTTAAGAGAGGGAAAACAGATTATTCTTGAAAGCGTAAGAAAAAGAGGTACCTCTATCGATCTAGAAAGAATTTTTGATTTGGATGAAAAGAGAAGGTTTTTGATTCAAGAGGTAGAGCGAAAAAAAAGTGAGAGAAACAAACTCTCGGATGAAATTGCCATGCTTAAAAAACAAGGCGTTCAATCGAACGAAAGAATTGAGTATCTTAGATCCCTTGGACAGGAGATTGAAGAGGCAGAGAAGACATTAAGAGAAGTGGAAAGGGAGTGGGAGTACCTCCTTCTATGTATTCCTAATATTCCTCATGATTCGGTACCCATTGGAAAAGATGCAAATGATAACAAGGTTGTGAAAGTATGGGGAGAAAAACCTTTATTTAACTTCAAACCCCTGCCTCATTGGGAGCTAGGGGAAAAATTGGATATTCTTGATTTTAGAAGGGCGGCAAAATTGGCAGGATCTAGGTTTACCCTTTACAAATCTTATGGGGCTTTACTAGAGAGAGCACTAATAAACTTTATGCTTGACCTTCATACACGTGAACATGGTTATGTGGAAGTTTTACCGCCATTTATAGTGAATCGCCAAACTATGACAGGTACAGGACAACTACCTAAATTCGAGGAAGATCTTTTCAAACTGGAAGGAATAGATTACTTTTTAATACCAACGGCGGAAGTCCCTGTAACAAATATATTTAGTGATGAGATATTAAGGGAAGAAGATCTACCAATAAAGTTTTGTTCTTACACTCCTTGCTTCAGAAAAGAAGCCGGAGCACACGGAAAAGACACGAGAGGACTCACAAGACAGCACCAGTTCAACAAGGTTGAACTGGTAAAGTTAGCAAAACCAGAAGAGTCTTACGATGAGCTTGAGACATTGCTTTTGGATGCAGAGAACGTATTAAAGAAATTGAACATACATTACAGAGTTTCTCTGCTCTGTACAGGTGATCTTGGTTTTTCGGCCTCAAAAACCTATGATATTGAGGTCTGGCTTCCTGGCCAGAACGTATACAGGGAAATTTCCTCTTGTAGCAACTTTGAAGATTTTCAGGCGAGACGTGCAAGGATAAGGTATAGAAAAAAGAACGGTAAAGTAGAGCTTGTTCATACCCTTAATGGATCAGGACTGGCGGTGGGAAGAACGGTTATGGCAATAATGGAGAACTATCAAACTGAAGATGGTAGTATCATCGTTCCCGAAGTATTAAGACCTTACATGCACGGGCTTTCTAAAATTCAGTAAACCTTTAGCTGATTCGTTTTCTCCAAACGAAGACCAGGGGGCTTGCCACAAATATTGAAGAATAGGTTCCAACTACAACTCCTATAAACAATGCCAGAGAAAAGTCGAAAAGAACAGGCCCGCCAAGTATAAGGATTGCCGCAATCGCGAGGAGAGTAGTTATTGACGTTATGAGAGTCCTGGATAGGACTTCATTTATACTTCTGTTGATTATATCAGAGAAATCCATCTTTGTTTTCAGCTTTGACATGTTTTCCCGTATCCGATCAAAGACAACAATTGTATCTGTGAGAGAATAACCAGCAATAGTTAATAAGGCTGTGATAAGAAGAATATTGATCTCCTTTCCCAGTAAGTAAAATATACCGAGGACAGCCAAAACATCATGAAAAGTAGCTATAGTTGCAGCCACTCCAAAGATGAGCGTGAATCTCCAAGCAATGTAAATGATAATACATATTACAGCTACTACAATTGCAACTATGGCATTCTTTTTCAGTTCTTTTCCCACTGAGGGACCCACTGTTGTGATGGCCAATAACTGGAATTTCTGGTCTCCAAAACTTGATTTCAAGATTTTTGTGACTTTTTCACTCACTACATTCGGATCATGATTCTCAAGCTTGGTTTTTATGAAAAAGTCCCTGGTTCCCCTTACTTCTTGAATCTCTGCTTTTTCCATACCCCCTTCTTTAAGGATCCTTCTCAATTCACCTATATCTACATCTTTCGTAAACCTTACATGTACATGTACGCCACCAGTAAAATCTACACTCATGTTGGCTCTTCCAAAAGTAATCATTAGAAATGAATAAAATCCCAAAATCACAAAAAAAAGGGAAAGAACAAATGCTTGATTCTTTTTTGCAAGGAAATCAAAATTTGGATTTTTAACTATCTCAAAAAATCTCATTAAATACTTAAACTCCTTGGTCTATATTTAAGAATGATCCAGTCAAAAATAGCTTTTGAACCGAAAACAGCTGTAAAGAGGTTAATTATAATTCCTATACTTAACGTGACTGCAAAGCCCCTTATGGGACCTGTACCAAATATGAAAAGAATAAATGTAGTAATCAGTGTAGTTATGTGGGAATCAAAAATCGTGACCCAGGCCTTTTCGTAACCGCTGTCTATTGCTGCACGAGGAGTTTTTCCAAGCCTCAATTCTTCTCTTATTCTTTCGAATATTAGTACGTTAGTATCAACCCCCATACCAATTGTGAGGATTATTCCTGCTATACCCGGTAAGGTAAGGGTAGCCTTAAGAGCACTAAAAGCTCCGAGAAGATACAACATGTTCAGTAAAAGTGCAATGTTAGCTATTATCCCCGAACCTCTGTAATAAAAAATCATGAATCCGATGACAAGTATCGCACCAAGTATAGAAGCTTGAATACCCCTTTTTATTGAATCTTGCCCAAGTGTAGGTCCTATTGTTATGTTCTGGACGACCTTTACAGGTGCGGGGAGAGCCCCCGCCCTAAGTACTATTGCCAAGTCCTTTGCTTCATCCATAGTAAATGCTCCGGTAATTGAAGCTTTTCCTCCGGAGATCCTTTCTTTTATTACAGGTGCCGAATAAACTACATTGTCTAAAACTATGGCAAGTCTCTTTCCCACGTTTTCGGCTGTTATTTTATCGAATATTTTAGCGCCCTCAGAGTTAAACTCTAGTGCTACATAGGGTTCGCTTCCGAATTCTCCCCCAATTCTCACTACTGCATTTGTTAAGAATTCTCCTGTAAGAACTGTCTGTTTCTTTAGAAGAATTGGAACTTTGGTCTCGATCCCTGTTTCTTTATTTTTAACACGCATTGGGAGTATCTCGGTACCCTCAGGTGGGACACCACCCGTATACGTTTTCATTCCCTCCTCATCTACAAGTTTAAATTCTAGCATCGCAGTCTTACCTACTAACTCCAGTGCCCTTTCCGGGTCTTTGACACCTGGCAGTTGCACCAGTATCCGTTCTTCTCCTTGCTTTGCTATAACTGGCTCTGTAACTCCAAACTGGTCAATTCTGTTTCTTATTATTTCAAGGGCCTGAGAAGTGGCGTTTTCCTTTATTTCTAAAACCTGTTTATCTGGGAGCACGAAGGTGAGCTCAATCTCCTCGGTTTTTTGTTTCTGGTCCAAAAGTTTCATATCTGGAAAGTCACTCATAAAGAGATTGAGAAGTTTTTCCTTTTGCTCAGGTCTAACAGCTATAAAAATCTCTGTATTCTTTCTTTCTAAAGAAAGAAATCTAACGCCCGTTCTAATCATAGACTCTTTTATGCTTTCAACTTTTCTATCCATAACCGTATTTATGAGTTTTTCCATGTCCATCTCTAGCAATAGATGGATTCCACCTTTTAGATCTAAGCCAAGATGAATCTTATCCGAGGGCAAATATTTTTTTAAAGTACCCCTTATTTCAACTACATTAGGCAAACAGTATATTACCGAAATGAGAAGAAAGATCCCAACGAGAAAAAAACGAAATTTCAATGACTTAAGCACAACTTATCCTCATTTTTCTGATTTCCTTCGGCCGAAGGCTAAACCAAATTATATATATCCAGAAATTTTGTCAAGAGAATTTTGGGCTGGGATTCCCCAGCCCTCTGCAGAAACTATTTTCTTCTCAGAGCCTCAAGAACGATTTTCGGATTCATTGGAAGTCTTCTTATTCTTACGCCAGTGGCATTGAAGAAAGCATTTGCAACCGCGGGAGCAACGGGTGTTACACCCGGCTCTCCTATGCCCCCAATCTTTTCTTTACTTTTTAATATCTCAACCCTTATTTCAGGTACCTCACTCATTCTTAAAATTTTGTAGTCGTCAAAATTGGAAGATTTGACTCCACCTTTATCGAATAATACCTCTTCTTTTAACGCGGTGCTTATACCCAGGATAATGGCTCCCTCTATTTGAGCGACAATCGTATCCGGATTAACATAGGGACCGCAGTCAACAGCACAGAAGACTTTCTCTACTTTTATCTCCCCCGTTTTCTCGTTTACGGCGACTTCAGCCACTTGTGCAACATAACTTCCGAAACATGAATGTTGAGCTATTCCCCTTCCTTTTCCTTTTGGAAGAGGTTTACCCCATCCGGACATTTCGCGTACAGTTTCTAGAACGGTTCTTGCCCTCGGACTGTTTTTCAAGAGATTCATACGAAATTCTATTGGATCCTTTCCGGACGCGTGAGCGAGTTCGTCTATAAAACATTCAATAACGAAAGCATTAGGTGCATTCTGTACAGATCTCCATGGCGCGGCTGGTATTGGAAGTTCAGAAAGATATTGCTCCACATAGAAATTTGGGAATTCATAAACCGTGCTACTGAAAACAGGAGGCGGAGGAGAATCGACTATACCCCACAGACAGAAGTAATCGACCCCGTTTTTTATCCATGCAGGATTATAAAATTTGAGGATGGAGGTACATACAACTTTTTGATGCCATGCGACCACATTTCCGTCACCATCTAAGCCCGCCTTTATTCTTTGACATGTGGCAGCCCTAAAACGATCATATTTTATGTCGTCCTCCCTGGTCCAAATGAGCTTAATAGGCTTATCGTAATGCTTAGCTATCTCGCAGGCCTCAACGATAAAATCAACCTGGGAACGCCTTCCGAGCCCACATCCTAGAAAAGTTGTATGAACGTGAATTTTTTCTGGTGGAAGCCCGGTAACCCTGGAAGCAGCCATTCTCGTTCCTGTTTGTGCCTGGGTGGGTGCCCATATGTCACACCTGTCTTTTTGAAGATGGACCGTAACATTTATGGGTTCCATCATGGCATGGGCAACATGAGGTAAATAATAGACAGCCTCGTAAGTTTTTTTTGCTTCTGAAAGTGCTTTTTGTGTATCCCCCACGTTTTTTGCAACGGCACCAGGTTTGTCAAGACACTCCATGAAATACTTTTCTATGTATTCACTGTTCATGTATGGATGAGAGCCCTCGTCCCATTTTACATTCAAGGCTTCCTTTCCTTTCTGTGCGGAATAAAAATCATCCGCCAATACTGCAATTCCCTGAGGGATCTTCACAACCTTTTTTACACCCTTAATAGCTAGGGCTAAAGCCTCATCAAAGGAGACTGGTTTGGCATTATACGCTGGTGGGTGTGCAACCACAGCGCAGACCATTCCGGGTACTTGGATGTCCAGACCGAATATAGCCTTGCCCTCCACTTTATCAGGAATGTCTATCCTTCTCATGGGCTTACCAATGTACCTGAAGTCTTTTTCCTCTTTTAGAGGAGCATTTTCGGGAACTTTAAGCTTAGATGCCCGTTCCACTAACTGTCCGTAAGTCATTTTTTTTCTTGATTTTCGGTGAAAAACTGTACTTAACCTTGCGAAACATTCATCCTCGGGAACTCCCCAAGTTTCAGCTGCAGCTTTGATAAACATTGCTCGTCCTACAGCTCCTGCTTTTCGTAAAGGTTCATAAAACCCTCTTACACTTGCACTCGCAACGGTCACTTGGGCTCCAAGGATAGGGCTCTTGAAACTATCATCGGCAGGAGCCTGCTTTACTTGGACGTATTTCCAATGGGCTTCCAATTCATCAGCTACAATCATAGGTAGAGCCGTCATTGAGCCTTGACCCATTTCGGAGTTTCCGAAATATATCGTTACCTTGTTGTCTGGCGTTATTTCGTACCAAACACTAGGTTTAAAAGTTCCGTCAAAACTCCCCCTTTCCGAGGCGTTGATTATTTTAGTCCCGAAAGGAGTTATACTTACAGCTATTACAAGACCTGTGGCTTTCAAAAAAGAACGTCTTGTCAACTTAAGTTCTTTCATTTTTTCACCCCCTTCTTAGATAACTCAATGGCTTTCTTTATTGCTTTTTTCATCCGTGGGTAAGTTCCACACCTGCATATTATATCGTCCATTTCTTTTAATACCTTTTCTGGATCAGGATTAGGTGTTTTTGCTATGAGATAGGCAACTTGCATAATCGTACCAGGCTGGCAAAAACCACATTGAGGAACCTGTTCCATAATCCATGCACGTTTCACAGGGTGATTTTTTGGGAGCCCTTCAATGGTGACAATTTTTTTTCCATGTACGTCCCCAACCGGAATTACGCAGGATCGTTTCGCGACCCCATCAACGTGGACAGTGCAAGCCCCGCATTCTCCTACGCCACAGGCATACTTTGTTCCCATAAGTTTAAGATGGTCTCTCAAAACCCACACAAGTGGGGTATCCGGAGGAACATCCACGTTATAGACTTTACCGTTGACATTCAAAGAAATCATGCAACACCCCCTAACTTTTAGTTTTATTGTTCAATTCTCTTTTTCAATTCTCTTTTAAGATATGGGATGTTGTCAACCAAAAATTTCAGAGAAAGAAGAGAGTCTTTAAAGTCCCGCACAAATGCTTTACGGATGAGTCTTTTGAACAATTTTTGCTTGACATAGGAGAAAGAAATTGTTTAATATACAGAGTTTTTTTGGTACGCATAAAAATCCCTTAATAAAAAAGGGATTATTTTTTGGAGGTAATTGATGCCTACGATTAATCAGCTGGTTAGGCAGGGGAGGAAAAGTGTCAAGAAAAAAAGCGCGTCTCCTGCACTTACAGGGTGTCCTCAAAAGAGAGGCGTATGTATCAGAGTTTATACTACAACTCCTAAAAAACCGAATTCTGCTTTAAGAAAGGTAGCTCGCGTAAGGCTAACAAACGGAATTGAGGTTACCACATACATACCCGGTATAGGCCACAATTTACAGGAACATTCGGTTGTGTTAATCCGAGGTGGTAGGGTTAAGGATTTACCCGGAGTCAGATATCATGTAATAAGAGGAACGCTTGATGCTGCCGGAGTTGCAAACAGGAAAAAGAGTAGATCCAAATATGGAACGAAAAGACCTAAGCAGTAAAAGGGGGATGATATGCCTAGGAAAGGCCATGTAAAACGAAGAGAAACACCACCCGACCCCAAGTACAACGATCCAGTAGTGCAGAAGCTTATAAACTGTGTAATGTGGGATGGAAAAAAAACTGTAGCGACCCGTATTGTGTATGAGGCTTTCGAGATCGTTGAGAAGAAGATGAAGGAAAATCCATTGAAGGTTTTTCATAAGGCCTTAAATAACGTGAAGCCTGAATTAGAGGTAAAACCCAGGAGAGTAGGTGGTGCAACTTATCAGGTTCCTGTTGAGGTAAGACCGGAAAGACAGCTTTCCCTTAGTCTTCGGTGGCTCATAAGATATGCAAGAGAGAGATCGGAAAGAACTATGAAAGAGAAGCTTGCTGCTGAGATTATTGACGCTTACAATAACAAAGGTGGAGCTGTAAAAAAGAGAGAGGATACCCATAAGATGGCTGAAGCTAACAAAGCTTTTGCACACTATAGATGGTAAAACCTTAATCGGAGGTTTCATATGTCTAAGAAAAAATTCGAGCGTACCAAACCCCACGTGAACATAGGTACCATA
>JAOADT010000069.1 GCA_026417175.1 Deltaproteobacteria bacterium | reverse complement strand
CCTTCTTGGCGGCAGCTATAGCTGAATCCACATATTCGGTCATGTCAATTTCATACATTTTCTTCCACCATTCTTTCTGGGTCTCTTCAAAAACCCGTTGCACGTCCTTTGGCAGTTTCTCCCAGGTGTCAATATTCATAAGTATTACCTGAGGGGTAACATTAACACCACCTTCTCCAAATACAACATGAACGCCCACTTTTTCCAAAAATGCAAAAACTTTCAAAACTGCAAAATGATTCAAACATCCGTCCACAACACCTCTCTCAAGTGCCGTAAACCAGTCCCCTATAGGGATCTCTACAGGAACCGCTCCCAAGTTTTTTATTATTTCAGTGTGTTCTCCGGTTGTAGCTATTTTTAGACCCCGAAGATCGTCCGGCTTACTCACTGTTTTTCTGACCATGTGAAAGTGTGTTGGAAGCATGACTGCCGGAGAAAGAAGTTTCACCGTCCTCCACTCGCCACGCATAGCTGGAAACTTTTTCAAAAGTTCTTCAAAGATAAGTGTTGCAGTTTCTCGATCTGGCCAACCCATGAAAGGTAACATCATTACAGTGTTTGCCTTAAAACCATCCCTCGGATTTAAAGGATACCATGCCATATCAGCAATACCCTTTTCGATCCCTCTAAAAATATCCGCCTCACTGAGTAAACTACCGCCGAACGTATTTTGAAAAACAACTTTACCTCCAGTCCTTTCAATAATTATCTTCTGCCAATGTACGACGGCCCGTGCGGGTGGAGAAACTGGAGGAGTATGATCACTATATCGGATTACGATCTTCTCCTCTTTTGTACTACATGTTGCCAATTTCGGAATTTGAAAGATTACGCATATCATCACCAATAGGACCAGAGTAAATAACCTCGCTATGTTTCTGTTTTTCTTTAACATTGCACACCCCCCTTTTTTTTCTAACATTTCAAAAATATTTTGCAGTTTCTAAAATCTGATCACCTGTCTTTAAGAGAGCTCCACATAAAGGCGTCCACTGGAGCGATACCGCCATCGACTAGAAGAACAGCTCCAGTAACGTAGGAAGAGTCGTCACTTGCAAAATATACACATGCACCTGCTATCTCTTCTGGACTTGCCACCCTTCTGAGTGGGATTAATTTCGCAGCTCTTTCAAATCCGGTTTGTCCGAACTCTCTTTCCAGAGGCGGTGTCTTTGTCAACCCTGGGCACAATACGTTGCACCTGATATTATATTCTGCATAGTCCAGAGCAACCTGTTGAGAAAGAGCAATGAGAGCGGCCTTTGATGCGCAATAAGCTGGGAAAAAAGGAGCAACCCGAACTCCAGCTAAAGAAGAAATGTTGATGATTGAGCCTCCACCTTGATCAATCATTAAGGGGATGACCTCTCTCATGGTAAGAAAGGCACCGTTAAGATTCACATCCAGTATTTTTTTCCATTCATCGAACGAAAGGTCAAGTAACTTCTTTGGGTTATTAATAGCCGCATTGTTTACTAGCACATCTATCTTGCCGAAACGTTCCAGCGTATCTGAAACCATTCTTTTTACATCGTCTGGTTTTGATACGTCACTTACCGAGGCTATCGCTTGATTGGATCCTAATTTAGCAATCGCCTCATCCAGAACCTCCTTTCTTCTCCCACAAATACAAACCTTTGCACCTTCTTCCACAAATCGCTTGGTTATTGCATATCCTATTCCCGTACCACCACCGGTAATTATGGCGACTTTATTTAAGAGTTTCATAATGTCATACTTTAGCAATTC
>JAOADT010000068.1 GCA_026417175.1 Deltaproteobacteria bacterium | reverse complement strand
CTTCTATGCTTGCCGCTGCTTCCTCATAAATGTCCGCTTGCTAATTGCGCCAGAGTGCCTTAGGTTTGGTGAAGAGAAAAAGTAAGACTGGGAGAGAGTCAAAAAAATTGCCATGTTAGGAAACTTTGAAAAGTGGACAGTTTAAACTTCAAAAGTGGACACCTTTGAGTTCGGAATTTTTGACTTTTTGGGTATCGATTAATTTGCCTTCGTGCCAGAATCGGATTTCGGAGATTTCGTTATTGAGGGGGTATATACGCAGGTTAACCAGTTTGTGGGGGTCGGCGTGGACTTTGAATTTTAAGGGGTTAAGGGAGATATATCTATAGGGATCTACGCTTCGATTCATTCTGAGGCAGAAGATATCTTTAGGGGATTGGAAGGGTGGTGGGATTTTGAATTCTCGGAAGAGGGATTGTTTTTCTTTTAGAGCTCTTTGGAAGCGCAGATAAGGAATTTCTTGAGTGGTTGAGTGGATTTGGCGGTGATTATAGCGGTAGATTTCTTCTCTTAGGATCTGTTGGGCAGGTTCGATATCAGTGATATCCTCTCTGACACAGAGGCGGACGAGTCGGTCTTGGAGCCAGCCGTAGGGGCGTTCCATTTTTCCTTTGGCTTGAGGAGATAGGGCATAGGTGACTTTTACATTACAATCATCAAGGACCTGTTTCCATTGGGGGGTAGCTTCATCGGTCAGAAGGTGGTGTTTTCTCCAGAAGGAATCTCTTCCTTGAACAAATCGGAAGATGGAGTGGGAATCGACATAGTAGGTATAAGGAAGTCCATAGCGGAGGAAGACGGTTTGGAGAGCCAGGATATGAGCCCAGGTGGTTTCCTTCTTAACTAAGGCGGCATAGAGGATCATCCGGCTATAATCATCCAGGGAAGTAATCAGATACCATTTTTCTTGAGCTTTTGGGGCCCAAAGGTGATAGGAGGAGTCATGCTGGATCAGTTCTCCCACGTAACGGGTTAAGATTTCCCGATCATGGGTAGTCCTTTTGGGTTTTTTGAGGTAAAAGCCATGTTTTTTGGCTCGTCGAATTATGGTAGGCAAGGAGACCTGCTGGCGATATTTGTTTCTTAAGTAATCTTTGATAAAGCTGTAGTTGTATGATTTTAAAGGTGTCTTTTCGTCTTGGATGAGTTCCTTTTCAATCTTCAATTCCTTGAGGATATTCCTTTCCACTTCCGGAGAGATACGGGGTGGAGTATTTCTTTCGTAGTGGATGATGAAGCGTTGGGGATCTTTTCTGTATTGGCTCAGGAGCATAAAGAATCTACTTTTCCCGATGCCCAGTATCTGTTGTACATATTTCCTTTCAATTTCTTTATGGGCATAGCGTTCCAAAAGCTCTTTGACCTGATCTGAGGTAAATCTTTTGTGTATTTGGGACATAGTCTAAACCTCCTGATGAGTTTTAGACTATATCACTGAAAAAGGATTTGTGGAAATATTGCCCTTTTGTTCTTATTAGATGCGCGAGAGTATGCAATTTTTAAGTTATTTGAGTTATCCACAGTGTGCGGCGAGCGCTCCGAGATTTTGCCCTTCGGGCCGCCCACCAGCTCTTTCTGGGCTGGGGCTAAAATCTCTCCACGCTCTTACACCCTATGGATAACTCTCAAAATTGTTCGTAAGAACTCAAAAACCAAGTGTCCAGTTTTCAAGTTTAAATCTATCAAAAAGTGTCCACTTTTGAAGTTTAAATGACATCAGAATAAAAAATTCTTGACAATTTTTAAAGGGCTGTGGTAACTAATTATGACTTGAATGAATATTCATTCATTGAATAATTGTTTAAGGGAGGATTAAGGAGAAAATGTAAGAATTGAAGTGAAATTTCAAAGCGAAAAATGTGGTAATAGCTATGGACCAAAACAAGAAAAACCTTTATAAAAAAATTGCTAGGCTTAGCGCTTTAGGTTTAGAAATGGGTTTAGCCATAGCTATTGGAATATCTTTAGGGATTTTTTTAGATTATTATTTTAAGA
>JAOADT010000067.1 GCA_026417175.1 Deltaproteobacteria bacterium | reverse complement strand
GTTCTTTGCTGGTCTTACTTCTATAAAAAAGTCTAATTGACAAGGTAGACAATTTAGATCTATATAACTTTTCAGGAAACAAAATGCTTCAGTATTGCTTGGGAATACACTTGAATATACAGGTAATGGATATTGCTTTAGACAAGAAGAGCAGAAGCTACAGGACGAATATTTTAGCCAATCTAGCACCTCCTTACATTTAAAGACAGGATTAATATTTAGAATTTTCCACTCTTCTCCCTCCACCCAAAAACGAATAGAGACTTTAGGTCTCCATAGTCCTTGGGGTTTTTCGTGAAAAGTTATTTCCCATTTTAACATAATTACCTCCTTTTTTTAATTTTGTATTATCCACAGAGGTTACTGTGAACCCTACCTAGTATTTCTAGATTTTTTTCGTACCACTCGGCTTTCCTTTGAAAATCCGTACATGTTCCGAGACAATCCTTTAAGAATCTTGTAGCTTCTACACAGGAATCTCCTTTAAAACCTTTAGCGTCCACTCTGCACTCACCACTTTTGATATCGAATTTTAAAACAATCTCTTTCATTTTGACCTCCTTTATAGTTATAATTTTATTCTTAGTTCAATTTCTTGAGTTTCTTCATTAAATTGTTCATATATTGAATATCCTCTCTTACGGGCTTCTATTTTTGCTTTTTCAAGTCCGTAGAAGGCTTTTAGTTTATTTAACTCTTGTATGTCACCCCATTGTCCATTGTAATTATCATAGGCGATAATTCCGTTATCTTTTATGACTACCGGATATTTCCATCCTGGTAGCCAAACACCGATACCTTTTTCGACGGAGGAGTAGAGTTTGAACTCTCCCTCCTCCAGTTTTAATCCTAGTCTTTGACAGGCGGCCTCAAGAGCTTGCCTGTCATGTAGTTCTATTCTGATATTCATAGTGTGAGACATAGTTCCCTCCTTTTTTTTTAATTTATTTTCAGTTTACGCCCACTTTGGGCAATTTGCCCGTTACCATTTGCTAAGCGGGCATTGTATTTAGCCCATTCGCGGGCTTTTTCAATTTTTTCCCTGTTTTGATGAAAGATAGGTTTAACGTTTTGAAATGCTTCTTCGATGCCATCATAAATTGATGCAACTACGAATTTCTCTATCTCTGCCCCAGTCCAGCCCTCCATGCGACTGGCAAGGGAAAGATCCAAATCTGTGTTATACTTTTTATTCATTATCATAAGAATTTGTTTTCTTTCTTCTTCATTTGGGAGATCAACAAAGAAAACATCATCGAATCTGCGTAGTAAAGCACCTTGTGATATTGATAGTAAATCGTCTATATCGTTACAGGTAGCTACGATGTATTTGGGGGATTTAGATTCCTGCATCCATGTAAGTAAAATTCCAAACATTGCACTTGTAGTTCCTCCATCAGTGCGGTTTGAGCTCTGGACTCCACCGAGAGCTTTTTCTATCTCGTCAAGCCACACGACGCATGGAGAAACTGCGTCGATGAGAGCAAGAGCTTGTCTCATCTTTGCTTCTGACTCGCCCACAAGACTTCCCTTCAGACTTGCAATATCAAGTCTGATGAGAGGGAAGTCAAGAACACTTGCAATTACTTTAGCTGATAGACTTTTCCCTGCACCGGGAAGACCAACGAGTAAAATCCCTTTTGGGCGAGGCAGATTGGGATTTTCAAATCCCTTTTTCCTGTTGTGGATATACCTCTTGAGATTATCCAGACCACCTAATTCTGACTCATCAACCGCCTCATATAGTTCCATGAGTCCTGACTTTCTAATTGCCTGGAGCTTTTCTTGCTCCAGGATTCTTTTCGAAAAAGTTTTTTCTGTCACTAATGATAAAGCCATCGCATTTTCCGCCTCTGCAAGGGTTAACCCCTTGGCGGCAGCGATGACCTTTTCGTCTACAGAAATATCAAGGGCATTATCTTGAACAATCCTATTCGCCACTTCAAGCAGTTCCGCCACAGTGGGGAGCTCAAAATCCAAAACAGTCATATCTTTCTCCAGTTCCACAGGGATCTGCAAAACTGGAGATATTAAGACAATATGCCTGTCCGTTGCTTTAAGGACAGGCACGAGGTTTTTCATTGTTCTTATTATATCCACCGCATTTATGAAGCGGTGGAAATCTTTTAAAAACAAAATAACCCCTTCAGG
>JAOADT010000066.1 GCA_026417175.1 Deltaproteobacteria bacterium | reverse complement strand
ATCTTACAGTACACAGGAGCAAACCCCTGCCGCACATAGAGGGAATACTTGTTGAGATCTATGAAGAAGGTTCTATCTTCTCCATAACCGAGAGAAGGACTCGCTACTACCAGCACTAAAAATAACAAGAGGTTTAAGGGATACTTTGCACTTTTCATTAAGCTTAAGGATAGCCGCTCTTTTTCAAGATTTCAAGGAAACACATAGAGATTTTTACGGTCTTTTAAGATACATGCCCCCGATATTAGACATTCATTAAGCACGTTCAGCTTTGTACTGAACCAGCGGATTGGCAAACGTTATCAGTGAAAACACGAGCACTTTTCCTGGTACGGTAGGATAGGTTTCACCCATGAGGTGGAAGGGGGGCCCATGGTAAAAGTTCCCCTTCGTACTATCGCCCCCTGTTGAAAGTCCGTCACTTTGTTCAGGAACTTCCGCCTTGACAGTTCAGGAATAGCCTCTTAGACTGATACTTGATCAGCGTTGCTGCTATATTGAAAAGCAAGCTTTTCCGAAGCAATTCGTTTGAGCCTGCTTTCTAGAAAGTTAGATTCTAGCTTTTTCACTCTGCAAAAAGCAAAAAACAGAGGTATGATCATGAAAATTTGGCGTATAGAAGCTTTGATCGGGGTCCTTTTACTAGCAAGCTTTACTTCGTGTGGAAGTATACCAAACTCATCAACGAACCAAATGGACCCAGAAACCAGGAAAAGAGTCAGTGAAGCCTGTTATGAAATAGTCGTAAATAAACCTGAAAAGGATACTCTTTCCTATGAAAAAGAGCTTCCCTGGGATCTTATCCCCTATAACATTCGTAACGATAAATATTATTCTATTGGCACAGCCTTTGCGGTTTCACCTACCGAACTGTACACAGCATTTCATGTCCTTGATCTAAAAAGTGATTCACAGGTTTATAAAGATTTCTATATTAGAGATAAAGAAGGCAAAGTGTACGAGATCGATTCGATAGTCTCTTTTGATAGCCACAGAGATTTCATTCGTTTTACAGTAAAGGATAAAAAATTCACCACATATCTAAACCTAAGGAATTCCTATGCGGTGGGAGAAACCGTATATGCCGTCGGGAATGCATATGGAGAAGGGATAGTACTACGGGGCGGAGAGCTGATTGGAACCTACCCAGAAGAAGAAGAAGGTCGTTTTAATTTACTTAAGAGCTCCTCGGATGTGAATTTTGGAAACAGCGGTGGCCCTCTGGTTGATAGCAAAGGGAATGTTATCGGGATAGTTATTCAAAGAAAAGACAATATCGCCTATTCTTTGCCTATGATGGAAGCAGAAAAAAATAAGGGCGAAGGAATATTTCACGTCCGCCATACCTATGGCTTTCTCTTACTTCCACAGAAGAGATTAGCAAAAAGCTTTGATTATTCTACGAAACTTCCCCAAAACTATAAGGAAATCAAAAAAGAATATAAGGCAGCCTATGAGAAAGAATATATTAAAGCTATGGAGGAACTATTCGAAACTCAGGGCAAAGGGCTATTCCCCAAAGGGGAAGAATCTTTTATTCCTCTTTTTGATTTTGCTGATAGCTTTCTTTTACAGGTTAATTACCTCAACAACGACAACAATAGATGGTATATGTCCAACATTTCATATACAGAGACCAAAATTCAAAACAACGGTGTAGTTCGAGTGGCGAATCCAGATAACAGTGTATTCTTTGTTGATATTACACGACCTGATACCATCCCTCTCCAGGAATTAATAAAGAACCAAAAGACATGGTTAGATCTTTTCTTACAAGGGAAAAATATAAATCGTGATTTCAGTAATGTGAAAATCAGGATCTTATCTTTTGGTCAACCAGTAAAAACAGAATCCTATACAGATATCTATGAACGAAAGTGGCAGATAGCAACGTGGATACTTGATTTTTCAGACGAGGCCGTAATTGCGTGCAGCACCCCTACCCCGGAAGGCATTTCAGCAGTTATATTTGTATGTAATACGGATGAAATAGAACTGTACAAATATGATGCTCTTAAGACCCTTAATAATATTCAATTATCTTACTATGCTAGCCTTAAGAACTGGAAAGATTTCCTTGCTCTAAAAGAGTACCTGCCTCAGATATTCAGGAAAATAGACATGACCTATACAGAACAGCAAAGATTAGCCATAAAGACCCCCAATATTTCT
>JAOADT010000065.1 GCA_026417175.1 Deltaproteobacteria bacterium | reverse complement strand
CCGTTAGGCGCATTGGGCGCCTCGTGGGTTCGAATCCTACCCCCTCCGATTTGACACCTCAAACATCTCCAACCCTTAGAAAAATTGAAGAATCTACAAGTTTTTCAGCTAGATGTTAAATCCTGTAAGTCTTATGAAGTTTCCGGAAAGGATAAGTGACTTTTCTCTGTGGGACAAAGGAAGACTCAGCACTTTATCAAGCTCTGTCTCCATCCGTCCAAAGGGGACGTCGGAGGCGAAGAGTATCCTTTCCGGCCCAAGTGTATCACAGAATTTAAGAATGGTTTCCCTTGGTGCAAGGGAGGTATCAAAGTAGACGTTCTCTTTGTCTTTGAAGGCGTGTAAAAAATCGATTGGATTTCCACCAAGCATCCCGAGATGGGGTATTATTACTTTCAGATTCTTTGCCATCTCAACGAAAATCTCCGTAAATTTCAGCTCTTCCTCGAAAAGGAGCGGTTTACCTTTCTCCTCCAATTTTTCTATGAGTTTTGGGAGACTTTTCTCTTTTAGTACCGAGTAGTTAGATGCCATGTCTTGTTTACCCCGCATCCAGTGCCACTTTCCACCGTAATAACCCGAAGGGATTGGGTCAAAATCCTCCCTATCGAAGTCTTCCCTTACGTAGTGATACGGAATGAAAGACTTTACCTTCTCTGCCTGAATAAGGATCTGGCGATTGATCTCGTCTGAGGCAATGGCAGTTGATGGGAATGGAATTATCACTACGTAGCTTATCCCACATTTTGCCATCTGGGATAAGAGATCGGACTCGGTCACCTCTATTCCTAAAGTGAGTGAAGGTCCGAAATGGGAATGGCTGTCGATTATTAGGCCTTCTTCCATCAATCCTCTTCTACTTCAAAATCTGGATCTTTATAGACTATTCTTCCTCCAACCATCGTTAGAAGATTCTTCCCCTTAAGCCTCATTCCGTGGAAAGGCGTGTTTTTCCCTTTGGATGCAAACTCTTCTTTATTGACGATCCACTCCAGATATGGGTCAAAAACGATGACGTCAGCAATCTTTCCTTCCCCAAGAGTTCCGTAGGGAACATTTATGAGCCTTGCTGGATTTACCGTCATCTTTTTTATTATTTCTTTAAGGTCCAACACACCTTCGTGAAAAAGTGAAAGGGAAACGGCAAAGGCGGTCTCCAGACCAGAGATCCCCGAAGAAGCAAGAGCAAATTCGACCTCCTTTGATCCAGTTTCGTGGGGTGCATGGTCAGTGGATATAATATCTATCACGCCCTCTTTAAGAGCCTCTTTTATGGATTCCACATCTTTTTTAGACCTAAGCGGTGGGTTAACCTTGTAATTCGCGTCAAATGTCAAGATCGATTCGTCCGTTAGGGTGAAGTAATGTGGACACGTATCGCATGTTAGTTTGTCAAACTTTTTTTTCTCCTCCCTTATTACGTTTATGCTTCCTTCAGTAGAGACGTGGGTTATATGAATACGGGAGTTCACATACCCCGCTATTTTTATGTCCCTTATGACCATCAACTCTTCTGCTATAGGTGGGGAAGCTTCAAGTCCAGTAAGAAGGGAAAAATAACCTTCGTTTACGCATCCGGTGGAAAGGTCAGGATCTTCACAATGGGAAAGAAGGGGAATTGAAAATATTTTTATGTACTCGAGTGCCCTTCGTAGGACAGCTGAATTCCTAATGGGATATCCATCATCGGAGACGGCTACTATTCCTGCTTTGACCATCTCTCCTATTTCCGACAATTCCTCACCTTTTAGCCCCTTCGTTACCGCCCCGCATGGAAATACCCTCGCGTACCCTTCCTCCTTCGCTTTTCTTATTATGTACTCTGTGACACTTTTATTGTCGTTTACTGGATCAGTGTTGGCCATCGAGACTAAGGATGTGAAACCACCTTTTACCGCGGCTAAAGTACCAGTTTTTATCGTCTCCTTGTACTCGTATCCAGGCTCCCTCAAATGGCAGTGAATGTCTATTAGGCCCGGACAGACAACCAGCCCTTTGGCGTTTACAATTACGGTCTTATCCTCTGGCTTTACATCTATCTTTTTTCCAATCTTCGATATCTTTCCTTCTTCTATCAGGACATCCCTTTCGGCGTCGAAATCTGTTTCAGGATCTATTACCCTTCCGCCTTTTATCAAAATCCTCACTGTTCCCTTCCTAAAAGCAAATAAAGGATTGCCATTCTTACAGCTACTCCATTTTCCACCTGATCTAGAATTACAGAGTAAGGACCGTCCGCCACATCATCCATAATCTCAACTCCCCTATTCATCGGCCCGGGATGCATTATAATCACGTCTTTTTTGGCGAGATGCAAGTGTTCAGATCGGAGGCCATAAAGGGAAGAATACTCTCTCACAGAAGGTATAAAGGATATACC
>JAOADT010000064.1 GCA_026417175.1 Deltaproteobacteria bacterium | reverse complement strand
GGTCGGTCCAATGACAAGTACCGCTGGCTTTCGGGGGGAAGTATTACGTTTTAGGAAATCCGGCTTTGTTGGAACCTGTTTCCGTTGAAAGCAGGGAAAAGTGGTTTTATGAGCATAGTCCGGAATTTAGACCTCTTTGGGTATCAGAAATTGACGGAGAAATTTGCGGCTGGCTGAGCTTCCAATCCTTCTATGGCCGCCCAGCTTATAATCATACTGTAGAAGTTAGTATTTATATCAATGAGAATTTCCGTAAAAATGGTCTAGGAAGATATCTTCTTCAGAAGGCTTTAGATCTTTGCCCATCTCTATCTGTACAAACCGTTCTAGGCTTTATATTTGGCCATAATAAGCCAAGCTTAAACTTATTTTACAGCTTTGGTTTTAAAGATTACGGAGTTTTTCCAGGAATTGCAGAACTAGACGGTATCGAAAGAGATTTAATTATTGTAGGAAAGCGATTATCCTATTAATTTGTCACTTGTCATAAAAATCCACTACTTGGGTTTTAGAAGCAGGGTATCCAATGTGAGCAGTTGAGTTGAGCGTAAAAGATGGTGTCGCAAAACTACTTTTTAATGTAGTTTGCGACTCTCTTTTTTATCCATAATTAAAAAACAGTCATGAAAACAGGGCTGACGCCCCTGCTTTTGCATGACTGTCTGATTTTTGGCGCACTTAAATAAACCTATAGAAATCTTAGCAAATTTTTACTTGAATTCTAGGCTGTTTTTACATCATGAAGATGATTTTTGCATCTCTCATTTTGTATTTTGGCATGCAGTTTGTTTATGTTGTAGCCGAAACAAAGCAGAATAAACTCATTTTTAACACTGATTTTGCCACGTGTTAAAAAACGGTTAAACTGATAGTCATTTTTTAAAACTCCAAAAGCACCTTCTACCTGTATTGAGCGATTTATTCTCAAGAGAATTCCATCTTTAGATGTTATATTCTCATAAGATACTTGCCGCTTCGCTACGAATGTTTTTGAAACCTGCATCCTTCTATTCCCTTGTGCTTTAGTACATTTAGATTTATACTGACAACCGCTGCAATCTTCAGATTCATATACTGTTATTTCAGCATGGTAACCAGTCGCAGAAGCTCTATGGATTATACCAGACGGTTTTAATTGTTTTCCGTTATGACAGGTATACTCATCTATTTCTTCGTTATAGATCATATTTTCGCGCTTACTGATATCATTTTTAAAACTCTTCTTTTTCCATTGCTCATATGTCTGCGGCTTTATGTAGCAGTTTTGTTCCTTATCTTCCAAGTAAAGATAATTCTCTTCGCTCTCGTATCCAGAATCAGCAATTACATTTTTAAATCTACTTCCTAGGTTCACCTTTATGCTCTCTAAGAAAGGAATCAGCGTAGCGATGTCATTTCTGTCCTGAAAGACTTCAACCGCTGTTACATACTCACTTTCTACTCCAATTTGAACATTATAACCTGGTTTTAGCTGAGAATTACGCATATGGTCATCTTTCATGTGCATAAATGTCGCATCAGGATCGGTCTTTGAATAGCTATTTCGTCCTTGAAATACCTTATTGTGATTATCATATTTTTGTTGTCTCTCAAGGAAAACTTCAAGTTCTTCTTTGAACTTTTGAATATCTGACTTGCGTTTCCCAATTCCATATACAATTTCTATGTCTTCTTCTTTTATCTTTTTTTTAACATAATCTAGCGCTTTTTCAATGTCTTCAAGAATAGTATCCTTTGCGACAGCAAAGTTAGTCATATATGTTAGATTAATTTTTTCCAGGCAGGATTGTATCTTTAAGAACATCTTTGCTTCATTCTTACCAATAACCTTCTTCCATACAAAAGTATATTTATTGGCATTCGCTTCTATCTTAGTACCATCTACAAAAAGATTTTCAAATTTTACTTCTCCAATGCTATGAAGGTGTTGAACCAACTGATAAAACAAGCTTTCCACTGCGTCAGAAAGATACTCCTTTCGAAATCTGGCGATGGTGGAGTGATCGGGTGCTTTCGCACCTTGTAGAAGCCACATAAAATTAATATCTCTTCTACAGGCAGTTTCGATTTTTCTACTAGAGTAAATATTATTTGAATATGCATAGGTTAACACCTTAAATAGAATTTTAGGATCGACTGACGGTTTTCTCCCAGTACGAGAGTACGCGCTATATAATTCCTTGTAATTTAATCCCTCCAATATTTGGCTAAGCAGTCGAACTGAATCATCCTCAGGTATCAACATTTCGAAATTTAATGGTAAAATTAACTGATAATATCCATCAAATTGGGTATACTGTTTATGTTGGTAATTTTGTTTTTCCATACAATTATTATTCAACACTTGCGGCGCTTCATGCGTCGCATTTTATTTTTTTAAATAAAAAAGTGCTGCCGCACAACTAACTATTTAATTAGTTGTGCAACAGCCCCTTTAAACTATCTTTCCAGGAGCCTCCTGGCTCTGCTTTCGCTGAAGTTGAATCGCAATAAGTTGTTGTCCTCGCTGCTTTGTAAGCTTTGGCGCCTTTCTTGCAGATAGGCCGTTACTATATGGGATACTTCCGTAGAGGAATCCTCAGCTAATTCCATCAGGTAAGGTATAGCATCGTTAGATAATGACGTAAGATAGTGCGTATCAATCTTTCCGCTTTTTCTGTACGCCTCTATATTTTTCTTAGCAATGAAAGCATCTATAT
>JAOADT010000063.1 GCA_026417175.1 Deltaproteobacteria bacterium | reverse complement strand
GGACAGGAATGGTTGGAAGCGCGCTTATACGGAAACTCATAGAGAAGGGATACACAAACATAATCTCCAATTATCATTTAAGAAAACCAGAAGAATATCCTCAAGGTAAAGTCCTCTTTTTTAAGCTAGATCTCACAAGACAGGATGAGACAGAAAGATTCTTTTTCGAACATAAACCGGAGTACGTTTTTCTATCCGCAGCAAAAGTAGGTGGGATCCTCGCGAATAGTACCTATAAGGCGGAGTTCATATATGAGAATTTGGCTATTGCCCTCCATACGATTCGCGCATCATTTACGTCCGGTGTAAAAAAGCTTTTAAACCTCGGCTCATCTTGTATCTACCCAAAGCATGCACCTCAGCCTATGAAAGAGGAGTATCTTCTCACAGGAAGTCTAGAACCCACAAACGAACCATACGCAATCTCCAAAATTGCGGCCATAAAACTCGTGAGGTATTACAACGAGCAGTATGGAACAAACTTCATCTCCGTTATGCCAACGAACCTTTACGGTCCGAATGATAACTTTAATCTCGAGACATCCCACCTGCTTCCAGCACTTATTCGAAAATTCCATCTGGCAAAACTTTTGGAGAGTCGGGATTATGACAGTATAAGAAAGGATTTAAAGAGACACCCCATAGGTTTCGGGCTTGAACAAAAGTTTGATCTTGAGGATAATTCGATTATCGTTTCAGTCCTTAACGAACTCGGAATAAGTATGGACAAGGATAGAGTGCGTGTGACCATCTGGGGATCGGGATCTGTGTATCGAGAATTTTTACACGTGGATGACCTGGCAGATGCGTGCATTTATCTTATGGAAAAAATCGATGCTTGGGATATGTGCCCCTTACATCCTATGCACAAGGAAAAATCATTGAAACATTTTGCCGGTGACCTACCTGATTACTTCGTAAATGTTGGAAAAGGCGAGGATCTACTAGTAAAGGATCTGGCAAGACTAACAAAAGAGATTGTGGGCTTTAAAGGTGATATCTACCAGGATCGTTCCAAACCAGATGGAACTCCAAGAAAGCTTCTTGATATTACGAGGATGAAGAAGCTTGGATGGGAGCCAAAGATACTTTTAGAAGAAGGGATCAAAAAAACTTACGAGTGGTATTTAAATAATTAGAAGGTAGGGTTTGGCGCATGCGGTTGCTGGGCGTGCAAGTTTTGTCTAAAAATATCAGCAAAAATGATTGAAGAAGAAAGACTACCAGTTACAATTATCCAGCCCTCGAGAGGGATTATCCCCCTTAGGCTTCGTGAGATATGGGAATACAGGGAGTTACTTTATTTCCTTGCTTGGCGCGATATCAGAGTTAGATACAAACAAACCGTTTTGGGTGTTGCCTGGGTAGTCATCCAGCCGTTTCTCCTTATGCTTGTCTTTACCTTCTTTTTTGGGAAGCTTGCAAAAATTCCATCAGAAGGTATTCCATATCCAATATTTGCGTATACCGCGCTTCTTCCCTGGCAGCTTTTCGCAAAGGGATTAAATGAGGCAAGCACAAGCTTGGTTGCCAACGAACGTATCATCACGAAAGTTTATTTTCCGAGACTCATTGTTCCTGCTTCCGCCGTTTTTGCAGCACTTGTGGATTTTGCAATCGCCTTTGGGCTTTTGATCCTTCTTATGCTTTATTACGGGATTATGCCGGGATTAGCTGTTCTTACACTCCCACTTTTTGTACTCCTTGCAGCCATGACAGCTTTGGGGGTAGGTTTCTGGTTTTCAGCTCTCGATGTTCAGTATCGAGACATAAGGTACACGATTCCGTTTCTTACTCAGCTTTGGTTTTTTGCCACTCCTATCGTTTACCCTTTAAGCATGGTACCGGAGAAATGGCGAATACTTCTTTCTTTGAATCCCATGTGCGGCGTGGTAGAGGGCTTCAGGTGGGCTCTTTTGGGAAAAGAGCATCTGATGGTATTACCCCTTCTTATTTCTGTGGCCGTTGTATTTTTGGTATTGATAGGAGGGCTTTACTTTTTTAGACATGTGGAGAAGACTCTTGCAGATGTGATTTAATGATAGACTACAACAGAAAATGAAAAGGCTAGTTAAATATAGAATCTGAGCCAGACATAATATGAGTGACGTAGTTATACGAGTTGAAAATTTAGGCAAACGATATAAACTTGGACCAAGAGAACCGTATAAGGCTCTAAGGGATGTCATATCTCATGGAGCAAAAAGTGTGTATCAAAAGTTGAGTTACATTTTTATACCGAATCGCACACACAGTTTCGAGTCCCAGGCAAAAAACAACCAGTACATCTGGGCCCTAAAAGATGTTTCTTTTGAAGTAAAGAAGGGAGAAGTAGTGGGCATAATAGGAAGAAATGGCGCTGGAAAGACCACTCTTTTAAAAATCCTATCCCGTATCACAGAACCAACGGAAGGCCGTGTGGAGATAAAAGGAAGGGTCGGCTCTCTTCTAGAGGTGGGAACAGGCTTTCACCCTGAACTCACAGGAAGGGAAAATATCTATTTAAGTGGCGCAATCTTGGGGATGAAAAAAGCCGAGATCGACCGGAAATTCGATGAAATCGTTTCCTTTGCTGAATTGGAAAAGTTTATCGATACACCTGTCAAAAGGTACTCGAGCGGGATGTATGTCAGATTAGCTTTTGCTGTTGCCGCGCACTTAGAACCTGAGATTCTACTCGTTGATGAAGTACTAGCTGTCGGCGATGCAGCATTCCAAAAAAAGTGTTTAGGAAAGATGGGAGATGTGGCAAAGGAAGGAAGAACGGTGTTGTTTGTGAGTCATAATATGGGAGTTATACGCGAGATTGCGAAAAGAGGTATCTGGCTTCACGAGGGAAGGGTTTTTCACAATGGACAAATAGAAGAGGCTGTTTCTCGTTACTTATCCTTTGGGCAGCTGACCGATGTTGGAGAAGTTGACCTTTCTAATCATTCCAATAGGCTACCGCGAATGAAACCAATTCTTAAGCGAGTATCTCTTAAAACTGCTGAAGGGGTTCTAACGACAGATTTTTCTCAAACAGATCTCATGGTCTTGGAGATAGAATACCACAGCTTAGGACACTTGAATCTCGCTGGGGCCGGTTTCATAATTAGCACGGTAGAAGGGGTTCGCGTTGGTGGTTTCAATACATATATGGCATAT
>JAOADT010000062.1 GCA_026417175.1 Deltaproteobacteria bacterium | reverse complement strand
GTTATGAACTCTGCCAGAAGGTGGGCAGGGACCGCTGTATCCAACTCTTCGAGCTCCAGCAGAATTTAGAGCTTGTCTGAAAACTTCCACAAAACCAGGGGAAACAATTTGAACGGTGAATTGCTTTGGTATATCTTCTTCAAGTCTATCTCTGCGTGCAGTTATGTCATAAACTACCCAGTTGATGATAGGTTCTCCCGAAGCATCTAGATCTTCCATTATTAGCACGAAGGACTTTGTTCTAGGAGGAGCTCCACTCCAGCTAAGAGGCGGAGATATGTTCCTGCCATCGCACGTATAAATCCTCGGTATCACCCCACCATCACTAAAAGCTGGGCTTCTGAGAGTAAAGTTAGAGTTTCCACTGCTTTCTCTTTCACTAACAAGGTTAAGTTTGTCGGTTAATTCTGTATTGCCGTAGGAGTAAAAAGCGATAAATCCTAAGAGTAAAAGAAGTATCGCTCTATACATACCTTATCCCCATTGTAATGAAATAAACTCTATCGAGCAAGTGGTGATTAGTGTTTTTGCGCTTTTGAAGCACCTGTCCGTTTAAGAAAGAGGTCAAATTTTCTTGCATCGACTCATTTCTATCGTCTAAAAGTCGAATGCTATTCTTATGAGAAAACGGCTAGAAGTAGTTTTAGTTTGAGAAGTTTTCTAAAAACTCTTGATTTTGGTTATTTACCTGAGCAGGTTATTGACACTCTCAAACGGAAAGCTACAAACTAGCGGAAAGAGTCTCTACAAAGCCAGCCTTTGATACTATTCGGGATGTTGTCGTGAAAAACTAGAAGCCCTTCGAAGAAGGTTGAAATTTGTCGGAGGAAGATTGTTAAGAAAACCTAGCAAAAACTGTAAACTCCTAGAACTTGTGAAGAATTTTTTAGATTCTTTGCTATTTGCCTTACGTTATGTAGTTTATACAATTGATTAGAAAAGTTAAAATCTAGGCAGTTCCATGAAAGAGGTCATGAAAATAGTGTCCAAGAATGCTGATGAAGCAACAGTTAAAGGGTTCGGAGAAGAATGGGAAAGATTCGACCAAACAAAGGTAGACGAAGCTGAACTTCGAAAAATCTTTGAGAGCTATTTCAGGGTGTTTCCTTGGGAAAGGCTTCCAAAAGATGCTGTAGGGTTTGATCTAGGTTGTGGAAGCGGCCGCTGGGCTAAGTTTGTTGCTCCTAGAGTTGGAAAATTAATATGTATTGATGCAAGCAAGAAAGCTCTCGAAACAGCAAAAAGAAATCTAACTAACTTGAGAAACTGCGAGTTTTACCTAGCTTCGGTTGAAGAACTCCCTATGGAGGACTCTTCTATGGATTTTGGCTATGCAATTGGTGTCCTACACCATGTGCCGAGGACGCTAGAGGGTGTTGAGGCATGCGTTAGAAAACTTAAACCTGGAGCTCCGCTTTTGATTTATCTCTACTACGCCTTTGACAATCGTCCCTTGTGGTTCCGTGCAGTCTGGAGGATTGGATTTTGCCAGAAAATTTATCTCAAGAATGCCTAAATTCTTGAAAAACTCACTTGCAGACCTAATAGCTCTGCTTGTATACCTGCCATTATCGAGAACAGCCTTTTTCCTTGAGAAAAAGATAGGTATGGATGTGAGCAATTTCCCTCTTTCTCAATACAGAGATAAGTCTCTATACACGATGAGAACAGATGCTCTTGACCGCTTTGGAACTAGACTCGAAAAAAGATTCACAAAGGAAGAAATCAAATCTCTATTGATTCGAGCCGGTTTGGAAAACATAATTTTTAGCAATGAGCCTCCTTATTGGTGTGCTGTTGGAACGAAAAGGAGTATTTCATCTTCCTAACTGCAAAAAGCTCGAGTGTAGAGGACTGCAAAAGAGACCCTGAACTATCGAAAGGAAGTTCAGCAAAAGTTTAAGCTTCTTAGAAGCATGTTCGCAAAGATACCTGCGCACATCTTTACCCTAAACAAAAAACATGAACAGAAAATACACAGGCCCTATTCCGAGTTTCTTTGCTCTGATGTATGGAGAGACGAATCGCTCATTTGCAGGCCCTATGCTCGAGGAGTTGGAGCGGAAGGTAACATCATTCCTTGCTGAGTTTCAAGCAAGATTACTGCAATAACAATCTATAAAGCAGTTGATTTAATACTTAATTCTCAGCAGATCACAATCGTTAAGAAGAAGTGGTTGCTCAGAAAAAGTATTCTTTTGGATGAAATAGTGCATAGTTTTAATGTCCTTTTTGAAACTCGTCCAGTTGAGTTAAGGCTACTCGAACATACATTTTGTTAACTGAGGTAAATGTAATATTTGAATTATGCTAAGAAAGTCGTAGATAAAGGATGAAGTGCTTTCTCGGTTTAGGTCGAACAGTTAGATTCTTCACTTTCCCGCTTCCAGAGTTATTGAATTCAATATGTTTAAGAAAGTAAAGTTGTAATCACCTAGCTCTTCTTGAGGAATTACGAGTATCACGTAAAGTAAGCTTTTGCTGTTGACAAAGGTAGCGTAGAAACTTACTACTTCTCTTTGTTTTGTTATTCTTGAATTTCTAACTGTGAATACACTAAATCCATCTCGTGAGCCTATTTTTACGTTTGGGACTCTTTCGAGCTTTGGTTGACTTTCTCCTAAGAACCTTTTAGCAAGTGCCTCTATTTCTATCTCCAAGTTTGTGGTTTTTGTTGTTGATGTCCCTATAATAACTCCGTGAGTTATTCCATCCTTTCCATATGCTCCTTTAGTTGAAATCCAAACTTCCTCTAGGTCTTCTTTTACTACTTCCCAATTTTCAGGAATGTCAACTTTGAAAATCCTGCCCTCAACGTAAGATTTAGTTTTAGAAGAAGGGAGTCCTACTCTTCCGTAAATTCCTTCGTTAAGTTTCTTATTTTCCCTTCTTTTGTCAAACTCAGCTATTGAGAAAGTTCGTGGTAAGAGGGAAAGTTTTTTCTTGAAGCTTGAAAAAGCCGGAGTATTTCTCGCTGACTTAGCTGATAAAGCAAAAGTTTTTGCCTCTTTGTTTATCTGGTGGTATCTTTCTGAAGATGCCGGATGAGTACTAAGCCAAGTCCATGTTTCTTTTTTTCCTTTCCTTTCTTCAAGATAAAGAATAAAGTTTGCAAAGTGCCGTGGATCATAGCCGGCACGAGCTAGTATCTTTGATGCTAGTATATCCGCTTGCATTTCATATTCGCGATCGTAGCTGAGTGAAAATCCAACTGCCAATGCTATCCCCTCTAAAGGTTTTCCTTTGAGTAATCCTTCAAGCACTAGGATGTTGATTATAAGTTTATTAACTGGGTTTTCTATTTGAGTCATTTTTGCAGTGGTATG
>JAOADT010000061.1 GCA_026417175.1 Deltaproteobacteria bacterium | reverse complement strand
TCTTCGAGGAGTTTAAATTGCCTTCGCCGCAAGTGAATGTTTCTCGCCTCGGCAGATGAAAGGCGACCGAGGTAACGGCCGTTAGAGCTCAAAAACACCACATCAACGCCATGACGCATAAGTGAAACCAAAGCGGCATGTGTTATCTCCACACTGCCAAAGGTAACGAGCTGATCCAGTTTGTATGTAAATAGTGTGTGAAGGGTGTCATTTTCCTTTTTGACGAGAAGATGACGCCCTTCCCTAATCACCCGCGCCCCTTGCTTTCTTACATAAATTACCATTGTCCCCAACCTCCTTGTGAGTTTGCCCGCCGCCCCCTCATGATGGGGAGGCGAAAACGGGCAGCCGGCACTTTCTGAGACATTGCATCCCCTGGCCGAGGAGATTTTAAATAAAGCTTCCAGCACTCACAAGAATGGCAATATTGCCGTTTTCCAGATGAAGGGATTTTTTGGGAGAAATCACTATTCGGTTTTCAAAGAGCAGACTTCATTTAGTGAAATACCTTAAAAACTCACTAAGATTATTAATTATAGAATCTGTCCTCGCAACATTTCTGCCCATGCCTGCGTGATCTATATCATTTCTATACTTTGCAAGGTCCATGTATTTCACAGCCAAATCTTTTTTGTAAGATAAATATTCAAAGAGCATATCAATTTCACTACAGTATTCTACCTCTTTATTCGATTTACCAACAACCCTTAGGCCATAGTTGTTCAAAGCATCTGATAGTTTTTCTCTTAGGCTTTTATCTTCAGGGTTAAAACCGAGATCCCTAAGCACTTTAGATAATATTGTTTCTCTCAAAATAGTGTAAGCTTGCTGAATCAAGTTATGTTCATAGCACCAAAGAGCGGCTTGAAATCCATCTACTACAATATCATCACCAGCGAACCCCTTCAGCTTATCCTTCAAATTTTTAAGCAATGGAATGTAAGGAGCCTTAATATTTTCAAGAGAGAGACATTCATCCACCGCTTTTTTAAGATTTTTTGCTGCTTGACCAATTTCTCTTCCCCGGCAAGTTGCCATGGTCTCACTAAAAACCTTTAATGTGTTGGCGAGCTGTCGAGTTTTTCTTGCCTCATGATCCTCTCCCGCTGTTTTCTTTAACCTTGCCCGCGAGGTCCTTTCTGCCAGATTTGATATAGCTCTCGCATCGCCCGTTTTCATGAACCTATCTAAACCTAAAGACCAATCTAAAAGCTCTTCAAAAGGTGTCAGATTGAAAATAGGCACTAGTCTTTCATCAAGTGGTTTTGCCCTTACAGTATTCAGGTTACCCAGTTTTTCAAACGCCCCATAATATATTCCCTCAATGGAAACATCTTTCACTACTTTTGCGTAATTTAGAACCACCATAGCCAACATCGGGATGGATCGAAAAGAATGGGT
The DNA here is from genome assembly GCA_026417175.1 of Deltaproteobacteria bacterium. Lineage (GTDB taxonomy): Bacteria > Desulfobacterota > Syntrophorhabdia > Syntrophorhabdales > JANXAF01 > JAOADT01. Next base: position 2,072 of record JAOADT010000061.1, on the reverse strand, counting down.
TATGTCGAAAACTACCTCATCTTTATCTTTAATCGCACCATACATAGCATCAAATATTTGCCATATTTCATCTTCCGATTCCCCATTTGGAATATCTATGTTCTGGATGGAAGGCTTGATGTTAAGCTCTTCAAGAAAACTCTTAAGGCCTTTGGGTTGGTTACCATTATCTTCCCAATTCTTAACTTTTGCTTCATTAGTCGTGAATACAATTATCCGATCATTTTCTTTCCAATGAGAGCAATTCATACTAACGGTCGCCACTTGAACGAAATGAACGGGGCCATACTTCTTTCCCTCATAAATATAATAGGCTTCCTCATACTTATTTGTTCCTAACATGGAGAGGAACAATTTGCCCATGGCCTATCCTCCTTTTTTAAAAATTTATTCCCAATCAAAACTTAAGATTATTCAATTCTTTCTAATTTCCCCAAATCATAAGGTAATCGTAAGGTTTCCTCCGCATCCAGAACGGCACCCTCTGGTAATCTCCTTTTTATCCTAAAGACAACGGCTATATCTCCCGGTTCCATTAAAATCTCCGCTCTATTCACCTTTATTTCCATACCGAGAATATTAGAAAGTACTTCTGCCGCACCTTGATGACCCACAGCTGAAATAGCATTAGCAGCCAATTCTTTAGCCTCATCAATACTAATTTTCGAGAACCTGAATAATCCAAAACCCGTTAAAACAGGTGTATTCAAAATGTATTTTTTCATTCTCTGCACCTAACTTCACTCAAAATCTTTTTATTAATTATAAAACGCTCCCATATAACTGTGGCTAAAATAATCTTTCCCACCAACAGCACGCTTAATTAAACACTCATAAATTTTATAGCTGTGGAACTTTAATTCACATACATAGACTTTTCCCTCCTCGATAAAAAAATCCTCTTCGCCACTTTTCACTGAGGATAAAATAAATAACCGTAACTTCTTACTTGCTCCTTTATGAGAACAACGTAAATTTGAGGAAGCTAATTTTTTTAATCTATTGATTAGCACAGCTCTATCAGAAAGCTCCATTTTCCCCAACATTCTTCTAACTCCCGAGGATAGCAAGAAATTATATGTACTTAGGTCTTCAAGGTCTAACCTATAAGAATGATAAAAGCCTCACGTGCTGTGGGAAACATAACTCGCCCCTTTTATTCCTCCAACGGAATATGAATTTGCGTGGGCAACATTTCAATCTCTAACCTCTTTATAATCTCTTATTTTTTCTCAAAGCCTTCGTCAGAAACCGGGAAATATCCTCATACTACTAAAGCAATCCCATATCCCAGGCCACAGGAATGGAAGGCATTTGTATAACGTTTTTAAACTCTCCATGCATGTAGTAAACCGGCACATTAAATATCAACCACCCAAGAATGTGGCCTAGGCAATCCCAGTTTTAAAATCGCCTGTGGCATTTATAGTTACTTCTTGGTCTTTTTTTTTAACACGCACAATGAAGAGATGATGGTACGCATTTCGTATTCTCCTAGTGCTTTTGGATTAGGAAATATATTTATTCAGCCTCATCAATTTTCACAATTGTATATCTATTGTATATTTTTTCCACTAACACCTTAGTCCGTACTGTTTCACGCTTGTCTACTAGTTTTTTTCGCATCGCCTCTCGCACTATATCTTTACCGCGAGCGGTAGCCTTTTTGCCTTCGTATGTAGCAATCACCTCCTGATTTCCGGGGTTCCATTTAACATACGCCGAAGTCCATTCCTCTATCGTTCGCTCTATCTTTATATGCTCTTCACCCTCCAATGCCGTTTCTAATTGTGGCTGAGGATAGGAGATGGAAGAGATAGCCTCTTCAATTTTTTGCCATTCCTTTTCTTGCTCAACTTTTACTTCTCCCAATAGGCACCAACCGAAAGGCAGTATTTTGCTTTTGTCGTATTTATTGCGGTCTTCCGCCGCGAGCCAAAAGGTGGTTGCCTTGTCCGAATAGTATTTCTTTTTTCCCCTAATCAAAATGCTTCGATGACCTTCAATCGTAACCGACTCTGCCCCTGAATGATGGCCGAGCCTCAATAAACAGCCTCCATCTACATCAAGAT
>JAOADT010000060.1 GCA_026417175.1 Deltaproteobacteria bacterium | reverse complement strand
AGATGTGTATAAGAGACAGCGTTTATACAGTGTGAAGCAAGCCTTTGCTGTTCAGGTGAGGAAGTTATTGGAGAACCTGAGTGGTGAGCGGTATAAGTGCCTGAGGGGTAAGGCACAGGGCTTACTGGCAGACCTGCCTGCCACAGTCCTAAACCCAAGGTGTGGAATAAATGTCCATGCTGAGGGATACTCTATCAAAGCCTTCTTCTCGATCCGAGATGGAGGGAGAAACGTAGGAAAATTATCGAACGGGATGGAAGAAAATGTGTCATCTGCAAATCTGAAAAAGATTTACAAGTACATCATCGTCAGTACCATTTCTCGAAATCTTTGGGAGCCTTAAAGCGGCCATGGGAATACGATGATCTTTTTCTTGTGACCTTATGCAAAGATTGTCATCAGGAGGGTCACAAAATGTACAAGATTCCGATAAAGGTGGTGAGATAAGTATGGCTTTCTTCGGCTTTTTAAAAGGGAAGGTAAACTCACAAAACGCACAAAGTAACAGTCCTGATCAAAAAGTCCCAATTACTGAAGACGGGCAACTTCAAACTGTTGGAGAGTCTAAACATATTCCCAGGGAAGTTTTCGTTGAGGAACGAGAACCAGGGGAAATTCTGAGATCTGCCGTGCCGAAAGAAACGGGGGTGTGGGATAGAATTTTCGATTTCTTGAATCAAGATTTTTATGAAATGGGTTATCTCGATGCCCTGGAAAATCCAGAAGATGGTCTTCGAGTCCAAAGAATAAAGTCAATCAAGGAGAAAATGATTCTGTTAATCGATAATGGACTTTTCGAAATCGAAAAAAAACCTACGAATTGGAAAAGAGAATTTCGATAGCCGAGCGACATGGTTTAGTTGATCAGTTTGAAGACCTTGAATATGAAAAGAAAAAGTTATCGGGTGAATTTGAAAGGCTCGCGGAGGTAAGAAAAGACCTAAACAGTGAAGAAAGCGAATGGATAAAAAGATTTTCAGAACAGTATAACTGTGGTTTTAGGCGTGGTGTGAGCGAAAGACTGAAAAAAAGCTATCTATCAAGCTTGTAGGAGCAGAAGTTTATGGAGGAATCTATTTTAGAGAGAATTTCAGGTTTTTTCAGAAGACTTCAATGTTTATTGATAGGTTACAGCTATAAGATAGTCTGTAACTCGAGCGAGGCCACAGTTAAGACGGTAAAGAAATACACAAGTGCCATTACACTGATAGCTCTTTCATGGTTTTTCATTGGTTTCGTGTTCACACAAAGATATTTGAAAGCCGACGTAGTTTGGGCCATCATAGGAGGTATCATAAGCGCTTTTGCGGTTATTCAGATAGAGCGTCAAATAATTCTCTCCTTTTCTGAAGGATGGCAAAAAGCAGGTATTTCTGTTATGCGTGTCTTGATAGCCGTAGTCATGGCGTTTATTGGCGCCGTTATTCTTGATCAGATTATCTTCAGAGAAGATATAGAGAAGAAAAAAATTGAACGTGTTCAGCTGGAAGTTAATCGTCTGATTCCTTTACGAGCAGAGGATCTAAATCAGCAGATCAGAGAGATTGACGAAGATATAGAAAGAAAGGAAAGGGAAAGAGCAGCTATAGCAGAGAAAGGAGCAAGAGGTGCCATAGTTACAGCGACGGAAACAACCATTAGAACAAGAAGAGGCACTACGAGAACTCAAAAAAACTTACCGACCGTCAACCCTCTTCTTACTCAGCTTGATGAACAAATCAAAGAACTAAGAGACAGAAAGTTACAAAAAGAGAATGAAAAGCTTCGGTTAAGACAAAGCTTAGAGGAAGAGGTTAAGTCCAGGATAGGCTTTATTGACGAATTGGAGACGATGAAAGATCTGATTCTCTCTTCTTGGTCAGCTCTTTTGGTTTGGCTTTCGTTTTTCTTTTTCTTCTTTTTTATCGAGCTATTGGTTTTAGTTGTTAAAGTTTTTGAGGATGACAACGACTACAAAGAAATCGTAAAATTTCATATGGACAACAATAAGTCAAAGTTAAGAGAAATGCGTCAAGTGCGAGGACTTTCAGAAAGAAAAGTAAGAGGTTAAGTTGAGGTTTGCCTAATCAAGTCGAATAGTAATACCAAAAATCCTTTTAACATAAACTAACCAATGTTGGTTTGAGCTTTCGTGCTCATCAAGTAATCCATATCTTCCTTTGAAGGTTATGCTTGGGAAACTGAATCCGTTGAGGTAAAGCTACAATAAGCGTTTAGATTTTATCGTTGAATTTGTTATCCGAGGTGATTTTTCCTGTTAATCACCGAGTTTTTTAGTTTTTACTTCGTTGGAGTTAACTGTAGCGAAGTCCTTGCTTCTTGAATTATCTTTTTCAATTTCGTAGAAAGTGGTTTCTTACAGTTCTTGATTGTCGCAAAACTTTCAAACGCTTGGTTGAAAGAAGACCGTGGAATTTCTGCCTTTATATCCGTGTAGGGTAGGGATTCCTTGTTATCTTTTGGTTGAGTTTAGTAATCTTGAGTGCATTTAAAAACAAATCATTAACTGCCTATTTCTTTTCTACCTAAACAAAGCAAAAAGTAACCAGTAGTTCTACGAGTTGAAGCTAGTTAGTTTCTCGCTGAAAACAGATGTTTCTGCTAACATTAAGTGACTATTCAAGAAAATTCTTTTTATTTTTAGCAAGCGAGCGATCTTTTGTTCTTTGCGTTTTCGTGAACGGTGAATTTTCTCTTTTTTGATTTCAAAAGAGGATCTGTCGTTTCTGCTAATAACGACAACTGGCATAATGAATGTTGCTTTGAATGAGTGTTACCTTGCTTTTCACAGAGAACAGAGTGCAAAGTGGAAAAAGCAAGAAGAAGCGTTGAAATTTTAGGGTTTTGTAATGCTTTTTTTGGCTTTATTATACTATATTATTTATGTTTTGGAGCAAAAGTTCAGAAAAGGAGGAAGTAATAATGAAAAGAGTTAAGACACTTCTAAGTCTTTCCCTTGCTTTTTCGATTTTCTTATTTTTGGTAAATGTCAAAGCAGATAATGTTCCACAAACACTGCCTTTTTCACAAAATTGGTCAACTAATCTAATCACTACAAATGATGACTGGAGTCCTGTTCCAGGAATAGAGGGCTATCTTGGACAAGATATAACAACACTTGTTGGCGCTGATCCACGAACTCTTTTGACTGTAAGCACACTCTCAAACGATCTAGATGTAATAGCTAATCAGTCAAATCCTGATACTTTAACAACAGGTGGTGTTGCTGAATTTGACGGAATACCAAATCCAGTAGTAGCTTTACAAGGCTCAGGAACAGCAGATGCTCCTTATCTTATCTTCTACCTGAATACAACAGGGGTAGGAAGTAACTACATAAATGTTTCTTATAATGTTCGGGACATTGATGGCTCTTCAGACAATGCCGTTCAGCAAGTAGCCTTGCAATACCGTATCGGCAACACAGGGAATTTCATAAACTTACCAAAGGGTTATATAGGAGATGCTACTACCGGACCTAACCAAGCTACTTTAGTAACTCCAGTTTCAGTTACTCTACCAGCTGCCGCACGAAATCAGCCTCAAGTTCAGGTT
>JAOADT010000005.1 GCA_026417175.1 Deltaproteobacteria bacterium | reverse complement strand
GCCTATTACGGCCTTTACATTCCACCCATGATATGGAGGGAGCTTGAAAATTTCTCCTCAGGGGGTGTGTGTTTAGTCTTGGCCTCCCTGCCTTACGACGAGGGTGACTACATTCGTGACTATGAAACATTTCTAAAGTTTAAGCAGATGGGTTAGAGAACACCAATATGCCACAGCCTTTTTTGAACCTTCAGGCTTTAAATTCTAGGTATCTACAGCAAATAATAGAGAAATTAATTCACGTTCTAAACTCGGGTTGGTACATATTAGGAAAAGAGGTAGAAGTTTTTGAAGAGTCCTTTGCTAACTATTGTGGGACTAAGCATTGCATTGGTGTTGCCAGTGGCCTTGACGCACTTACCTTGATCTTCCGAGCTTATATTGAAATGGGAAAGTTAAAAGAAGGTGACGAGGTTTTAGTCCCTGCTAATACGTATATTGCGTCTATCCTTTCCATTACGGAGAACAGGCTTACGCCGGTCCTTGTGGAGCCTGATATTAGCACCTATAACATAGATGAAGACTTAGTTGAAGAGAGTATAACAGAGAAAACGAGAGCCATTCTGGTTGTCCATCTGTACGGGCAGATAGGTATTACAGAGAAAATAGAAAATATTGTGAGAAAATACGGTCTGCTCCTAATTGAAGATGCTGCGCAAGCCCACGGAGCACGATACAAAGGAAAAAGAGCGGGTAGTTTAGGTAACGCAAGTGGTTTTAGCTTCTATCCCACCAAGAACCTTGGTGCCTTGGGGGATGGGGGAGCCGTAACCACTAATGATGATGGCCTTGCTGAAACAATTCGGGCACTGAGGAATTACGGTTCCCATAAAAAATACGAAAACATTTATAAAGGAATAAACAGTAGACTTGATGAAATCCAAGCTGCTGTTTTGTCTGTAAAATTAAAATATCTGGAAAGAGATAACGAGAGACGGCGAGAGATTGCGCATTACTACAGGAATAATATAAAAAACGAGAAGCTGGTTTTACCATATGTCGTAAGCGAAGAATCTCATGTGTGGCATCAGTTTGTAGTACGGACAAGGGATCGCGATGCTTTTCGGAAATATCTTTTCGAAAAAGGCATAGCAACAGAGATTCACTATCCCATACCACCGCACAAGCAGATTGCTTTTAAGGAATGGAATCACCTTTCTCTTCCTGTTACAGAAGAAATACACAAAACAATAGTTAGTCTTCCTATGGACATCTCGATGTCAGAAGAAGACATCAAAATGGTAGTAGATGCGTGCAATTCGTATTCATAGTACCGGTCCATCTAAAAAGTGGTCCGTAATTTTTTATTAGCTAACTTCATGGGAACACCGAATAACTCCTACGGGCAAATTTTAAAGGCAACTACACTGGTGGGTGGTTCACAGGTAATAAATATCCTGATTGGGATAGTTCGTACGAAGTTTATGGCTGTGTTATTAGGGCCCTCTGGTTTGGGCCTTATGGGCATGTATCAAACCATTATAGGCATGGTTGGTAATGTGACAGGCTTAGGGATTGGCTCAAGTGGCGTGCGCCAGATTGCGGAAGCAGCCGGTTCTGGTGATGATGTGCGCATTGCAAGAACTGTATATGTTTTGCGTAGGGTAGCTATATTTCTTGGTTTATTTGGTATGTTTATAACAGTTGCTCTATCTTATCCTCTTTCCCTTTTCACTTTTGGTAATTCCAACCACGCATGGGCTATAGCTTTGCTCGGTATCACGCTTTTTCTTGGATCAGTCTCTGGGGGGCAAGCAGCGCTCATTCAGGGTATGCGCAGGATAAAAGATCTGGCTACCATGAATGTCCTCGGTGCTTTTTTTGGCACAGTTCTTAGCATACCCATTATCTATTTTTGGAAAGAAGCGGGGATTGTGCCATCCATTATTCTTGTTTCGTTCATGGCCATTTTGCCATCCTGGTGGTATGCACGAAAAATAAAAATACCACGCCTCTATTTGACATTTAAAGACATAATAACTGAAGCTCGAGGACTGGTATCGCTTGGTCTTGCTTTTATGGCTTCCAGTGTGATGACCGCTGGAGTACTCTATCTCATCCGTATGCTAATACTACGAGAGTTAGGTATGGAAAGTGTGGGGCTCTATCAGGCTGCATCCACCCTTTCCACCATATATATTGGGATAGTTCTCAATGCAATGGGCATGGATTTCTATCCAAGGCTTACTGAGGTGGCAAAAGAAAATTCTACAGTAAACCGCATGGTAAATGAACAAACCGAGGTAGGGTTACTTGTAGCAACTCCTGGATTATTACTTACTTTAACTTTTGCACCTTATGTGATTCATATTTTTTATTCATCAAAGTTTATTCCTGCCTATGAGTTGCTCAGGTGGCAGATACTTGGGATTTTTCTACGAGTTGTGGCATGGCCTTTAGGCTTTGTGCTTCTCGCAAAAGGTCTTGGTCGAACCTTTTTCTGGACAGAGCTGGCTTGGCATGCCCTTCATGTGGGACTTGTTTGGTTGGGTATGCGATTTTTTGGCTTTGAGGGAATAGGAATTGCGTTTTTTATTCTTTATGTTACTTACACAATGGGTATTTTTTTGGTAGTCTTTCGAATAAGTGGGTTTAGATGGTCGGAAGGCGTTATGCGCAAGGCATGCATACTTATGAGTGTTATTGCGGTTCTTTTTCTTTTTCCTTATCTTTTGAAGGATGTTTTTGCCACATGGATAAATGCGGTTATAAGTTTTTTTGTTACAGCATATTGCTTAAAAACCTTACACAGCCTTGTTGGTCCTGCCTGGATAGGTGAGCTTAGGGATAAGGTGAAAGACTGTTTTAATTTTGTGAAAGCTTGATATGGAAGAAAAAGAAACAAACGCAGAAGTTAAGCTAACTGCAAATGAGAATTTAGGTACTTCTTCCGAGAGAGGGCCTTCTTCTCATATTGAGATTGAGGATAGACCGTTAGTTACTTTCGCCCTTTTGGCGTATAATCAGGAGCGTTTTATCCGTGAGGCGGTAGAAGGGGCCTTTTCTCAAACTTACTCTCCGCTGGAGATCATTCTTTCTGATGATTGCTCTCAAGACAGGACTTTTGAAATCATGAAGGAAATGGCCGAGGCCTACAAAGGCCCCCATAAAATAATCTTGAACAGAAACGAAAGAAACTTAGGCATCGGCGGCCATATAAACCGTATAATGGAAATCTCTCATGGTGAGCTCATTGTCACCGCCGCCGGAGACGATATCTCTCTTCCTGACCGAACATTAGAGTTCGTAAAGAAATATACGTCTGAAGACAAAAAACCAACTTTGATATTTTCGCACGCTACAGTTATGGACGAGAATGGTAATGAACGTGGACGGGTGGAAGGTTCTTATAACGTTAGGCCCAACGATTTTTACACATTGCTAAACGGAGATTGCCATATTATAGGCGCCTCGAATTGCTGGCACAAAAGCGTATTTTACACCTTTGGTCCATTTGTGGTTGAAGGCCTGTTGGCCGAAGACAGAGTATTAACAGCACGAGCAGCACTGCTTGGACGTATTGTTTGCGTACCAATTAGCTTAGTAAAGTATAGAAGAGGAAGTGCGAACTTATATAACAGGGTAATAACTACTCCTGATGATTTGAGAGCACATTTATTACGTATAGCGAATCTAAATATTAATACGTACAAACAGCACTTACACGATTTTCAGATCCTGAGCGGTTGCTATAACTATCATTGCCAGGAGGCCATTGAGCTTATTAAAGGTAAGATAGATTACCACACAAAAGAAGCCAACTTATTAAGGAGCGACAACTTGCATAAGAAAGTACGTTGCGTTATATGGGCTATCCGCAAAAAAAAGCCATGGCGGGTAATTACGAGATGGATTTGTTTAGCCTTCATGCCTGGTTACTACTATCGAAGAATAATGCGAAATTTTAGTTAATATGTGTAAATATATCTGCCGGTTTTGCAGAATTTGCATCGCTAAGGTATGAATCAAAGGCTCTTATTCAAAAAAACTTCAAAGGAGGATGTACTTGGTATGCCTTAGGGAGATCTAGGTCCGGCATAAATACAAACATAGAGAACTCTCAAGAAACGCTTGATTGTGTATCAGCTGTAGAGTTTTTAAATGAAAGAGTTCCAAACCATAAGGATAACGACATCAAAATATGGTCATACCCATTATTAACCGTAGAGATTAGAATGCAAATAAATTACGCCAAGCATATGAGTACGCCATTAAAAAATGTCATCAAAAGATTCATCTACCCGTCGCCTCTGCCTGATACAATAGAGGTTCTGACTATAATAAAGGAGCATTTTGTATCTGGCTACCCTTTCTGTCCATTTTGGCAGGGGGACTTCCTCTTCCTTTTGAGCCGAAGAAACCAGGTAAAAAAGGCCCTTGAAATAGGATTCGCAACAGGTAGCACTGCTCTTTATATTCTGTGTGGGATGGGAAAGGGAGGCGAAATGATTTCTGTTGATTATAAGCCGGAAGATTTCGGATATCTTGGAAAGAAGCTTGTAGATGAGTCGCCGTGGCGTGAAAATCACAAACTCATTGAAGGAAATACGAATATAGTTTTACCGGAACTTTACAAGACAGGTTTCAAATTCGATCTAATATTTATGGACGGCTGGAAGACGTTCGATCATCTTATGGTTGATGTTTATTACTGCATAAGGCTTCTAAAAACAGGTGGCCATCTTGCCTTTGACGATGCAAAAATGAATGCTGTAGATAAAGTCATTTCGCTTCTTTTGAAATACTATGAATTTAAGGAGGTGGATTATAGAGATTACGGTGAAGATTGGAAGTTGAGACTATGGCTTATTGTGTCTAACTCATCATTCAAGAGACCCTACCGTGCCTTCAAAAAAATCAAATCAGAACAGGAACTTCCTGTGACCAGACAATTTGATTGGTGGAGACCCTTTTAGATGTGCGGTATTGCTGGAATAGTCTCATCCGGTAGGATTAACGGCGAGCTACTTTCAAGGATGATCAACATTCAATCTCACCGGGGGCCAGACGGGGAAGGGGTGTGGATATCTCCTGATGGACAGGTTGCCCTGGGACATAGAAGGCTTGCAATTATTGATCTTTCGGATGGGGCAAGACAGCCTATGATAGATATAAGTGGCCGTTATGTAATAACTTACAATGGCGAAATCTATAATTATATCGAACTCAGGGAAGAATTAAAGAAATTAGGGGCATCTTTCAGATCCCAATCCGATACAGAGGTTTTACTCGAAGCCTATAAATACTGGGGTATAAATTGTCTGGAAAGGCTGAACGGTATGTTTGCCTTCGCCATATATGATCAAACGGAGCAAAAACTCTTCTGCGCTCGAGATCGCTATGGTGAAAAACCTTTCCTATTTGCTAAGGTTAAAGATTTCTTTGCCTTTGCCTCTGAATATAAAGCACTCCTTACACTTCCTGACATTCCGCCAGATTACGATGAAATCCGTTTGCTTTTGGGTCTTTATAACGCCAGTTTCGGATTGGACTCGGACAATGATACAGTTTTTAAGGCTATCAAGCAGCTTAAGCCATCGGAGGCTATGATAGTGGACACAGGAAATATGGAGTGTAAAATCTGGCGCTACTGGGATGTATATCCGAATGAGGATTACGCGAAGCTTACAGAGATGGAGGCCATTGAACTTTTTAGAGAGCTCCTTATAGATTCAGTTCGTATTAGATTGAGAAGTGATGTACCCGTAGGTTCTTGCCTCTCAGGTGGTCTTGATTCAAGTGCAATAGTGTCAATTGTTAAAAAATGTCTACTGCCTCAAACCCCATATCACTGTTTTACAGGCAGGTTTCCAGGTACGCATGCTGATGAGTGGGAGTACGCTCAGGAAGTTGTAAAAGGCGATGGAATTATTTCGCATGTGACAGAACCCACTGCTGAAAAATTCGTGGAGGAATTACCCGATTTTATCTGGTTCAACGAATTACCTGTGGGTAGTTCAAGCCAATACGCCCAGTGGTGCGTATTCAGACTCGCCAAGGAAAATGGCGTCACAGTTTTGCTCGATGGACAGGGTGGAGATGAGCTTCTTGGTGGCTATGAGCAGTATTTTAAGGTCTACGTGGAAAGCTTGAAGGAGGCAGGCGAATATAAGAGGCTTGACAGGGAGTTGCCTGAAATAAGAAAAAGATACCCTTTGGCATTGGCTCCACCCGTTAGGGCATTGAGGGATCGTCTTCCCTTTTTTTTAAGGCACTATGTAGCTAGAAAGCTGGGCAAAGGAAGTAATTTTTTATTTGGCCTTAGGAGGGATGTGGCAGAAAAACTGCGTAATGAAGTTCTCAGAGAGCGGGATCCACGTTTCAGTCCCCTCTGCAGCGCCCTTTACAAAGATAGCTTTGGCAGGTATCTTACAACGCTTCTTCGTTATGGTGACAGAAATTCAATGGCCCATTCAAGGGAAGTGAGACTTCCTTTCTGCGACCATAGACTGGCAGAATTGGTCTTTTCCCTTCCGCCCCACTACCTCATGGGTGAGGTGCAGACCAAAAGGCTCTTGCGGGAGGCAATGCGTGGGATTTTGCCGGAAAAGATCAGAACGCGATGGAACAAGCGAGGGTTTTTACCACCCCAGGATCTGTGGTTTAGTGGCCCCCTATTTGACCTGGCAAAGGATGTAATTGAGTCCCGGAGCTTTACACAAAGTGGAATATGGGAGATTTCATGGTGGCGAAAGGTTTTAAAGCGGATCCAAAAAAAAGAGTCAAATTTAGGCTGGGTTCTTTGGCAACCATTGATGTTTGAAGCATGGCGTAAGTATTTTTTGGTCCATTTCAGATAACCAAACCGCCCAATTGGCTCTTAGGCTATAGCATATGGAGAGTGGCATCATTTCAAAAATCAAAACTTCTTTATTCCCTAAGGGAAGGAATTTGAGACGGGTGCCTTTTGGTTTGTACAAAGGCCTTAACTTTTGGATAGATTTTAGTTCTGACACTCAGTTATATTTCGGATTGTGGGAACGCGAGACCCATTCTTTTATCAAACATGCTCTTAGTGTGGCTCGTTGGGTTATCGATGTTGGGGCTGGGCGAGGCGAACTCATATGTCTGAGTGCGAGGAGGACAAAAATACTCAAAATTGTGGCCGTAGAACCTCTCACGGCCATGTATGATTTAATAGTAGAGCATCTTAGAATCAACGGACTATTGAATGATCCTCGAATTAGTATTCTGACCAAATACGTGTCTTCAGTGCCCAATAAAAATATTGATACTGTTTTGCTTGATAGTATTGATGTCCCTGTGGGTGAACATGGTTTTCTTAAAATTGATGTGGATGGAGCAGAGATGGACGTATTAATGAGCGGGCAGCAACTTCTAAAAAAGTGGCCTGTAGATGTTCTTGTGGAGACACACTCACAGGTTCTGGAAAAGAGCTGTGCTGATTTTCTAAAAAAATTAGGCTATAAAGTTGAACTCATCAAAAACGCTTGGTGGCGATTCATCTTACCGGAGCAAAGACCCATTGAGCACAATAGATGGTTATGCGGATACAAATAGGGATTATTTTACGACTTGTCTTTCAATGCGATTAATTTTTGTCAACCATGTTCATCCGCAGACACCACATGTGGGAGGACTACGAGCGTATAAGTTTGCATTGGAGGGCGTAAAAAAAGGACATAGGGTAATTCTAATCTGTGAGGCATTGAATAGTTCTCCTTATACACCCTCTTTAAAGGAACTTCGCAACTTGTTGGAAAGCCACGACTGGTCGGAGCCTTTGATCCTTGGAATAAGACCTTTTAGGTCTTTTATACTTGAACAGATTAGACATAAAAAAGTCATACCAGCGATAAGGAAAGTTTTAGTGACCTGGAGCTATTTGGTCAATTCTGGCGTGTTTACAGATTTTAGCTCTGCTGTAAAGGCCTACATTGAACCGATTGTTGACATGTTTAGGCCTGATTTGTGTTGGGGGATTTTTGGTAATACGGATGCTTGGCTTGTGGCGCAGAAAATAGCATGTTTCGCCCGTATTCCATGGGTCGCCGATGTGAAAGATGGCTGGGATCCTTTTATTCCAAAGCCACTTAGGAATATTCTTGCAAGGCGGTTTTATGATGCCAAAGCCATGACTGCAAACTCTCAATATCAGGCAGAACTTACAATGCACTGGTTCCCTCACAAGCCTGTGGTGGTCTACAGTGGGGTGGATGATTTCTTCATTTACGAAAAAAACTTTAGTGATGATCTTAAGCGACCGAGAATAACCCTTGTGGGAAGCACATACTCTCAAGAAAATCTCGAGCGCTTCATTTATGGTATCCGTATATGGGCAAAAAAACGTCCTTTTGGGAGTACGCGCCCGATCTTTGTATATGCAGGTGGCGAAGTGGAGAGGGTAAGGCTGGCCGCAAGGGTCCTTGAAGATGTCTGCGACTTCGAGCTTTACGGTTACCTGCCGTTGAAAGAACTTTTTGAAATTTGCTCAAGGTCCCTCGTAAATGCCTATATCTGGTCTCCAAAAACTTTTCATCACAAGCTCATAGAACTTATCTGTTGTGGAAGACCTATTATAGCTTTTCCGGGAGAGAGAAAAGAAGCCTTCCAACTTGCTAACGAAGCAGGTGCTCAGTTTTATGAGTGTGTGTCTGAGGAGCACCTAAGCAATACCCTTAAGCGAATTGAAAAAACGGGCGCAAGTCAGGTTTTAGTCAAGAATAGGGAGGTGCGTAAGCGATTTTCCTGGACAGCCCAGGCGGAAATTTTGTTTGAGGTTTTTACAGAAGCAGTTAGAAGGAGTTAAATAGTGACTTTAGGTAGAAGTATAAATCACCCAATCGTTATAGGTTTCTGGAACGGAGATCCACCCTTTGGCCCGTCTGCAGGGGGTATAGCTTCCTATATTTTATATAGAGCCTATATTCTCGGCAAAAAGGGATTCGAGGTCTGGTGGCTCAATGAAAGACAATGTGCACGCTTCGACTCGGACATCAAGTCCTGGGTAGAGCATCGTACATTTCGTCTTTCAGGCCTCTTAAAGAAACTTTACAATCGTGTGCCCCTTATCTACCCTACGGTTCAGTTTTTGAAAAAGGAAAGAAACCTTATGCTTCTTGAAATTCCACATGGGTTTCTTGGGATTCTTCCTAATTGGTCAAAAAGGGCGGTAAAAATCATCCTTCATTGTCATACTTCGCCTTTGGTTAGGGCCTTTCTGAATAAAGATCATGAGGGAGAGGGGGGGATTTAGGCACAGGCTTGAGTTGTGGTTCGGCAGGTTAAATCTCAAAAGGGCAGATCTGGTACTTGCGTGTTCTCACCGGATTGCCTGTCTTGAGGCGGGCTATTACAAGGTACATCCGGACCGGTTCTCAGTTCTCTTTCACGCATTTGACCGGGAAGCCGATCCAGGCTTTTTAATTAGAGCTGGCGACCATCATGACGGGTATTTTTTAGTGGTGGGTAATGTCGAATATTTAAAAGGTTTCGACCTTATTGCTGAAGCATTCTATCGGTATAGAAAAAACGGGGGTACTTGCAAACTGTTTGTCGCTGGAACAACAGGGTTTGACGATCCTAACCCTCAAGTTCAGAAACTTCTGAAAAGCCAAGGAGTACAACGAGTACTTGATGAATTCGGGATGGACACCATTAATTTTCTTGGTAAGATTTCTAAGCTTGAATTGGCTCATGTGAGGGCTAAGGCTACAGCAGTTCTTATCGGATCGAGGTTTGAAGCATTCACGATGGTTGCCGGGGAGGCTTTTCTTTGCGGTTGTCCTGTACTTATTTCGGATCGCACAGGCTGGGTGGATCTTGTTGAGAGATACCAGGCTGCTAAATTATTCTCACCTTATGACCCCGAAGAACTTGCTAATGCAATGTTGGAGATGGAGGACAGTAACATAAGGAGAATGTATGCAAGTAGAAGCCTACTTTTGGCGGAATTTTTATGCTCCGAGGAGCTTGCCCAAAAAACGGTAAAAACGTACATATCATTACTGGAAATATGAAAAGAGTTAAGGATTGCAGGAAGGCTAAGATCTCAGCAAAAATTACTCAGAAATAGAAGTTAATTTTCATGAAGATAGCAATTGTCACCACAGGTAGGTTCCATGTGTTAGATCTTGCCAGGGAGTTGTCTGCTTTGGGTCATGAGGTGGCCTTTTATTCATACGTCCCGAGAAAGCGGGCTTTGAAGTTTGGTCTGCCTCAAAATTGTCACAGGCCACTTTTACCCTATGTTATGCCCCTTGTAGCAGCACTTAGGGTTTCTTCTGGTCGGATAAAACGAGTCCTTGACCATATGTTACTTACTGCTGTGGATTATACAGTATCTCTCACTCTGGAGCCCTGCGATGTATTTATAGGTATGTCAGGACTCTGTGTAAAGAGCGCAATTTCAGCCCGAAAAAAATACAGCGCTAAGATTTTAATCGAGCGTGGAAGTAGACACATTCTATCTCAGAAAGAAATTCTGGATAATATACCTACCCCCTCGAAGAAAAAGGGAAGTGTGCCAAGTTATGCAGTCAGGCGTGAACTTAAGGGATATGAAATTGCTGATGTTATTGTTATTCCGTCAAAACACGTGGAAGAGAGTTTTTTAGAGAGAGGTGTTCCTAAAAATAAACTCTTCCGCAATCCATACGGCGTGGATCTTACCATGTTCAGCCCCACCCCTGTCCCACCTTTAGATCCGCCCACAATTTTGTTTGTAGGAGGCTGGTCGTACCAGAAAGGCTGTGACATTTTGGTTAACGCTTGGACAAGGCTAAATGGGGTGCATCTAATGCATGTAGGTGGTATCTCTGATGCGTCCTTACCTAAGGCAGAAAGCTTCACTCACATAGACCCTGTACCTCAATGGAAGCTTATGGAATATTACAGCAAAGCCCATGTATTTGTCCTTCCATCAAGGCAGGAAGGATTAAGTCTTGTGATGGCCCAGGCGCTTGCCTGTGGCCTTCCTGTTGTGTGTACCGATAGAACAGGAGGGGAAGATATAAAAGAGATGATAGGTGATTCTAAATGGATAACCGTTGTTCCATCAGATGATGTAAACGCCCTAGTTGATGCTATAAGGAAATGTCTTGTTTTGGCACGTAAACAAAGGGGTTTAAGAGACATTTTAGGTCCAGGCCGTGAAAAGCTCTCATGGAAGGCTTATGGGGAGCGATACAGCAATTTTCTGAGTAACTTTAATAAGTAGCTTATGAGAGATACACGAGATCTTAGAATTAAGCTTGGTATATTTGTGACACACCCAATCCAGTATCAGGCGCCATTGTGGAGAGAACTTTCAAGGTTTTCAGAATTGGATGTCACTGTTCATTATTTCAGCGACCAGGGTGTGGCAAATAGGCTCGATCCTGGCTTCGCTAAAGTATTTGCTTGGGATGTACCTCTTCTCGAGGGTTATCATTACAAATTTCTATCGCAAAAGCCCATAAGGTATGCACCCATGTTTCGAATTCATTCTGTTAGGCGTTTTCTTGAGGAGAGCCATTTCCAAGTTGTTTTTCTACACGGCTATGCCCATCTGTTTAGTATCCAGCTTGTACTTATGGCAAGGAGATTTAACTACAAGGTGATTCTAAGGGGCGAATTCACAGAGCGAAAAAGGGATTCGAATATGTGGAGACGAGTGCTACGTCCTATATATTTAAAGTGGTTTTACAGTAAGGTGGACCATTTTTGCCCCATAGGAAAGGACTCGATGGAACATCTCCAAATATATGGTGTACCCGAAAGTAAGATAACGCTAACCCCATACTCTGTCGACGATGAGTTATTAGCCAGACAAAGAGAGGCTTTTGACCGGAAAGAGTGTCGTAGATTTTTTGGAATCGGGGAAGATCAGATTGTTTTTTTATTTAGTGGTAAAATGATAGAGCGAAAACAGCCTCTTTTGCTTGCCCAGGCAGCATTGAAACTAAAGGAAAATCCCCGACTTTTTTTAATCTTTCTCGGAGACGGTGAGCAGTTGCCTATATTGAGGAGGGTTTTGGAAAAAGAGTTGGGTGGAAGGTTTATTTGTCCGGGATTTGTCAATCAATCACAGCTCGGCCGGTTCTTTTCTGCTGCTGATGTATTTGTCCTTCCCTCAAAGTTTGAAACTTGGGGCCTTGTAGTAAACGAGGCAATGCATTTCGGTCTGCCTTGCATTGTTAGTGACGGAGCCAGCTGTTCGCAAGACCTAATTATCCACGGTAAAACTGGATTTGTTTTTCCATCCGGTGATGAGGAAGCCCTTGTAAATGTGATGAGATATTTTCTGAAGTATCCTGAGGAGATACGCACAATAGGTGTAGCTGCATTCGATCACATTAAGAATTTTACTACCAAAAGGACAGCATCTGCGATCAGGGATGCCGTAATAAAAACTTGCGGAGCATGATAGCGGGTTTATCTTTTAGCTCAACATGAAGAAGATCTTGTTAGTAGCAAACCCGAGCTCCGAACATATCGGGTATCATCTCCTGAGTGCAGCTCATGATCTCGGGCTGGAGGTAAAAATATTAGACCTACGTACCGCCTGGGTCGGCCCTAGATGGTTTAGAAGCCTAAGCTGGTACTTGTGCAGAAAAAGGCCGACTGGATTGGGGACGTTCAATCGGAAAATTTTAGAAACAAGTTACGCGTTTCGTCCAGATCTTTTGCTGTCTACGGGCATAGCTCCCGTCACATCTAAAACATTGAGGTCTCTGAAGACCATGGGTGTGGTAACCGCTAACTATTTAACTGACGACCCTTGGAATCCAAAAAACGGTGCCGGTTTTTTTTGGGAAAGTTTGAAGGGATTTGATTTTATATTCACCCCGAGAAGGTCAAACTTCCAAGATCTTAAGAATTTTGGTTGTGAGAAGGTCATTTATCTGCCATTTGCCTATAATCCGAGGGTTCACTTTTATGAGCCACCAAAAACGGAGGAGGAAAAATTAAAATACTCATGCGACCTTGCCATAATCGGTGGTTCAGATGAGGATCGTGTACCTTTGGCTTTAGCCGCAGTACGTGCAGGTCTTAAAGTTAAACTTTATGGCGGCTACTGGGATAGAAACAAGGAACTTCGGCCTTTCTGGAAAGGGTTTGTGTACGGTCGGGAACTCAGAATGGCGGCAAGTGGAGCAACTGTTCAGCTCTGTATGGGTCGAAAGGCCAACCGGGATGGCCATGCAATGAGGAGTTTTGAGCTTCCTGCAATGGGTGCATGTATCCTGGCCGAGGATACTGAGGATCATAGGAATTTTTTTGGTCCCGAAGGGGAAGCGGTTTTGTATTATAACACTGTAGATAGTATGATTGAAAAAGCCTTCTTCGTGAAATCAAATATTGGTGAAGCTAAGCGTCTTGGAAACACGGTTAGATTGCGCATAACCACTTCGGCTCATACCTATGCAGACAGGCTTAGGGCTATAATTTTAGAAACATCAAAAAAATGCCAATAGGATGCATTTTTAGAGGCTAAGGCTTGTGTGTCCTTCAGAAAATAAGTTAGCAAATCAACAGCGGGTTGCGATGAAGGGTAAATTTTGGGTACCGCTTTCTACCATTTTCGTTTTCGGTTTTTTTTGGTTAATTAATCCATATAACAAGCCTCTACTGTCTCTCTTTCTTGCATCTGGTGTGTTTCTATTGGGTGTTTACCCATTTTGGATCTGGTTAAATAAACCAGTGCGAGAAACAATCCCCGTTATCGAATTTCACGGCCTTTTCTATGCTTTATGTTTTGGGATTGGAGGGTTTGTGGATCCAATTATAACAAAAACGGCAATGTTCGTAAAAGAATCGGACTTACAGTCAGGACTTTTAGTGACAGTTCTTGGGCTGTTAAGTCTTTACTTGGGTTATTATTTGGTGGCCCCAAAGATAATGGGCCCAATAAGAGAGTCGATCTGGCCTTTAGTATTCGACCGAAAAGCTTACAACTGGTTTATACTTTTTTTATATTTTTTAGCATTTGGGTCAAACTTCTTGATAGAAAAAATAGAATTAAAACTCTTCTCTCAGATTACAAACACAATCAGTACTTTTTTATTGATTGTTCTTTTACATGCATGGCTTAACGGGCAACTGAGCAAGAAAACACGCTTTTTGCTAAAGTGGCTTGTGCTTCCTGCAAATGTATTGTTTTTTAGTGGACTGACCAATTCTCAGATCGCTGGATTTGTAGGACTTTGCATTATCGTTGGGATCATTTACATGAACGTACGAAAACATGTTCCAGGAATATTGTTCACAATTGCGGTCGCCATTTTTTTCTTTCTACAGCCTGTCAAGGGAGAATTTCGAAATATAGTTTGGTTTCAAGGCACCGAGCAAACACAGTTCGAAAAGTTGAAGGTATTTACTGTGCTAGGGTTGGAGTTTTATCGTGAGGCAATAAACACAGACCAAATATCGCTAGCCCTGGCGTTGTCTTATCAAAGACTACACCACTTGCATGTCACTTCTGCTGTTATTGTTGATACACCAGCAAGTCAACCTTACTTATACGGCGAGACCTATTTACCTCTTTTAACTAAATGGATTCCTCGACTGTTTTGGCCAGGCAAACCGGTCGAGGACTTAGGAAACAGGTGGGCGATTCAATATGGATATTTAAACCCGTTTGATACGGTGACATCTTTCAATTTACCCTGGCTTCCAGAAATGTACATGAACTTTGGGATATTTGGAATTATAGGGATCAATTTTTTGATCGGTATGTTATTCTATACTTTGTCTAAATTTTTTACTGGTTTTTGCACAGATTCAACGAGGTTTGCTATTGGCTTATCACTTAGCGGTTCTATCATGTTTGTGGAGAGTCACTTGTCAATGAAAACAGGTGGGATTATCATATGTTTAATGACTCTTACGACATTCATGTGGATACTTTCTATCTTGTTTCCCTCGATGGTTAGGTCTCAACAAAAAAACAGTGATAGGAAATGAAGGTATTAGTTTTTCACACTGGTTCATTAGGTGATACATTGATTGCCCTCCCTGCATTTAAGTCTATTAGGGAGCATTTTAAGGGTGTTCACATAACTTTGCTGTCTGATAACCAGGGTGATTCTGGTTTGATTAACCCAAAGGAAATATTAAAAGAAGGTGTCTTTGTTGACTCTTTTTTAAGATATAATGCAAATCAATCAGGAATTCAGGATAAATTGAGAGAAACTTTCCAATTGGCAGTTTTACTTAGGAAACAACGCTTTGATACCCTTATTTATCTTATAAGAACTGGAAGACCGTATATTAGTGTATTGAGGGACCTTGTATTTTTCAGGATTGCTGGAATAAAACACTTTTATGGTTACAGGTACGCCTCAAAATTACCATCAAGGAAAAAATTAAGACCTTTGCCTTTTATTAGACACGAAACAGATAACCTTTTATTTCGACTTGAAGCTATGGGTATTAAGGCAAATGGTCAGATGCCAAAACTACATGATTGGCTATCCGAAGAAGATTTTGAGTGCGTCAATAAATGGGTTTCAACTCTCCCTTATGATGGTGGTCGTCCGTGGTTAGCAATAGGACCTGGTTCCAAAATGCAGGGCAAGGTTTGGCCAAAAGAACGTTATTTTGAGGTAGTGAAAAGGTTGATTTATGAGTTTGATATCTGGCCAGTTGTGTTTGGTGGACAAGAGGATAGGATGCTTGGGGAATATTTAATCCGTCAATTGGGTCGTGGCTATGTGGCAGCAGGCGCTCTTAAAGTAAGACCAGGAATTGTGGCACTTTCAAGATGCATATATTACCTGGGTAATGATACAGGCACTATGCACATGGCCGTTGTAGCTGGAATCCCTTGTGTTGCCGTTTTTTCAGCAAGAGATTTTCCAGGTCTTTGGTATCCTTATGGTGAAGGGCATATAGTTATTCGTAAAGTATTACCATGTGAAGGTTGTATGCTTGAGACATGTGTAAAACAAAAAAATAAATGCCTTATGGACATTTCTTCAGATGAAGTTTATGAGGCTTGCAGAGAGATGATGAATATAAGAATGAAAAACGAGATGGTTAAATGAAAAATGTAAATTTTAACTTATTTGGTAATTAACGACCTTGTTGCTTGTTAATATTAAAAGTGTAATAAAGTGTATTAAAGGAAGCATTTCAAATTTTGAGAGATTGCTCTCTGATGAAAGAGAAATGGTCTAATAATTTCAGACAGTGCCTTAAGTGGTTTTCCTGCTCTATAATAAGGCAAATAAGAAAGGAGCAGAACCAAATGACAAAGAGAACGAGAAGAAATCTTAAGTGCATCGTTTAAGGCAAAGGTAGCATTAGAGGCATAAAAGGGGATGAGACTCTGGTGGAGCCGTCAGAAAGATATCAGGTTCATGTAAACCAAATTACAGAGTGAAAAAAGCAACTATTAGATAGAGCTCCTGAAATTTTTGATAAGTATAATTTCCCCCAATTTGGAGATGCCCCCATCAAACCGGACACCCCTCTAACTTATTTTGCATCATCCTATACTCCCTTGGGGATCTCATCTTAAGCCCTTTATGGGGATGATGTATATTATAATCTTCAAACCATAAAGGCAATAGTTCCATAACTGTTTTTGCATCAGGAACATCATGCATATATACATAGTCTCTCTTAAAAGTTTTTACAAACGCCTTAAGCCATGCCGTTAGATTCAGGACTATAATATGGGGAGATACACATGTCGAATCACATCATATAGGCAAATGATAAGGAACAAAGAAGTTCCCTCCCCCAGCTAGTGGATTTTTCACCGTGACAAAAACGTGACAAAACATGGTATAAAATAGGGAAATTTCGGATTTCATGGTAACTCATCTAATAGCAGACAAACCTAGTACTGGCAAGGAAAAGCTCGAATTGTAAAATGATTCCAAAAAGACCCGGAACGGATTGATAGTCCAACGCTCTGTCCAGTTGAGCTATGGGCGCTTTCATTCGCTACTCAATAAGTTATGAATCGGAATAAAGAAGCTTCTATACCTCTCAATACAATGTGATCCTTTTTTATTCCCGCTTCGGATAGATCTTTATTGAAAAACTCTCTAAACACTTTGTTCCCTTTAAGACATTTCAAAAGTTTATTCTTAAACGGGACTCCGGGTGAATATTTTGTATCTATCTCAGGAGCTATTATTAAGTTTTGGTCAAAAACAACATCTTCCCACTGCAAATTCACGATGCCTACCTGTCTCACACCGGTTTTGAGGGTAAGTACGATTTCGCAATCAGTTTTTCCCTTGCTTCCGTCAATCCAACTATTCCCTTTATTCACCTAGGTGTATTTATTTCGAACCTTTCGTCAGGAAAAATTCCACAGGTCAATCTTATACACCAGTAAAGTAGATAAGTCAACTTGTTAAACTTTTATTGAAGAACTCAGTGGGGAATAATTATTTCTTCAATAAAAGGTTAAAAGAAGCTATCTCTATAAGAAATAGTAATCTTACAAAAGCAAAATGAGTAATTTTACTCTGTTTTTCTCCGTATGAAGCAAAATGCTTAAAAAGTTTCACAGAAATGACTCTAATTTAAAGTGAGTACACCGTAATAGATCTTATCGTTTAAACTACTCTCGAAAAGGGTCATCTTAAAGTGTTTACACTCTTGTAAAATACATCGATTAATTTGATAACCTTATTCTTCGACTGTTAAATAAACTTTTTTTCTTTATTTTTTAGCCACAGTATCTTTTTGAATAACCGGGAATGAAATTCTATTCTTTATCTCATTTCAATTTTCTCGTTTTATCCTAATTGAAACTGATCTTTTTGCGGTAAAGAGGATTCTGGCTATGGAATACTGTTATTCTCAATCTAGGGGTACGGAGGTTGCGTTATTGAGCGAAAGATAAATTCTCAAAATTCACCGAATTATCGTCCAAGTTTCAAGTCCATACAAGAACCCCTGGGGATTAGGATCTATTCCAGTTAGATTTTTCTTAGCAAGAAATACAAGAGGTGTTTCATAAAGAAAAACACATGCCTGTTTTTCGTAAAGTAGTTTTTGCACTTCTTTATAGATTTTTGATCTCATAAATAAGTCGGTAGTTTTTCTGCCTTCTTCGAGAAGGCTATCAACTTTTTCGTCCTTGAATGAAAATAGATTCCATCCACCCTTAATTGCTTTTGAGGAATGCCAAAGATCATAGATGTCAGGATCCCAAAGATAAGCCCTTGAAAGAATAACAGAATCGAAATCTTTTTCTTCCATAATTCTGTGTCTTAGAGTTTGCCAGTCAAATAGTCTTATCTCCATGTTGATCCCCACCCTCTTTAGATGTTCCTGGATTAACTGGGCAGTCCTTTGGGCCTCTCTATTTTCGGCATTTACGGAGACACTAAACCTTAAATTATTTACTTGTAAACTGCGTAGTATGTTTTTTGCGATCTGTGGATTATATGGAATTGGCTGGATATTATCATTGTAGTACCAAACATTTCTTGGATAAGGCCCTAAAGAAATCCTTCCCTTTCCAAAAAGAGCTACATTTATGATTTCTTCTTTGTTTATTGCATAAGCTATTGCCTGTCGAAACTTTTCACTGGCAAATAGAGGATTAGACAGATTAAATCCCAGACAGGTATAACGGAATGATTCTACCCTATATTCATTCAAGTTTTTTTTCGTTTTTTCCATATCAAAAGACAAAGGGAGTTCTGCGGCATCTATTTTACCCGTTCTTAACTCCAAATATCTTGTTGCAGGGTCGGCAATAAACTTCAGCACTACTTTATCTATGTTAGGAATTTTACTGTAAAATTTTTGGAAAGCTTCAAGCACCATATGTTGCCCTCGACTCCAGCTTACAAGTTTATAAGGGCCAGTGCCGATTGGTTTGTTATCTAACGAGAACTCAATTCCGCTTTCCCCGAGATGTCTTGGAAGAATTCCCAAAGTCCAACTTTCTAAAGCAGAGCCATAAGGCTCATTGTAAATAACTACGACTGTCTTAGGATCAATCGCTTTAATCTCCCTTATGGGGCCTAAAGAGCCTTTTTTTGGAGATGGTACCTTTGGAGAAGTTAGAACTTTGTAAGTGAAAACCACATCTTCTGAACTAAATTTTTGCCCGTCGTGCCAATATATATTAGCTTTTAGCTTAAATATTATCTCTCTTCCCCCGTTTTTTATCTCCCATGAATCAGCCATTTCCGGGATCACCCTGCCAGACTTATCGATGGTTGTTAATCCCCTGTAAATAAGATTGGATACCATATGAGAATTGAGATCCGTAAGAAAAAGGGGATTTATTCTAACTGGTTCAGAATCGATGGCTATACAAATTTTATCATCTTTTTTATGTTCTAAAGCGCAGGATAGAATGAGAAGGCATAAAAATCCCGAAATAGTTATTCTTTTCATTAAAAATTGCCCTTAATCCCTATACCCCAATTTCTTCGCGCTGCGGGATATCCAAACCTTTCTTGATACTTTTCGTCAAACACGTTATGCAGGTACCCCAAAATGTGAACATTCTTGGTCAAAGGAATGGTTGCCTCAAGATCAGTCGTGAAGTAAGATTTTTGAGTTCTTATTCTTAGATTCTGATTAAAGAGCCTGTTGTTATTGTATATGACATGTTGAGATGAAACAAATCTTCCGTACAGTCTTATTTTTTCTCCTTTCTCTCCCCTATACTGAACTCCAAAATTTACTTTGTGGTCTGGCAAACCTGGAATCTTATCGAAATCCCTATCTTGTGGAGAGAGAAACCTCTTTATGAATGGATCGTCCTCTGTGTTACTTTTTTGGAAGCTGTAATTGGCAAAAACTGAGAGTCTTTCCTTGATCTTTTGGGAGATTTCAATCTCACACCCCAAAAGGGTAACTTTTGGAATGTTGTAAGAGACAAAGTTTATTAGGTCAAAGTATATATAGTTCCTCACTCTGTAATAGTAAGGATGTACTTCCACACATGTATTTGTAGGTAACTCACCTTTCCAACCGACTTGAACCATCAATCCTTTTTCCTTTCTAAGAGGAAGATCCCCAGTGTAAACACCGGCATCCGGGGAATAATGCCAGTAGTGTTCAGGGGGAGTTGGCACCCTTAAGACCTGAGTCATTGCAAGATAAAAAAGAGACCTAGCGTTCCAGTTATAGGTTAACCTAATGGAAGGAGAAAGGCCCTCCATGTGTAGGTCTTTTATTCCTTCTTTCCTTCCAGAAGGTCCCGCATTTCCATCGTAAGACACATATCTCAAACCGGGACTTATCGTCAGTCCCGTAGCTAGCTGAAAGTCATCTGTAAAGTATACACCGAGAGTTTCCGAATTAACGTAGTTTCGATTCCTAAATGGAGGTCTAAAATCATCAGACAGATTTTTATCGCCGTCGTCTTGAAATCTTACGTAATCGAATCCGAATGTGATTTGGTGGCTGTTAAAAGTAAATCTATACGAGCCGTCTCCGCCGTAAGATTTATCATCGTACCATTTCTTGTGAAAAACACGGTTTAAGGCTCGCCTTGTATTATACGCCTCTCTTTCAGCGTAGTTTTTCCAAAATCTGATCTCTGCTATTCCCAGGTAAAGAGACTGCTCATACCCTATATCGAAATTAAACCTTTCTCTTTTCCACCAACTCCCATCCTCCGGATAAGTGCCCATGCCTCCATACATAATCTCTCCGTCTGAGGCAGGGTACCTACGATTAAGGGGCAAATCGTAGTTAGGATTGTCGTAATCATTAGAAATCCGGTTATTGACTATGAATCCTTTCTTTAACCACGAATAGCCAAAGTTTACCTTGAATTTGCCATCAAAGGGCATAAGATGGCCTACATAAAGCTGCAGATTTCTTACCTCGTAGTGTCCATTCCTCAGATATCCGTCACTTTTGACATAGTTTCCACTTATCGAATACTCCAATTTGCTTGGCTTCCAAGCATGAAAAAAGGTGATTTTCTCAGTGTTAAAATCTGCCTTCATAGCCTGAACCTCTAACTCCGCTTTTTCTTTCGGTTTTTTCGAAATCAGATTTATAACTCCCAGAAAATTTCCGTATTTTGGCTCACTATAGCCCTTTGTGACTACTATTTTCTCTATATTGGAAAGAGGAATAGCGGTCCAGTCAATAAAGTATCCCCCTGCGGTCCCAGGCGTGTTAAGAAGTCGTCCATCTAGAGTGAGTGCGATCCTTCTTGAACCAAAACCTCTTAGCTTTATAGATTCATCGTCTAATGCCCCGCCTACCTCTTGCAGTCTTTGAACATCAATTCCGGGAAGTCGCAATAATGCTCCATCCAAGTTCACACTTTTCCCTTGCAATAGGAGTTCTGGAGAAGTTACAGTTGAGTGGGGGCTCCTTTCTTCTTCCTTCAGTCTTTCTTCTGAGATCGTAATCGTCTCCAGTTGGTACATCTTTGGAACTCCTTGCGAAGAAGCGGTGGATGAAAAAGATAGGATAATAAAAATATAAAACAAAAGCCCAAATTTCATCTCACCCTCCTAAAGAAAAATATGGCTACTCGCGCTATGTCCCTTATCCAGTAGTGGCCATCTGTGAAGGATACATTTTTCAAGAATTTCTTGATCTGCATAAATGATTCTCCTTGCTCTCTTCTGAAGCGGAGGTGTTGGAAGAGTTCTTTGGCTGTGTGGTAAACGAAAGAGCTTTCGCATATGTAATAATACGAGCTCTCTAGCCTGTAGGAATGATTTAGTAAAGATTCACTCTTCAATGGGAAACTATTTTCGGTAACGAGAAGTATGTTTTTCACCTTGGAATCAAAGATCTTAAATAGCGATCCCTTAATTCCTTGATCTGTGAGATGAAGGCTGTTACATGCTATTACAAGGTCATATTTCCCTATTTCATAAGAACTTAGATCTTCGAACCTTCTTGGATCTATTTGAATCCTGTCGATTTCACCTTCCACATTTTCAGAAAGGGATTCTCTCATTCGTCTGGAAGGCTCAAGCGCCGTCACATAAAAGCCCATTTTAGCCATAAAATCGGTAAGTATCCCATCTCCGGCTCCTATATCTAATATAGATTCCCCTTTCCAAACTAGGTTACAAAGAAAGCCTTTTATAGGTTCATGGTATCGGTTATGCTCGCGCCAGAGTTTGTACCACTTAACGTTTCGATCCCAGAATGAAACTTTGTCTAGCTTTTTGTGTAACACTAATTTCATCAAAATAATATTTCTATAATAGCACTAACTAAAGCTGCTATGTAGATAAACAATTCACGGTAAGACGCAACAACATAATGTTACAAAGATAATAATTGTATGTCAATAGAAAATACTTCTCGATTAACAATATTTCACAGTAACCCCTTGCTAAGGTAAAAAATTTGTTGACACACCACTAAAACTTTGTTATACAAATACAACAATGGAAGATAAGGAGAATAAAGCCTACAGCGCTAGTCTCGAAGATTATGTTGAAGCTATTGCTACAATCAAGAAAGAGAAAAAAGTTGCAAGAGTTAAAGAGATTGGCGACTTCCTCGGAGTCAGTAAACCGAGTGTAAATAGGGCTCTCAATAAGCTCGTAGATCTCGGACTTGCAGTTCATGAGTACTATGGTTATGTAGATCTCACAGAGAAAGGAGAAGAGCTTGCTAAGGAGGTTATGAATCGACATCAGACGCTTGTAAATTTTCTCGTTAAAGTTTTAAGATTAGATGAAACGAAAGCCCAGGAAGATGCATGTAGGATGGAACACGCCCTAAGCAATGAGACCATGGATAGGCTTGTAAAATTTGTGGAATTTGTATCGGCTTGTCCAAAGGCGAAAGAGCCCAGGTGGATTGAGAATTTCGAGCGTTACTTAGAAAGTAGTGAAAGAATTTGCTGTGGATGTGAGTAAGAAAAAATTTTTTTTGTATATTGTGTTAGCTATTACAAACAGTGTTATACTACAGAAATAATGTTGGATGATTATGACATGAGTATTTTGGTTATCGGCGGTATGGACAGACTAGAGAGACACTATTTTAGAGAAGCTAGGGACATGGGAGCGAGCCTAAAAATATTTACAAAGCTAAGAAAGAACATCCACAAGAAGATCGGTAAGGTAGATGCGATTGTAATATTTACTGGTAAAGTCTCTCACTCTTTAAAACATAAAATTATCTCTTATGCCCATTCAAACGGGATTCCTGTTTTTACGTATCATAACTGCGGTCTTTGTACCTTAAGGAGATGTCTTGACTATCTTAAGAAGCAAATTCCCAATGGAGGGTTAAAATGAGATATTTAAAACCTTGTGTTTATCTTTTTCTGGTTTTTGTTCAACCCATTGAGTCTTATGCTTTAGACATGGAAAATAAACTTTCTTTGTCCGGGACTGTAAGTACTGTAAATCAGTGGCTTAAAGTCACAAAAGACACAGAAGACAACTCTGGAACCAAAGACAGGGGATCAATAATAGTCGATATCAGTTTATCATTCCGTCCCATGAAAGACAAAGAATTTTTTTGTCTTAGTAGCTTTGGAAAGGGCGATGGCTTGAAAAACGTAAATCCGTTTATGATCTCACTCAATGGGGATACCTTGTCTAGTGAGTTAAAAGACATAAGTGGGCATAAACGAGACCACATCCTCGAATTATGGTATTCCGAAAGGTTTGAATTTAAAAAAGAAAGGTCAATAAAAATAAAAGCAGGCATAGTAGACTCGGCAGCATTCATCGACGACAACACGTACGCAGGAAATGAATTGCATCAATTTATGAATGAGGCGCTGGTGCATAGTCCCACGGCAAACCTTCCGAGTTATGATTTGGGACTCCTTTTTGAGTTTGAGACAGGTGGATGTAATCTAAGACTTGTTAGCATGCGTTCAAAAAACGAAATTGGAAAATACTACATTTGGACTGGTGGACAAATAGGTTGGAATATAAAGACAACCTTAGGCGAAGGCAATTATAGACTTTACGTATACACAACAAACAGAAGATTTGAGAGTTGGAGTCATGGTTCATTGAAAGCACTCAAAGGATTTGGTTTATCTTTTGACCAGAAATTATTCTTAGAAGCGCTTGGCACTTTTTTCCGCATGGGGTGGCAAAAGGATTCGGCCAAGGTGAACTTCAAGGAAATGTATTCAATCGGCTTAAACCTCAATGGACAATTGTGGAGGAGAAAGCATGATGAAATAGGAATGGGTTGTGCCTATCTTAGGAGCCCTTCCAGGAATGAGGGGGTTAAATCGAGTCAGGTATTTGAATTTTACTCGAAGGTTAGGCTTTTTGGTTGTGAGGTTTTAACTTCTGATTTAACTATTGACTATCAATATCTCCGCCAAAAAGGACATAAATTAGAAGGTACTAAAATAGGTAATGTCTACGGTTTGAGATTGAACATCATTTTTTGAAAGAGGAGGAATAAAAATTTTCCCACTTGCTCTCGCCCCCGCCGGAGAATGTTATGAGATTGTCGACTTTCTGATGAAGGAATCACCCGTTTTTTATCGATTACGAGACATGGGATTTTTTGCCGGGAAAGTGGTAGAAGTCCTTAGTAATCATGGCCCTATACTTGTTAAAGTTGATGATCAAAAGCTGGCTATAGGAAAAGAAATGGCCATGAAAATCATGGTAAGGAGTCTAGAATGAAACTGAGCGATTTGAAAGTAGGTGAGAAGGCAAAGATAGTTTCAATTCACGGAAAAGGTATAACTAAAAGGAGGCTTATGGATATGGGAATAGTTTCGGGAGAGATTTTAATTGTAGAGAAAGTCGCACCTCTTGGTGATCCAGTAGACATTGTTGTAAAGGGATACCATCTCTCTTTGAGAAAATTGGAAACAGAGGAGATCGAAGTGGAGGTCCTTTCATGAAAACTATAGTAGTGGCCGTGGTTGGAAATCCTAATTCGGGAAAATCTACTTTAATAAACGCAATGTGCGGGACAAATCTTAAAGTTGGAAATTGGCCCGGAGTTACGGTAGAGAAAAAGACAGCCATTCTTAGACTTAATAACCTGATAGTCCACCTCGTTGACCTTCCTGGAATTTATAGTCTAAATCCCTGTACTCAGGAAGAGGAAATCGCAAGGGACTTTTTAGTAAAGGAAAAGCCAGACCTAATAATAAACGTAGTTGACTCAACGAATTTTGAAAGAAATCTATACCTCACTATTCAGCTTCTGGAACTAGGTATTCCAGTTATTATGGCGCTCAATGTCTACGATGAAGCAAAAAAGAAAGAACTCGAATTTAATATTGATAAGCTTGAAAATTGGCTAGGAATAAGAGTAATCCCCACGGTGGCCACGAAGAAAGATGGCATAAAAGAAGTTATCGGCGCGATAAATGAAATGGGTTTGAACTCTACCAGTCCCAAAAAGCTAACCTACCGAGACGATGTGGAAAAAGCAGTTAAGATCGTAGAGGATGCACTTAAAGTGGCCAATTATCCCATATTTCAGAAATATCCAGTAAGATGGGTTACATTGAAACTATTGGAGGGAGATAAATTTGTGATGAAAACGATGGGGTTAAAAGGCGATGAACCCTTCCTTAAGGATGCGAAATCCATTTTTAATAAATTTGAGGGTCACGATGAGATCCACTCAATGTTTGCAGAAATTAGATATAAGATTGCAAACAAAATAGCAAAAGAGATCTTAAGGAATAGAGGAAGGCAGGGTAGGGATCTAACGGAAAGAATAGATAGAGTAGTATTAAACAGATTTCTAGCTTTGCCGGTGTTCCTAGTAAGTATGTGGTTTGTCTTTAAGCTTGCCTTTGATTTTTCTACTCCCATAAGTGACTGGATTGAGTTTGTTATATCGGGTTTTATTCTAAAATGGGCGACTTATATTTTAGAGTTGCTCCATAGCCCAAATTGGTTAATATCACTTACCACAGATGGTGTTATTCAGGGAGTTGGAGCCGTAATAGTTTTTATACCGCCTATTTCGGTAATGATGTTTATGATTACTCTTTTAGAGGGAAGTGGTTATTTAGCGAGAGTCGCTTTCGTGATGGACAAGTTGATGCACTCAATTGGACTCCATGGAAAGTCCTTTATACCGATGCTTTTAGGATTCGGATGTAATGTTCCCTCGATTTATGCAACGCGGATCCTTGAAACAGAAAGAGATAAAAAGTTGACTGCTTTCCTTGTTCCGCTTATGTCATGTGGGGCAAGACTTCCAGTCTATGTCATTTTTATCAACACGTTCTTTCAAAGTCACGGAGCGACTGTGCTTTGGTCACTTTATATGCTGGGCATCTTTATGGCGATTGTCCTGGGATTTGTACTGAAAAAAACTCTTTATAAAGGATCTGTTCCGTTTTTTGTGATGGAACTTCCTCCTTATAGAGTTCCTGTATTAAGGGACCTTGTTTTTCAGACATGGCAAAAACTCAAACATTTCGTTGTGAAGGCAGGCACATACATATTGGCTATGTCCGTAATAATGTGGTTTTTGTTAAATACCCCTTACGGCATAGAAAAGCATAACTCAATACTGGGTAAAACTGGAAGAACTCTGAGTCCTGTATTTGAGCCTCTAGGATTTGGCACCTGGGAGGCCTCTGCATCCCTTGTGGCTGGTCTTATTGCAAAAGAGGTTATTATAAGCACCATGGTACAGATATACGGGTTAGATGGTCCCGTGGAGAAAAGGAATGGAAACAGTAAGTTATCTCAGGATTTGGTGGAGGTAGGTGTCTCTTTTGTAATTGCGTTAAAAGATGCCTTTCTGAACTTAATCTCTTTGTTTAAAGTAAAGGCTTTATCAACAGAAGAGGATGAAAAAGAAAATCCGCTCATGGGGAGACTCCGGGATGCGTTTACCCCTCTTTCTGCTTATTCCTTTTTGGTATTTGTTTTGTTTTACTGGCCATGCGTGATCGTAGGAATTGCTATGAAAAACGAGTTTGGCTCCTTCAAAATCTACGGACAATTAATGTTAGTTCACTCTCTAGTCGCCTGGTTAATGGCTGTATTGGTATACCAGGGAGGAAAAATCCTAGGATTTTAAGGAGTAAAAATGTCTTTAACAGACATCCTTCAAGCTGGAATAATTTTGGGTCTAGCTGTCTACATTATATACTGGTCAATTTGGAAGAAAAAAGGCATGTGTGATACCTGCGGTAACGCAAGTTGTTGTACAGAAAAAGGAACCGATGACGATTATGGAGACTATAACAGGCATCGTTGAGTACCGTTTTATTTGCCTTTATACGCTTATGAGCATAATTATTTACCCCTATGACTTGAAAGATTTTTTTCGTTAAAGTTGATTTAAAAATGTAGAACAGAAAAAAGAGGAATTAGAAATAAACTTAAAGGAAAATTAAAACCCTTTCTTCCATTGGTCAAATACCCCCTGTTTCAAATTTTATAAGATGGGTCGAAAATCTATGGAAGCAGAAAGTATGATGGTGAGTTAGTTTTGCGCTTAAGGTAACCGTAGCGGAGCTGCTTGTGGCGATTGAGTATGTATTTACGAACAATATACTTTTAGGAAAAGTCCGAGAGAAGATGCTGCAATTCAGATAGCTTAAGAGCATAAAGGATAATGGAAATTAGCGAACTAAAAGAAATAAATGTGCTTCCACTCATTAATAGTATGCTGGTTGTTCTTAAAGCAGTGCTTATTACTACAATAAAAGAACAGAAAGGATATACAAAAAGAAAGGTCTTGCCACAAACTTCCATTAAATACTCCTCATAGAATAAACGAAAAATGGGCAATCCATATCATCAAAATCAAAGGCAATCTTTGATACCCTAAATAGACTCATAGCCATAAAATGAAGACCTGATACGATTGTTGTTGATAATGGTCCTGAGTTTACATCTAAAAATATTCCATATATTCAACCAGGGAAACCAATAGAGAATGCTTCTATAAAGAGCTTCTATGGAAAACTAAGGGATGAATGTTTAAATACAAACTTAGCCTCTGTGAAGCACGGGTAAAAATAGAATAAAGGGGTATGGAATATACCACAGAGATCCCCACAGCTCATTAAATCATGTTGCACCATATGAATTTATAGAACTGATGGTATTGACAGGATGAATATAGAACATCTTATATACTGGAGTTGTACTAAAAAGGGGTACGATCAAAGAAGGTTACTTCAAAAAATAACACAAAGCCACTTTAAATTTACATAATTGTGTTGCAGGAAAAGAGGGGGAAGCAGAATTCAAGCGTGTTTTCTTAACACACCCGTTTTAACCTATTTTGATTGATTTCTCATTATAACCTGGCTTATATCCTGTCAAGAGATAAATTGATAAGCGTGTAACTCATCGAAAATCGGGGACAAACGTGCATACAATTTTTCGTAAAGTTTAAAAATCTGCTCGTATATCTGGTTTTTCTTTGGATCTGGTAGAAGGTTTTTTTCTGTTCTTATATGACTTACTATATCCGTAAATTTTTCAAAATGATTGGCTCCTTTCATAGCCCATAAAGATGCGCCAGGGGCAGAGGTATCTTTCCATTGAGGCACAAGTATTTCCTTCCCTAATACATTAGCTAGTATTTCAATCCATAATGTAGAGTGTGTAAGTCCTCCAGATACTCGAATTTCTTTAACTTCGGGAATAAGTTCAATTAGAGCATTTTGTACGCTTTTAAGTCTGAAGGCGATAGATTCGACAAAAGAACGCGCAATGTCTTCTCTAGTATGTTCTAATGTCAAACCCACAAGTGAAGCTTTGGCGTTAAAATTCCAATTAGGACTTCTTTCTCCTGCAAAAAAGGGAAGACAAATTAGACCTTTGGCTCCTATATTAGAATTTTCCGCTAAAGAAAGAAGATAGTCGGTAGAATTTATACCCAATATCTCTTTAAGCCACTCTAATATTATACCTCCGTTATTTATAGCTCCCCCTATCAACCATTTGCCTGGCTCAATGGCGTAACACCAGGTTCGCATTTTCACATCTAAGATAGGCTCATCGTACAAAACCCTTAATGCTCCACTTGTACCAACCATGCAGGTAGCTTGATACGGATTAAAAGCGCCTGCCCCGAGACTCGAATTTACTGCATCCGAAGATCCCAGTATCAACAGAGTGTGGTGAGGAATTCCGATTTTGTCTGCTATCTCTTTATTTGAGAAATAGAATATTTCAGTCGGCTTACACACGTTTGAAAGTTTACTTCGTGGTATTCCAACTAGCTCGAGAGCTAACTCGTCCCAGTCTAAAGTTATAACGTTAAATAAACTCGAACCAGAGGCCAAAGAATAATCTACAGCGTACTCTCCCACTAATCTAGAAAAAACGTATTCTTTTACAGAGATAAATTTGTCTGCCCTCCTAAAAATATCAAGTTCATTTTCTTTCAGCCACAAGAGTTTGTAGAGGGGATACATGGGATGAGGAGGACATCCTGTCCTTTTATATAGTTCTAAACCTTCTTCTGATAGTCGATATCTTTTAGCTTGAGTGCCTGCCCGTGTATCAGCCCACGTTATAGCAGGGATTAACGGATTCCCTTTACCATCAATAGCCAAAAACGTGTGAAGCGCTCCCCCTAAACTTACGGCAATGCATTTTCTCTTTTCTACATTCGCCATTTCAATTGCTTGTATAGAAGCCTTTACAGTAGCTGAAAAGATGTCCACTAGATTTTGCTCTAGCCATTTTGTCCTGGAATCCTCACCACCGTAATGGGCCGTACTAAATCCCAAAATTGTAAAATTCTCATCTGCTACCACAGTCTTACAACTTCCCGTACCAATGTCAATTCCAAGAAACCACCCCTTTCTATTACGTTTCACTTCCAAACACCTCAGGATTTACAATAAATTGAGGTCGCTCGCCCTTAAGTACCTTTAGGCAGTTTTCAAAAGACATCCAGCTCATTCGAAGGATTGCTTCGTCTGTATGAGATGCCATATGAGGAGTGGCTATCACTTTTGGGTGTTTTAGGAGAGGATTATCCCCACTAGGGGGCTCCTTTGAAAAACAGTCAAGCGCTACTCCCCTTAAATATCCTTCATTTAGAGCTTTGAGAATAGCCTCTTCTTGTACTAGTTCTCCTCTTGCGGTATTGATAAGAAAGGCACCCTTTTTCATTTTACGAATAAAATCCTCATTCACCATTCCGGCGGTATCGGGGGTGAGGACACAGTGCAAGGTTAAAAAATCACTTTTTGAAAGAAGTTGATCCAATGGTTTAGGTTTTGCTCCTAATGCCTCTATTTCTTTTGCATTGACAAAGGGATCATAGACCAATATTTCGCATTTAAAACACTTTAGTCTTTTTACTACTTCTTTCCCTATCGATCCGAGTCCTATTATACCTATAGTCTTTCCTTTAAGACCCACTCCCTCTAATCGTGGCCACTCTCCATGTTTTGTACTCAAAGATGCGTTAATCAAGTCTCTTGCCAGGGCAAGCATTAGACAAATTGTCATCTCAGCTACCGCGACTGAATTAGATCCGGGTGTATTTGTAATTACTATACCCTTTCGAGATGCCTCTTTAATGTCTATCCGATCTACCCCCACCCCATACCTGGATATAACTTTGAGTCTATTTGCTGCCCTTATCACTTCCCAATTAATCTCATCTAGACCCGCTATCCATCCATCTATATCTTTGACAAGCTCTAAGAGTTCTTTTGCCTTAAGTGGCCTCCCTAAAGGGTTATGTATAACCTCACCGACAGATTGTTCTAAGACGGGCAATGGAGAGGGATCACACTTACCAAATGTAGTGGCAGTAACTAAAACACGACAGTTTTTTAATTCCAACCCCTTATTCATTTCTTTACGGTACAAGGATCACTTTTAACGCTTGACGTTGTTCCAAAAGCTGGAAGGCTTCCTGCCACTTATCCAAGGGCATGACATGTGTGATTAGTTTTTCGGGATTTATAAACCCCTTTGACACTAGAGAAAGACAGCGCTCCCAAGCGGTCCAACTGCTGGAAAAGCAAAAATCATACCTTATGGCCTTGAATATTCCAAGGTCATAAGGGATCGATAAAGAAGATTTTCCAGAAATGCCTATCGCGCATATTCTTCCAGTTCTCCTTACCATTTCAAAGGACTGCGTAATTGCCACGGGCGAACCCGAAGCTTCTATAACCATGTCTACCCCAAGATTTCCGCTAAGGATAAAGACTTTCTTTACAGGGTTTTCTTCGTCTACCTCTATTATAACATCGGCACCAAGTTCTTTTGCTTTATCAAATCTAATTCCTCTGTCAGATCTAACACCGCATACGGCCACAAATGTGGCGCCAGCTGCCTTAGCTACTGCGAGCGATAACAGTCCAATAGGCCCAGGGCCAGTTATGACAACAGACTCTCCAGCACTTAGATTACATCTCTCTAATTATAGACGTAAAGCATATGGCTAATGGTTCCATTACAGCCCCTGCCTCAAATGAAACGTTGTCTGGTAATTTATGTAGTAAGCTTGCGGGTCCAGCAACATATTTAGCATAAGCCCCGTTCACACCTATTCCATAGGCCCTTTTATTTTCACATACCTGGGGGAATCCACTTTGACATATAAAGCACGCACCACATGATCCCGTCCTTGTTTCAGTAACCACTCTGTCCCCAACTTTCCATTCTTTCACATTTTTTCCAACATCAACTATTATTCCTGAAAATTCATGTCCGAGAACTACAGGTGGCCAGTAGGGATGTGCGTCGTGATAAATATGAATGTCGCTTCCGCAGATTGACACTGCTTTCACTTCGATAAGTACTTCGTCGTCCTTTGGTTTTGGCTCAGGAACCTCTCTCATTTCGATCATTCCTTTTCCCTTTCCGTATTTTACTACCGCTTTCATACAACCTCCCTTTTTATCATGGGAAGAATCTCCCCACCTCTTTTAAAGACAGCTATTTTTGGATTTCCAGGCACCAGAGAAAGAGCCTTGTGTAAAGCTTCTTGGGCTTCCGTACAATAAATAAATCCTATCTTTTCAGCATCTTCCCTTTTTATTCCCTTCGTTACTATTATTCCTTTTGCTCGCTCTTTTATTACGCGGCCCACATGCACAAGATGGGCAGCAACCGTAAGTTTACTGATTCTACCAGTTTTTATTTTTGCTTCTACGTTTTAAAATGTGTCATACCCAAATTCAAGGATTTCAGGGTGGCTAGATGATATTCCTTCCGGACAGGGAGAAATAAGGATCACTACACCATCTTTTTTTATTGCGAGTTCACTTGCATATATACCTTTTGCCGCAAGCCAAAGTTCAGAATCATAAAGGAAATGAATCGGTGATAACTATATCTGCCTCTGATGGAAGTTCTGCTTTATATACGCTTATGGAAGTTTCTCCTCCGTTTCTATAAGCGAGTAAAGGATCACCCGTTACAATCCGAACCACATTTCCTTGGGCATCTTGGATGGTGTTTATAATCCATCTTAGACCTGCCATTTGGGCTACTTTTTCAACCTCGTCCTTTACTGGATTTTCTATTTTCCCGAGTATCTCGCGTCCAGTAAACTGAGCAGCAAGCCAATGAGTTTTTCCCGTTGTGATTTCACCACATATACCCGGTTGAACTATGTTGGCTCCCCCACTTAGGCCAGTTACCCGATGAGGCACTATCTGACCGATCCCGATTATGAAATCAAATTCCTTAACCATTTTATTTACTACAACGGGGGTTCTGTTTTTGGTTTCACCAAGACTCACAAGCTTTGTTTCATCCCACCATTCATGGTTTAAAACCTTATATCTAGTACATATCTCTTTACCCAGTTTTGCTTCCATTTCTATTCTATTCATTGGACGATGAGTACCTAAGGCAATGAGAATCGCTATACTCTCTGATTTTATTCCGCAACTTTCAATCTTCCTTATGAGAATCGGTAAAATCTTGTTGGTTGGAGTGGAACGAGTGTAATCATCGGTCAGGATCAGTACGCTTTTTGTTTTTTCCAACATTTTTTCAAGGGGTGGAGATTCGATTGGATTTTCAATGGCCTCAATTATCATTTTATCAAGTGGTTCCTTGTCGATTTTTAAAGAACTTATTTCCGAATAGGGAAAAGAAATTTCTATCATAATGCGGATTTTGCCCCTTTTAAGAGACGTAAAAAGACGGATGTCCTATCCTTTATGGTGTCAAACCTTTTTTTATCCATGGGATCTGTCTTGGTGATCTCGCTACCCACAGCTACAGCCGTTGCACCTGCTTCGATATACGCAGGTGCTAAATCGACAGATATTCCCCCTGAGGGTACCAGATCAACCTGAGGTAACGGACCTTTTATAGCCCTTATGTAGTTAGGTCCGCCCAATAGACTTGCCGGGAATATCTTTACTAGATCTGCACCGGCATTCCAACATTGGAGAATCTCGGTAAGGGTCATTGCACCAATTATAGTAATAACGCTGTATCGGTGTCCTAACTCTATAACATCTATATTCACAGTGGGAGTAACTATGAATCTAGCTCCAGCGGCTAAACTCAAACGAGCGGTTTCCACATCAAGTACAGTACCAGCCCCAACTATTATACTGTCACCGAATGTTTTAGAGAGTTCTCTAATCACCTCAAAGGCCCCTGGTACGGTCATCGTTACTTCCAGAAAACTTGCCCCACCTTCTTTTATTGCTTCTGCGATTTTTAGAGCTTCTTCTTTTGAATCTGAACGGATTAATGGGATGAATTTTTCTTGAACCAGTTTGTCAAAAATCCTCCTTTTTTCCATTTCATCTCCCTCATGAATTTAGGAGAAAACCCCTTTCTCTTAGCAAAGAAAGGTAAAGCCTCTTTTTCTCCTCGGAAATCTTTTTTTCACTAAAAAGGCGTAAAAGATGTTCTTTAGACAAAAAATTTTCAGTTTTTTTGGATCCAGTGTCCTCAAGATTTCTTCAAAGTTTTTCAAATGCGCAAATTCGGGAACATCTTTCACAAGCAAATCGTTTCCATATCCTGCCATACCCCAGAGGTATAGAACTTCCGTAAAAGGTGACACTACAATTGGATGTATTCCACCCGGGATTGCAAATATGGATCTGTCCTCCAGAATGAAGGCCTTTTTTAGAGATACCCCATCCATAAGAAGCTGGACCGCGTAAGGGGCGTAATTTGAACCACCTTTTTGTGCTATCGAAAATCTAAAGTAATAAATCTCCTCGTGATCAGATTCTCCCCCTTGGGAATCATCCTTATCATGGGTATGTGGGGGTGTGCCAGACCACAGACCCGGTGGATTATACGTTTCTCCCACAATTAAATTAGTGCTCGCATTTTTTGGGTTTATGAGGTTTACCACATCTCTCCTCCACAACCATTCTCCCCTTGATACCATTCGAACTTCGTGAGAAGAAATATAAAATGGTGGTTTGTCTCCGTAAGCTTCGGCAGTAAAGAAGGCAACTTCTCCTTCTCCTCTTATTTTCAATTGAGAATAGCGAGGAACGTATAATGCTGAAGCATTTGTTCTTCCAAGTTCTACCGTGAATGGCCCGCCTAGTCTTTCGCCTCTGAATCTACTCCCATTGATTTCCATCTCAAATATTCCCTCTTGCGGAACTATTACCATTTCATTCTCCATTGTTTCCAAAGTTTGGTACTCCGCAGAAAGCCTTAACATCCCAAAACCTATAAAATCGAGTGGTACATTTTCCTTTTTGGGATCTACTATGAGCCCATTTTGCTTCCCGTCGTCAAAAAATAGTGGGGACAGTTCGTTTTTTTCTATATGCGGTGCATATTTTTTTAAGGTTCTTTCCATGCCTTCCCCCTAGTTTATCTCTATTCTTTGGGCCTTTTCCGCAGATAGATACGCAGTGTATATAACCTTGACAGTCTCAATCGCAAGATCTAAATTTGAAGACGGCTTCAGATCATAAAGGACCACATTTATAAACTCTTCCATTTCCTGCAAGTATCCTCTCATCCATCTGTCATCAGGGTTCGGGAAATTTCACCCGGCTTTTGTCTCGAGTCTTTCTACCAGATATTCATCTCCAAATATGTGTGGTTCTGGTGCGTACACCTCTAAAGTGTTGTTAGGGTTCATATTCATGTGTATAACAGCATTGGACATATACACTTCCATCTTGTTTCTCACACCACCTAATACACCATCAGAAGAAAATATTGTAGCATTAGATCCATCTTCGAAAGTGATAACAATGACGCCCCAATCTTCTACGTCTACCCATTCTGAGACAATGTACTTCTTATCTTCTTTTTGGAACGATTCAATCTTGCAATGTTGTGCTACTTCCGCAAATACAGATTTTGCTCTTACGGGAGATCCTCTTTTTAACAAACCTTCGTAATGTTTTAGATGGATTACGGCGCTTACAGGGTGTGCACCCAGGCGCATAAGCGATCCCCCACCTGAGGTTTTCCATCTTCTGGAGTAAGGCGCTTGAGAACCTGAATGACTCATATCAGAGCGAATTTCAATTACAGTTCCTCCGCTCACTCTCATGAGGTTTTTTAATTTTACAAAAGGCGGAGCATAGACCCAGTTCTCCGCATACATGAATTTTACCCCGTTTTCCTTCACTGCTTTTTCTACAAGTTTACACTCCTTTTTCATTTGATTGAGCATGACCTCTTTGCTTACCTCAAAACCTACGTTATCTTCAGGTCTTTCCTTTCCAAAGTATCCGGTCAATGGTTTTTCGCATATTATATGTTTCTTTGCTTGAGCCGCAAGAATACAAGCATCCTGATGCATATCGGTAGGTAGACATATATCGATCACGTCTAAGTCTTTTCTCTCGAGCAACCTGCGATAGTCATCGTATACTTCTGGAATGCCATATCTTTTTGCCAAATCCTTTGCGTCCGGATCTAATGAGGCAATAGCACAGATCTCCACTTTATTCAATGAAGAAAGACAATCTAAGTGCAGCCGACCGGCAAAATCGGTTCCAGCTAAACCTATCTTTACCTTTTCCATTTCTGGTAATCCTCCCTGTTAGACTTTTTCAAGAATATCAGGTCGTTTAAAAGTTATTCCAGAATATTCTATAGAAATTGTTGGATAAATTATCGGTTTTGTGATCAAAACCGGTCCTTCATCTCGTGCAACGATTGTATCTTCCGACTTTGTTCCGGTAAGAGAAGGGTTCCATGTAAAAGCCTGATATGGCTCCACAATTTCCGTAGTTTGAAAGTTTGCTCTGTAGTCTCGTCCGGTATAACCTATTGATCCTCCTTGGTGGTGAAGCTTCCATTCATCAGGATATCCCAGTTTTTCGTACATTTCTACCCCTTTTTTGAGTATCTCTGCCGCACTAACACCTGGTCTGGTATGAGCCATAAAAACACAGTCAATAAGAACGTTATCCAGGTATCGCTTCTTTAGATCATCGGGAATTTTTCCGAAATGTACAAAACGAGTAAGAGAAACAATTAGCCCCCATTTTCTAGCATTCACAGATACCATTAAATATCTATTTATTTTTTTTCCGTAGGTATGGGATGTCTAAAATTGAATATTCTTTCATCGGCTGCGGCCATTATGGTTACCACGTCAATTCTATCAGCCCATAGCTCCAAGAGAAGTCTCCCAACAACCTCGGATTCCTTTTCTCCCGGTTTCGTTTCGGAAAGGGTCTTTTCCAGAGCTAAAGACACTTTCTCTCCGAGCCACACGTACCTTTCAAGTTCCTCTGGTGTCAATGAATAACGTAGTCTCGCAATCTCTTCAGGAACAAGGGTTGCCCCGGGGAAATGCCAATCCGAGGCTAACCCTCCATTCCCCACTATCTCCTTTACAATTTCAGATTCACTATCTTGGTACCAGGGAAAAGTTTTTATCTTGTAGCCTTGATCTAAAATAAGCTCTTCTTTTTCTATCCGAGGTCCTTCTATGTTGTTTGTTATGGCAAATTTTTCGGTCTCGGTAATGAGAAGTGTTGTCGCTCCAATCTCAGTTGTAATTCCCACAAGATTTAGCCCTCAGCATGTCATCCATGAAAAATTTGCCTGTCTTTTTAAAAGTACTGCTTTAAATCCTTTGGATCTTAAGAACTCTCTGACTCTTCTTTCTTTTTCTCTAATTTCGGATAGAGCTGCCATTCCGAATCCTCCAAAATATCACTGAGCAAGAATTTCTTCCCATGTAGTTACCGGCCATTCCGTCTTAAATAGGTCTTCAACTGTAGGCCTGGCTTTCATTCTGAAAGATTCCGCATCCGGTATGATCACCTGCAGACCTTTCCTTTGGAGTTCCACAAGGAGTGCATTTTCACCTCTCTTCATAGTGTCATTTGCCCAATCGCATGCTTGTTTTACTGCATTTATTAGCAGATTTTGATCCTCTTTTGAAAGCTTATTGAAAAAATCCTTATTTACCATCATTCCTCCTGTCTGTACGAGGTGATTGGTTATTATGAGATATTTTTGGACCTCATCTAACTTGAAGGAGGATATCTGAGGTAGATCCCCTTCTGATGCTTCTGCCCTTCCGGTCTTTAAAGATTCATAAAGTTCAGGAAGAGGAATAGGAATAGGATCCGCACCTATTTCTTTCCAGACGGCAATCCATGTCTTAACTGTAGGTAAACGGAGTTTTAATCCGTAAACATCCGCGGGGTTATATATAGGCTTATTTGCTGTTGTCTGTCTTAAGCCTCTATAGACGATTCCAAGATATTTAACAATTCCGTTTTTTTCAACCTCTTCCCGTGCTTTTTTCCCAAGAGAACCTTCCCAGACTCTTATAAAGTGCTCAAAGTCCTTCATAACGTAAGGAGCATTAAAACAGAAATATTTAGATCCAAATATTTCCAAGGCTCTATGTCCATTAGATTGCATCTCAATTTGCCCTTTGCTATTTAACTCATTTATTTTTTCTTCAGATTCAACACCGGCTTGAATCTCTACTTCAAACCTACCCCCACTTTCCTTTTCCAGTATTTCTTTAAATTTTTTAGCAGCTTCAACAAGAATGTGGCCTTCTTTGAAGGGGCTTCCTATCCTTATCTTCTCCGCTGAAAAGAGCCTCTCAGGAAATAAGAAAAATAGAAAGAGTATTGTAATAAACGAGAGCAAAAGATAATCACGGTTTTTATTCTTCATCTTATGACCCTCCCTTATGAATTTTTTTTTATTTTTTCATTTCTCGCACAAGCTTTCCGTAATACTCATGATCATGCGCCATAAGTTTGCCAAAATCTAAAGGTCCCAAGTAAGCAAGGTTGATAGCCATATCCTTGGCACTTTTCCTGAAAGCAGGGTCATCCATTGCCTTTTTGAAAGCATCGTGAAGCTTCTTTATAATCTCTGGAGGCGTACCTTTTGGTGCTGCCAGTCCTCTCCACATGCCCATAGCGAAATCAATACCTTGTTCTTTTACAGTAGGAACATCGGGAAACATCTCCAATCTCTTTTCCGCAAACAAGGCCATGATCTTTAATTTTCCCGCCTGAACATGGCTTATACCTTCGGGAGGTGAGACTGAAACGGCATGTATGTGCCCTCCGAGAAGCGCGGTGATAGATGGTCCTCCTCCTGAAAATGGTATGTGATTAAATTTGGCTCCTACAGTTTTCTCGAATGCAAGTGCTACAAGATGAACGCCTCCACCGGCCCCGGAGTTTCCCACAGTTATCATGCCGGGATTTTTGCGGGCATAATCGATAAACTCTTTCAAAGTTTTCCACTGACAATCACTTCTTACCAAAAACATTGAAGGATCACTGACCACGTTTATGATTGGCTCAAAGTCCTTGTAAGTAAATGCAGTAGAGACTTGATGTGGAAGTATTGTCACGGGTGTTATGACAGAAGTTAATGTGTGGCCATCAGGCTTTGCCTTTGCCCCCTCTGTGAACCCGATTGCTCCGCCACCCCCTGGTCTATTGACTATTATTACAGGCTTACCTAGATACTTTTCGGCGGAAGCGGCAAGTGCTCTGAAGATAAGATCTGTTGCACCACCAGGGGCATATGGGACTATAATTTGGACTTCTTTTGTCGGAAATTCCTGTGAATTTGCATTGACTAAGGAGAGGACAGAAAAAACAAAGAAAAACACGAGAAACAAATGTTTTCTTAACATTGCGAACCCTCCTTTCTTAAAGTATGTATGCTTTTTTATACCTTGCGAGACTTAGACAAACTGGAAAAAGTACAAAAATTAAACTACCCAAGAGAAAGGCTAAGGATATTGGCCTTGAAATGAAAATACTGAAACTTCCATGAGAAATCATAAGGGACTGTCTAAATGCCACTTCCAGTTTGGGCCCAAGGACAAGTCCCAATAACAATGGAGCACCTTCATAACCAACTTTTCTCAAAACATACCCTAGAACTCCAAAAACGAGCAT
The DNA here is from genome assembly GCA_026417175.1 of Deltaproteobacteria bacterium. Taxonomy (GTDB): domain Bacteria; phylum Desulfobacterota; class Syntrophorhabdia; order Syntrophorhabdales; family JANXAF01; genus JAOADT01. The sequence continues at coordinate 67,965 of JAOADT010000005.1, read as the reverse complement.
TATCCAAATGTCATACACCGAATTATTTACAGTAAACATACCGGTAATACAGAATAGCATTATAAGGGGTAAAAGCAGCTTTTTAGGTATTCTTAAAATGTTTGCAAAAATTGGCACGAATGGGAGGTTAAGTAAAAGGAGAATAAAATTACCGATATACATGCTCGCTATTACACCCCAGAAGAATTGTGGATGCTCAACAATCATAGTTGGTCCTGGGATTATTCCGTGAATAAGAAGTGCGCCAAGAAGTATGGCAGTAGGCGGAGCAAAGGGTATTCCAAGCGCAAAAAGAGGTATAAATGCAGCCTGGCATGCTGAGTTGTTAGCTGATTCAGGACCGGCCACGCCTTCTATTGCACCATGTCCAAACTCTTCTTTGTGTTTTGATATTTTTCTTTCAAGCATATAAGAGGAATAGGTGGCTATTACGGGAGCTGGACCTGGTATGAGTCCAACACCAAATCCAAGAATTGTTCCTCTAAGTATTGCACCGATGGCCCGTTTTAGATCGGAAAAAGAAGGATAAAGTTCTTTTAACCTTGGAACAATCACTTTTTGGTCGAATATTTCTGGTTTTTGTTCGATGCTTGCAAGCACCTCTCCAATCCCAAAAAGCCCGATTGCAACTGCCACAAACTCTACACCACCTAATAAGTGAGCAGAACCAAATGTGAAACGGGCATCACCGGTTACTGGATCCAGTCCTATAGTTCCAATAATTATGCCCAATACGGCCATTATTAAAGACTTAACTATAGACCCTCCCGTAACGTTACTTAAAGCCACAAAGCCAAAGATCATTAACGAAAAAAATTCAGGAGGTCCGAAGGAAAGGGCAGCTTGCGCAAGAAGGGGTGCGAAAAACACTAATCCGAAGATCCCGATAGTTCCTGCAATGAAAGACCCGATGGCTGAAATAGCAAGCGCAGGCCGGCTTTTCCCTTTTGAGCCATTTTGTACCCATCGATACATGTAATAACTGATGCCGTTTCCCCCGGAACATTAAGAAGAATAGAGGTTGTTGAGCCGCCGTACATTGCACCGTAATATATGCCTGCAAGCATTATAATTGCTGAAGTGGCGTTTAATCCAAAAGTAGCCGGAATGAGAAGTGCAATTCCAGCAATGGGACCGAGTCCTGGTAAAACACCTATTAGTGTGCCTACGATTGCCCCTACCAAACAATAAAATACGTTCTGCGGAGTAGCAGCAGTGTTGAAACCTTGAATAAGTTGGTTGAGAGATTCTATCAATCGATCCTCCTTTAAAAACCAAGTATCCCCTTGGGGAGAGGAATCTTAAGGAGCTTAACAAAAAGAAAGTATGATCCGACTGCAACAGAAATAGAAAAAAGAATATTCGTTAATAGTTTTCTTGCTCCCAAAAGCCAAGTAAGAGACGCAACGAGCAAAAACGAAAAGATGGCAAAACCTATCAAATCGAAGAGAAAGACCCATAAAGCGGTAAATAAAAGAAATGCCAGTATTTGTTTACTAGCCTTCTCGCACTTCACGGTATCCCTTGTTTCTTTGTTCCCTTCTTTCTTTTTGCTCAATCCTGAGATTGTGATATACGACGATAGAATTGTCATAATGACACCAAGACATAAGGGAAAAAGACCACTGCCTGCGGTTCTAAATGTTCCAACTGGCATTTTTAAGGATAAAAGTATCGTGAATAGACCTATGATAAAGATTATTAGTCCGCTTAAAGTCTCTTTATTTCTCGATTGTACCAAATCCAATCTTTTTTGATATTTCTCTAGCAGTCATAATAACTTCATTTTTCAACTTTGAATCTATTAGCTCTCTGGTCACTCGAAATGAAGGGCCAGAAATGCTTATGGCTGCAACTGCTTTACCTTTACCATCTAATATGGGTGCAGCTACACATCTTATCCCTTGTTCGTTTTCCTCGTCGTCTATAGCATATCCAAGTTCTCTCACCTTATTTATATGATTTAGGAATTCAGTTTCGTCTGTAATGGTGTTATCTGTTCTTTTTGGTAAACCCTTTGTTTTCACAAATTCAGTAAGTTCCTCTTCCGACATAAATGAAAGTAGTACTTTTCCCACAGCACAACTATGAGCAGGATTCCTTGCTCCCACCCTTGATGCCATTTTTAGGCCACCTAACCCCTGTTCACTTTCGATCTTTTCGATATATACAACCTCTCCCTGTTCGTAAACAACCATGTGGACTGTCTCTTTTGTTCTATTGGCAAGGTCCCTAAGAAGAGGTTCTGAAATTTTTCTCAGATTGATCTGAGATGCAGCTAATGTGCCAAGCTCGAGAAGTTTAAGGCCTAGATAATAAACTTTTGTCTCCTGGTCTTGCCTTACGTACCCTATCTTCAGGAGAGTAGAAAGAAGTCTATGTACTGTGGCTTTTGGTAACCCAGTTTTTGAAGCTATGTCTGAGACTCGAGCACCTCTGGTAGAAATCCCTATGGTCTCGAGTATTTGGTTGACTTTTTGTATTGTCCGTACAGAAGCAGATTGTTCCATATTGTGGAACGTTATTCTATATTGTAGAACATTGAATGCCCTTATGTCAAGAGAAATTTTTATAAAATTGACTTGTATTAATTTGGGGTGCTATGATTAAACCCAATGAAATATTCCATATTTACAACCGGATGTAGGGCAAATCAGTACGACTCATGGGTAGTTGAGGAGAAGCTAAAAAAAGCGGGTTTCGGGATTACTAATCCTCAAGAGGCTGACGTAGTCATAGTAAATTCTTGTACTGTAACGGAAAATGCTGAAAAGGACATAAGAAGATTTATTTTCCGAACAAAATCTCGAAATCCTAAAGCTAAAATTGTCCTTATGGGATGCCATGCACAGGTTTATCCTGAAAGAAATTTTGGCGCCGATCTTGTGCTTGGACAAAAAGAAAAGTTTAATTTCCTCAAACATATAAAAGATGTGGGAATTCTTGTTGGCCAACTGGAGAATAATGGAGCATTCGATGATTTGCCCTACGACTTTTCGGTTGGTTCAAGGACAAGATTTTTTTTAAAAATTCAGGACGGATGTAGCAAATACTGTACATATTGTATCGTTCCCTTTGCTAGGGGAAAGCCCAGAAGTAGAAGTCTAACTGACATATTAAGAGTTATGCGAGAATTGAAGGTAAAAGGAATAAAAGAGGTTGTCCTTACTGGGATCGAGATCGCTTCTTACTATGATGAATCTTCGGGTACCGACCTTAAAGGTTTACTTCGAATCATTGAGAACTCAGAGACACCGGAAAGAATCAGATTGAGCTCAATTGATCCTTTGTACATAGATTCAGAGTTTGTAAAGATTCTCGCTTCATCTAAAAAACTAGCCCCGAGTATTCATTTACCTTTACAGAGCGGAAGTGAAAGTATTCTCGAAAAAATGGGAAGAAATTATACGACAAAATATATCCTCGAGATAGTGAGGGAGTTGAAAACCAGTGTGAAGAATATAAGCGTAGGGCTAGACATCATAGCAGGGTTCCCACAAGAAGGGGACTCAGAATTTGCTGAGACACTAAAGTGTGTTAAGTCGCTAGATGCTCATTACCTTCATGTTTTCCCTTTTTCTCCTAGGGATAAGACGATAGCGTGCAAAATGAAGGGTATGGTGGAGCCGGATGTAAAGAAAAGTAGAGTAAAGGTTCTTAAGGAGTTGGATAGAGAGTTGAGATTTGCCTTTTATAGAAAATACCTGGGATACACTCTAAGAATTCTTCCTGAGAAAAAACTGTACGAAGGAAAATACCTGAGAGGTTTTTCAGAAAACTATATCCCTGTCTTTGTGGAATATAAAGAGGAAATCATAAATAGATTTGTTGAAATTAAGATTAAAGAAATAAAAGGGGGAAGAATCTTTGGCGAGGTTTTAGAGTAAAAAGTTCAAAAAATCCAAGGGGTTAATTTCCTTGACATACAACGATTAACCTTTTATATTATCTGACCTTATGATTATACACATTTCAGAAATAGAGAGTGAGGCTACTTTTTCAGGGGCCATTGAAGGCAAAGAAATGGGAAGTGTTTACGATTTGCTTACACCTGTGGAGTATCACTTGCGAATTAAAAAATCTGGGATAAACTTAAAAGTGGAAGGACACATATATTGTGTAGTCGCTTTAACATGTGCTAGGTGCTTAGATAGATTTGGTTATGAGATTGATACTGATTTGGAACTAGAACTTGTGGCCAGCCAAATGGCTCCAACTGATACAGAATTGGAACTAGAAAAAGGAGAACTTGATGTTCATTATTACGAATCTGATGAGTTAGATATTTCAGAAATAATACAGGAAGAGGTCATTCTCAACATTCCTATGAGAGTCCTCTGCAGGGAAGAATGTCTCGGTCTTTGTGAAATATGCGGAACTAATAAGAATGTAGGTGAGTGTACTTGCGGTAGTGCGACCGTTACAAGACTGGGAGAATTATTGAAATCATACCTTAAAAAAGAAGGAGAAAATCATGGCAGTGCCAAAGAAAAGACAATCAAGATCAAGAAGGGATAAAAGGAGGACCCATTACAAACTTTCTGCTCCCGGATTTATACTCTGTCCTAACTGTAAAGAACCGACAATGCCTCACACGATCTGTCAGCGCTGCGGAACTTACAAAGGAAAGAAATTTATTGAGGTTGAGGAATTATAGTTCATGGTAAGGGTCGCCGTCGATGGTATGGGCGGGGACACAGCGCCCCATGCCATTGTAAAAGGGGCGGAAATTGCGGCAAGAGAAGGCATCGCAAAAATAATCCTCGTGGGAGATGAAAAAAGGCTTAGGTCTCTCCTGGAGACTCCCGAATCAGTTGAGATAGTACATGCTCCGTCTTATGTTCGAATGGACGAATCTCCATCTTTGGCATTGAGGAAAAAAAAGGATTCGTCAATCAACTTGGCTATAGAACTCGTAAGAGAAAAGAAAGCAGATGCCGTTGTGAGTGCTGGAAATTCTGGGGCTACAATGGCTTTTGCCATATTCACACTAGGAAGAATAAAAAATGTAGATCGTCCCGCAATCGCCACATTACATCCAAATTTGAAAGGGGGTATAACTGTTCTCCTTGATGCGGGGGGAACGGTGGACTGTAAACCCATCCATCTTGCCCAGTTTGCTTTGATGGGAGACTCTTTTGCAAGGCATATACTTAAGATAACTTCCCCAAAAATTGGTCTTCTTAGCAATGGAGAGGAAATAACCAAGGGTAATGAACTCACAAAGGAGGCACATAGTATTATAGAAAACATGAATCTAAACTACATTGGGTACGTTGAAGGTACTGACTTGTACAATGGAAAAGTTGACGTTGTGGTTGCAGATGGATTTGTTGGCAATATTGCGCTTAAGATCAGTGAGGGTGTGGTGGATGTGCTTTTGACTTTTTTTAAGCAAAACATAACGAGAAATTTGAGGGGAAAAATCGGTTACTTCTTACTCAAAGATACTTTTAAAGAACTTGCGCGGAAAGTTGACTACGCAGAATACGGAGGGGCTCCTTTGTTGGGTGTAGATGGTACCTGTATAATATGTCACGGAAAGTCAAATGAAAGAGCTATCAGAAATGCTATAATCCTTGCGAAAAAATTTGCAGAAAATTCTCTTCATGAAGTATTAAAAAAGTCTATGGAAGAATACGGAAACTCGTAAAATAAAGGGGTGCATTTATGGATTACTTTCTCACCGAGGAACAGAAGGAGATAAAAAAGTTAGCAAGAAGAATAACAGAAGAAAAGATTATTCCGGTCCGTGCAGAGCTTGACGAAAAAGAAGAGTTTCCTTGGGAAATATTAAAAATCTGTGCTGACGTTGGTCTATTTGGGGTAAGCATTCCAGAGGAGTATGGTGGTATGGGCGGTGGTTGTATGGAAAATTGTTTGGTTGTTGAAGAACTGAGTCGAGGATGTCTTGGTGTTTCCGTAAGCTACGCCGCAAGCCTTCTAGGAGCTTATCCTATTCTACTTGGTGGTACCGAAGAACAAAAAAGAAAATACCTTCCAGATATAGCCAGTGGAAAAAAACTCGCCGCCTTCGCTCTTACTGAAGCAAACGCGGGAAGTGATGCCCAAGGTATAAGGACAGAAGCTAAGAGGGTGGGAAACAAATACATAATTAACGGTACCAAGCAGTGGATCACTAATGGCGGAGAAGCTGAAATATACACAGTCATAGCGATGACCGATAAAAGAAAGGGGGGAAGAGGAGCGACGGCATTTATAGTAGAAAAGGGGATGAAAGGTTTTAGTTTTGGAAAAAAGGAAAAAAAGCTTGGTATAAGAGCATCCGCGACCAGAGAGTTAATTTTTCAGGATTGTGAAGTTCCAGAAGAGAACGTGATAGGAAGGGAAGGGCTTGGCTTCATTCTTGCCATGAGAACATTTGACAGAACGAGACCTGGAATAGGGGCTCAGGCTGTGGGGTTGGCACAGGCAGCTATGGAGGCTGCCCTTGATTATGCTAGAGAAAGAGAACAGTTTGAGAAAAAAATTATAAGCTTTCAGGCTATCCAACACATGCTTGCCGATATGGCGACAAAAATAGAAGCGGCACGGGCTTTGGTTTATGCAGTAGCAAGATACATAGATAGTAACCCAAAGGACTTTTCTAAAGCATCAGCCATGGCTAAACTTTTTCCATCGGATATGGCCATGAGCGTGGTTGTGGATGCAGTTCAGATATTTGGGGGTTATGGATATATGAGGGAATATCCGGTGGAAAAAATGCTAAGGGATGCAAAGATTTTACAGATATACGAGGGCACAAATCAAATTCAAAGAAACGTGATAGCTTTGGAATTGATAAAAGAGGCCGCCTCAAGAAGAAAAGGAGTTTGAAATGAAACGAGTTGGTATTGTATTCCCCGGCCAGGGTTCACAGTATGTGGGAATGGGAAAATCTATTTATGACTCCGACCCACACGTAAAAAAGCTTTTCGATAAAGCCGATCAAGTGCTAGGTTTTTCCATAAAAAAGCTTTGTTTCGAAGGTCCGGAAGACGAACTGAGAAAGACCTATAACACCCAGCCAGCAATATTGTTGGTGTCTTACGCGATATGGGAGAAGTTAAAACAACTTGTAGAATTGAAACCATACGTTGTAGCTGGTCACAGCCTTGGGGAGTACACAGCTTTACTCGTAAGCGGATTTTTCTCATTTGAAGAGGCTCTATACATAGTAAGAAAAAGAGGAATTTTGATGGAAAATGCTTATCCTGAGGGGAAAGGAGGGATGGTTGCCCTTTTGAGTCCAGATATTGAAATGGTAAAATCTGCACTGGATGAGGTTTCTCAGGAGGAAGGATTGGCGTCGTTGGCAAATCTTAATTCACCGGACCAGATTGTTTTATCAGGTGATATTCCTGTGTTGAAAAAGGTAGTAGAAAAACTCAAAGGTAAGGGGTATAAAAAAGCAATTTTTCTTAATGTTTCAGGCCCGTTTCACAGTCCCTTAATGAAAAGAGCTGCAGACCAGTTATTAGAAGAATTAAGAAAGATAAAAAGTTTTCAACTCAAGTATCCGGTGGTATTCAATGTGGATGCCAATGTGGAAATAAAACCGGAATGTGTCTACGAAAAATTGTATTATCAAATGTTTTCTCCTGTTAGATGGGAAGATTGCGTCAAAAGGATGGTTGCCGAAGGAGTTGAAGTCTTTGTAGAAGTTGGACCAAAGAATGTACTTAGTAATCTCATAAAAAAAATAATGCCTGGTATTCCCAGTTATTCGGTTGAAACGCAGGAAGACATGATCAATATTAAGGAGATACTGAAATGAATGGTAAGGTAACAATCATTACAGGGGGAGCAAAAGGAATAGGCAGGGCAATTGCCGTTTTTCTTGCAGAAAAAGGTGGAGATATTGCCATATTCGATATGGTAGATGGGTCAGAAACGGTCGCTACTATAAAAAAAATGGGAAGAAATGCAATGTATGTATGTGTGGATGTGAGCGATTTTAAATTGGTAGAAGATGCTGTTGAGTCGGTTTACAAAGAAATGGGAAGAATTGATAATTTAGTGAATAACGCAGGAATAACGCTTGACAGGTTGCTTTTAAGAATGAAAGAGGAAGAATGGGATAAGGTAATAGCGGTAAACTTGAAGGGTGTTTATAACTGTACAAAGGCGGTATTGAAATATATGCTAAAGAACGGTGGCTCAATTGTTAATGTTAGCTCTATAACTGGTATTATGGGAAACATAGGACAATCTAATTATGCGGCGTCGAAAGCAGGAATAATTGGCTTTACAAAGAGCATCGCAAAGGAGTATGCTGAAAGAGGCATAAAAGTGAATGCCGTGGCGCCGGGATTTATAAAGACTGATATGACAGAAGCATTGAATGATAAGATTAAAGAGGAAATGATAAAAATGATCCCGCTTAAACGACCCGGAGAACCTGAAGAAGTTGCAAAGGTTGTATATTTTTTGTTGTCAGATTACAGCAGCTACATAACAGGTGAAGTAATAAATGTAAGTGGCGGTTTATACATGTAGAAAATAAATCATCAAAAGTCAGGAGGTGGCTAAATGACAGTCGCTGAAAAAGTAAAAAAAATAATTGTGGAACAATTAGGTGTTAGCGAGGCAGAGGTTACTCCAGAGGCAAAGTTCATAGACGATTTGGGGGCTGACTCTCTTGATATTGTTGAACTGATAATGGCCTTTGAAGATGAGTATGGAATAGAGATTCCCGATGAGGACGCAGAAAAAATTGAAACTGTGGGTGATGCGATCCGTTACATTGAAGAACACATAAAATCGAAGGAATAGGATGAGAAGACGAGTTGTTGTAACAGGATTAGGACTCGTAACCCCGCTTGGGATTGGTATAGAAAATGTGTGGCGGAGAATTCTTAATGGGGAATCCGGAATCTCGTATATAAGCAGATTCGATACTACCAATCACGAAACAAAGATAGCGGGAGAAGTAAAGGACTTTAAACCTGAAGATTATATAAATCCCAAAGATTTGAAGAGGATGGATCTTTTTATCCAATATGCATTGGCAGCAACTAAAATAGCGCTAGAAGATTCTGGACTCGATGTTTCAAAGGAAAATCCCGAAAGGGTTGGAGTTGTCGTAGGAACGGGCCTCGGCGGTCTACCCACTCTGGAACATTATCACAAAGTCCTCTTGGAAAAGGGACCTTCCAGAATTTCTCCTTTTTTTATACCTATGTTAATTGCAAATGAGGCATCTGGTCACATAGCTATGAAATATGGGTTTAAGGGACCAAACCTTTGCATAGTTACGGCCTGCGCCACAGGTTCTCATTCAATAGGAGAGGGTTTTAGAATAATTCAGTACGGAGATGCTGACGTAATGATTGCAGGCGGAACGGAGGCGAATCTTACACCTTTGACTATAGGTGGATTCAATGCTATGAAGGCGTTATCAACCCGCAATGACCCGCCTGAGAGAGCTTCAAGACCTTTTGATAAAAACCGGGATGGATTTGTAGTCGGTGAAGGGGCCGGTATTGTCATATTGGAGGAACTTACTCACGCGAAAATGAGGGGAGCAAAAATATATGCCGAGTTGATAGGTTATGGCTATAATGCCGACGCTTATCATATAACAGCTCCTTGTCCGGATGGGGAAGGATTCGTAAACTGTATGAAAATGGCCCTTTCCGACGCCAGGATAAATCCGGAGGAAGTGGACTATATAAATGCCCATGGTACTTCAACGGAGTTAAACGACGCTATAGAAACTTTGGCCATAAAAAAGGTTTTTAAAGATCATGCTTACAAACTTGCAGTAAGTTCCACAAAGTCTATGATAGGCCATTTGTTGGGTGCAGCGGGAGCGGTTGAAGCAATATTCACTGTTCTGACCATAAGAGATAATATTTGTCCTCCTACAATAAACTATGAGACTCCAGATCCAGAATGTGACTTGGACTATGTACCCAATATAGCAAGAGAAAGAAGAGTGAATGTGGGTATGTCAAACTCGTTTGGCTTTGGCGGTACCAATTCTGTCCTTGTTTTTAGAAGATATCAAGGATGAAAATAGCGATTGGTTCTGATCACGCTGGATATGAATTGAAGGAGTTCTTAAAGAAAGAACTCAAAAAAAAAGGCTATGAAGTGATAGATTTAGGACCTGAAAATAATTCTGTTTCTGACTATCCTGAGTACGCCCTTAGGGTATCACACGCCGTCTCAAGTGGGGAGGTACAACGAGGAGTGCTTGTGTGTGGAACTGGAATAGGTATGTGTATAGTAGCAAACAAAGTTAAAGGCGTGAGAGCAGCACTAGTATACGATCTTTATGGGGCTATTCAAAGTAGAAAGCACGTAGATTCTAATGTCCTTGTACTAGGAGGACGAATGACTGCAAAAGAGCTTGCGGCAGAGATACTGAATGTGTGGTTGACCACACCCTTTGAGGGGGGGAGACATAAAGAGAGAATAAAAAAAATCGAAGAGTGGGAAGAGATATGTTTCTTGAAAAGTTAAAGGAAAAAGATGAGATCATTTACAACTTAATAAAAAAAGAACTTGAAAGGGAGGAATTCAGCCTAATTCTCATTCCTTCTGAAAACTATGTAGATGAAACTATTTTGATCACACAAGGCAGTATCCTCACGAATAAGTATGCGGAAGGATATCCAAACAGACGCTATTACAGCGGATGCAGGTACTTAGATGAAATAGAAGAAATAGCCATAACTAGGGCAAAGGAGCTTTTCGGGGCTGAGCATGCAAATGTCCAACCACATTCTGGAACAAATGCCAATTTAGCTGTGTATTACGCAGTACTTAAACCTGGGGATAAAATAATGGGTCTAGACATCGCCCATGGAGGCCATTTGACTCACGGAACGGCTGCGAGTTTCTCGGGACGCTTGTATGAAGCGGTCACATATGGAGTATCAAGGGAAAATGAACTTTTTGATTACGACGAAATAGAAAGGATAGCTCTTAAAGAGAAGCCAAAACTTATAGTAACCGGTGCCAGTTCTTATTCTAGAATAATAGATTTTAAGAGGTTCAGAGAAATTGCTGACAAAATCGGAGCCTATCTCATGGTCGATATGGCCCATATCGCAGGGCTTGTTGCGGCAGGATGTCATCCAAACCCTGTTGAGTATGCTCACTTTGTTACCACTACGACTCATAAAACTTTAAAAGGCCCAAGGGGTGGAATTGTTCTTTGTAAGAAGGAATTTGCCAAAGCTATAGATTCTGCGGTATTTCCAGGGATTCAAGGTGGTCCTTTGATGCACGTAATAGCCGCAAAGGCAGTTGCATTAAAAAACGCCATGACTCCCGAATTTAAGGCTTATCAAGAGCAAATAATTAAAAACACAAAAACTTTATGTTCAGAGATCGAAAGGCATGATTACAGAATAGTTTCAGGCGGAACAGACACCCATCTTTTTCTTATTGATCTTTCTGATAAAAATATAACGGGGAAGGATGCCCAGGAAGCGCTAGAAGAAAGTGGAATTATGGTTAATAAGAACCTTATTCCTTACGACAAAAGAAGTCCTGCTATAACAAGCGGAATACGGTTGGGGACACCTGCTGTGACAGCTCGGGGGATGAAGGAGGAGGAAATGAAATTTGTTGCGCAGCTTATACATCACGTTCTTTCGAATATGGGAGATATAGATCTACGAAGGGACATTAAAGAAAAAGTTTACGCTCTTTGTAAAAAGTTTCCGCTTTACTCCAATATTTTTGGATTGTAAGTGAATGGAAAAAAGACCAGATTGGGATTCCTACTTTATGGAAATTGCGGAGATTGTTTCAAAGCGTTCTACATGCATAAGAAGAAAGGTTGGAGCAATAATAGTGAAGGATAAAAGAATACTATCAACAGGATATAACGGCGCGCCAGTAAACCTTGTTCATTGTAATGAGAAAGGGTGTCTCCGGCAGAAACTTAACGTCTCATCCGGTGAGAGACATGAACTATGTAGGGGACTACATGCTGAGCAAAATGCGATCATCCAGGCAGCTTATCACGGTGTGTGCATAAGAGATGCTACATTATATTCTACTCACTTACCGTGTTCCATATGTATAAAAATGTTAATTAATGCAGGTGTCAATTCGATAGTTTATAAGGATGGATATCCTGATAAACTATCGCTTGAAATCATATCTGAAGCGCGATTGAAAGTAAGTAAGTTTGAGTGATGAAGTGTCCTTATTGCGGACATCTCGAAAGTAAGGTCTTAGATTCACGAGTAAGTAAGGAGCTCGACTCTATAAAGAGAAAGAGAGAGTGCTTAAAATGTACTAAAAGGTTTATGACCTCGGAAAGGGTTGAAGAAAATCTTCCCTTGGTGGTTAAGAAAGATGGAAGACGGGAAGCCTTTGATAGGACAAAAATCTTAAATGGGCTAAAAAAGGCCTGCGAAAAGAGACCAGTCAGTATTGCCTCTTTGGAAAAAATAGTATCTAGAATAGAATATAACCTTTTAGAGAAAGGCGAAAGAGAAGTAAGTGCCAAGGATATTGGAGAGATGGTGATGGATGAGCTAAGAAAACTTGATGAAATAGCGTATGTAAGGTTTGCATCGGTATATAGACAGTTCAAGGACATAAACGAATTCATGGAGGAACTTAAGGATCTACTCTTGAAGAAAGAACAGATTGGTAGGGAGAGAGAGTGACCGACGAGAATTACATGAAAATGGTTCTAAAATTAGCAAAAAGAGGGGAAGGTTTGGTTTCTCCTAATCCTATGGTTGGTGCGATTCTCGTAAAGGGAAATAGGATAATCGGAAAAGGATATCATAAAAGGGCAGGATCCCCCCATGCTGAAATTAACGCATTAAAAACCACTAAAGAAAGCCCGGATGGAGCAACCCTTTATGTTAATCTCGAACCGTGTGTTCATTACGGTAAAACCCCTCCATGTGTTCCAGAAATAATAAAAGCTGGAATAAAAAGGGTCGTTATCTCAATGCAAGATCCGAATCCTGAGGTCAATGGAAAAGGAATTGAAATGCTCAAGCGCGCTGGAATATCACTAAAAATAGGTGTATTAGAGGCTGAGGCTAAGAAATTGAACGAGATTTTTATTGTAAATATGGAAAAGAAAAGACCTTTTTTTATTATGAAGGCGGCATCTAGTCTAGATGGTAAGATCGCTACGCGCACTTGCGATTCTAAGTGGATATCTAATGAGGAATCCAGAAAATACGTTAATAAAGTTAGGGAAGTTGTAGATGGTATTCTTGTTGGTATAAACACGGTTATCGTAGATAACCCCATGCTAATACCTAAGCTTGAAAAACCAAAAAAATACCCTACAAGAATAATTCTGGATACCAAACTCAGAATACCTGTTTCATCAGCAATTGTTAAAACAGCAAACCAATTTAAAACCCTCGTCTTCACCTGTGATTACAGACAGGATAAAGAGGCAAAGCTTGAATCGATGGGTGTAGAAATAGTGAGGGTCCAAAGAGATGAAAACGGAAGAACCTCTTTAAAAGATGTTGCTCAGGAACTCTTTAAAAGAGGGATAATGAGTGTGCTTGTGGAGGGAGGCGGGGAGATAAACAGCGGTCTCCTAAGGGAGGGACTGATCGACAAGTTTATACTTTTTTATTCTCCAATGTTTATCGGTGGTAGGACGGCGATGAGCATGGTAGGAGGCACTGGAGTGGAATTCTTGAAGGATGCATATCGTGCTAAGATTGATAGGATACGATGTATAAATGGTGACGTTTGTATGGAAGGATATGTTTACAGGAATTATTGAGGATATCGGCGAAATCCTTCAAATTGAAAGAAGATCTGGCATAACAAGAATAAGGATAAAAACAAATCTTCCTTTAAAGGAAATAAATCAAGGAGACAGCATAGCAGTTGATGGTGTGTGTCTTACTGTCACAAGTACAGATTCGGTTAGTTTTTATTGCGATGTTTCTTCAGAGACTGAAAAGATTACCACCCTTGGCCAAAAAAGAAAGGGAGAAAAGGTAAATTTAGAAAGGTCTTTAAAAGTTGAGGGGCGTCTTCATGGTCATTTAGTTACCGGTCATGTAGAATGTGTCGGGATCATAGTGGAAAAGAAAAGTGTAGGAGAATCCTTCCAAATTGGAATATCAGTACCTTACGACGTTGTAAAATACATTGTCAAAAAAGGATCCATAGCTGTGGACGGTATCAGCTTGACAGTAAACGACCAAAGTGATAATAGATTTATGGTCAACATAGTGCCTTATACCGCCTCTAAAACCACAATTGGCATGAAAAAATTAGGTGATAAGGTCAATATTGAAACTGATATTCTGGTAAAATACATTGAAAGGTTGATTTCCTTCGAAAAAAAAGGAATCGATTATGACTTCCTTTTTAGATACGGGTACATAAAGGGGTGAGAGCTATGCCAATTGCAAATATTGAAGAAGTCCTTGAGGACGTCAGAAATGGCAAAATGATAATTATAGTGGATGACGAAGATAGAGAAAATGAAGGAGACTTGATGATCGCTGCGGAAAAGGTTACACCAGAAGCTATAACATTTATGGCACGTTTCGCATGTGGATTAATATGTCTATCAATAACTGAGGAAAGAGCAAAAAAACTCGATTTACCATTGATGGTTAGGGATAATACTTCCCCCTACCAGACAGCCTTTACTGTTTCTATTGAAGCAAAGGAAGGTGTTACCACAGGTATATCCGCTTATGATAGAGCAAAAACTATAAAAGTCGCAATAGATGACGATACAAAGCCTGAAGATTTAGCTAGACCTGGGCATGTTTTTCCTTTAATTGCAAGGGAGGGCGGGGTTCTGGTGAGAGTCGGACATACTGAGGCTTCAGTTGATCTTGCAAAACTAGCTGGTCTTAAACCCGCCGGTGTCATTTGCGAGATAATGAATGAAGATGGAACAATGGCAAGATTACCAGATCTCGAAAAGTTTGCTGAAAAACACGGCTTAAAGATAGTAACAATTGCTGACATAATAAAATACAGAACAAAGACTGAAAAATTAGTAAGAAGAATCGCGGAGACGAGACTTCCTACAAACTATGCGGGAGAATTTAAGCTTATAGCCTATGAAAACTATATAGACAAACAGGTCCACGTAGCTCTTGTTAAAGGAGAGATCAACTCGGAAGAACCTACACTTGTAAGGGTTCATTCAGAATGTCTGACTGGAGATGTATTTGGCTCTTTAAGGTGTGATTGTGGGGAGCAACTCAAATGTTCTTTGAAAATGATCGAAAGGGAAGGCAAGGGTGTCTTTCTATATATGAAACAGGAAGGGAGAGGTATAGGTCTTCTCAATAAATTGAAAGCTTATATGCTTCAAGACATGGGTCATGATACGGTGGATGCAAATCTCGTGCTCGGCTTTCCTCCTGATTTAAGAGATTACGGTATTGGCGCACAAATTTTGAGGGATCTTGGGGTCACCAAAATGCGGCTGCTTACAAATAACCCGAAGAAAATAAAAGGATTGGAGGGCTACGGCCTCTCAGTCGTTGAGAGGGTACCTATCGAAATCGAACCCAACAAAGAAAATATAGCTTATTTGAAGGCCAAACAAAAAAAACTGGGGCACATTTTAAATAATGTTTGAGAGGTTAAAATGAATATTTATGAAGGAAAAATTAGCGCTAAAGGATTCAAGTTTGCTATAGTGGTTAGTAGGTTTAACAGTTTTATCACAGATCGGCTTCTTGAAGGTGCTCTTGACGCTTTAAGAAGACACGGCGCTGATGAAAACAGTATAGAAGTTTACAAAACCCCGGGGTCTTTTGAAATACCCCTTGTTGCTAAAATCCTCGCTAAAAGAAAGGACCTGGATGGGATAATCTGCTTGGGCGCCGTTATAAAAGGTGCCACACCGCACTTTCATTATGTGGCAACGGAGGTTGCAAAGGGTATCGCCATGACGTCCCTTGAATTTGAAAAGCCCATATCCTTCGGCATAATCACCAGTGAAACGATAGAACAAGCCATAGAAAGAGCTGGGACAAAGTCAGGGAATAAAGGCTATGATGCAGCGATATCTGTGATGGAAATGGTAAATTTACTGAGAGAAAAAAAGTTGTGCGCAGAAGAAAAGCAAGAGAGTTAGCTTTGAGGATTTTGTATCAGGAAGAGACACAAGGAGGTGATCCTCTAATCGCTTTAACAAATTACACTCAGATCTTTCCTTATCGAGAAGATATAATAGAATATTCCCGAAAACTCCTTTCAGGCATAAAAAAAGAAAAGGAAAGAATAGATAACTACATAAGGGAAGCTTCTAAAAACTGGAGTTTGGAGAGAATTACACTTGTGGACAAAAACATTTTAAGAATAGGTATATATGAGATGTTGTATTCTGAAGATGTACCCCCCATCGTGGCAATAGATGAAGCTATAGAACTGGGAAAGAAATATGGTAATGAAGACTCAGGTAATTTCATAAATGGTATTCTTGATTCAATATTCAAATCCCATTACGGTAAGGAGACTGGCCATGAAAGCTGAAAAAATATGGTTTGATGGTAAATTTGTAAATTGGGATGAGGCACAGATCCACGTGTGTACCCACACTCTTCATTATGGACTCGGAGTTTTTGAAGGTATAAGATGTTACGAGTGTCATGATGGGCGAAGTGCCATATTCCGATTAAGAGAACACATAGAGAGACTGTATAACTCAGCCCACATAGTAGATGTCGAAATACCTTATCCCCAAAATGAAATAGAGAAGGTCTGTAAAGACATAGTCAAGGTTAATGGGTTTAAAGAATGCTATATTAGGCCTCTTGTTTTTATAGATAGTAACCAGTTAGGCCTTTATGTGAAGGAGTTCAAGGTTAGAGTTGCGGTGATATCGTGGGTGTGGGGTGCCTACCTGGGAGAAGAAGGTCTAAGAAATGGAATAAAGGCAAAAGTGTCCTCCTTTATCCGACACCATGTTGATGCGGGTATGACGAAAGCCAAAGTCAACGGACAGTACGTAAATTCGATACTAGCGAAGAGAGAAGCTATCTCTTGCGGATATGACGAAGCTATAATGCTGGATACGGAAGGGTATGTCTCTGAGGCCAGCGGCGAAAATGTGTTCATAGTTAAACACAATGTTTTGAAAACTACCCCACTTACTTCAATTCTTCCAGGTATAACAAGGGAATGCGTTATCAAAATCGCAAACGATATGGGATTCAAAGTGAAAGAGGAAAGGTTTTCTAGAGACGAGCTCTACATAGCTGACGAAGTGTTCTTTACAGGGACAGCAGCTGAGGTGACGCCTGTAGTGAACGTCGATGGGAGAAGAATAGGTAATGGGAAACCCGGGGAAATAACAAAAAAGATTCAACAGAAGTTTTTTGAAGTTGCGAGGGGAATGCATAAGGAATACGAAGATTGGCTAACCTACATATAACGGGCATAAAAACATATTTTTGTTCATACTATCTTTGCAGGCATCTCTTGAAACTTTCTTAAAAGTGCCCCTATATTTACATATACGGGGGTGATTTTATGAATTTGATAAGGAGTGAGCTAATTGTAAAGGCAATGACTAAAATGATACCGAGATTGTCACTTCATAATCTGTCTAAGATCCTTAAGCTTGCAGATTTACTCATAAAAGAGGAAAAGTACAGACCAATACTTAAAAGCTTCGAGACCTATGTAAAGAATGGTCATCCTGCAGCAAAACTAATAGAAAAAGTACTTTACGATCTTTCTCCGAATGTGAGATTCAGGATCATATACAATCTTTTTATCCTAGGTCTTTTGTATGGTACACAGAAGAGAGACGAAATGCTTCTAAAAGAAGGCTTTAGGCCGCCCCTTTTCTTTGTGGTAAGTCCAACAATGAGATGTAATATGAGGTGCTACGGTTGTTATTCTGGGCAGTATGACCAGGATTACGGATTATCGTTTGAACTTCTCGACAGAATATTCACAGAAGCCGAGCAAATGCATATTCATTTTATAACGATCTCCGGTGGAGAACCTTTTTTGAGAACAGATCTTTTTGGGCTGTATGAAAAACATAGGGATATTATGTTCCAGGTATATACAAATGGCACTCTGATAAACGATGAAGTCGCAAAAAGAATTGCGGAACTTGGTAATGTGGCACCCATGATTAGCATCGAGGGCTTTGAAGAAATAACAGATAAAAGAAGGGGTAAAGGTCATTTTAAGATGATAATGGATGTCTTTGACAGACTCAGGCGATATGGTGTTCTTTTTGGTGCCTCCATAATGCAAACACGAGAAAATTATCTCGAAATTTCATCACATGAGTTTGCCAAACTGCTTGTAGAAAAGGGTGTCTCTGTCATTTGGTACTTTCAATATATCCCCGTCGGGTATGACCCAGATTTAAATCTTATGCTTCTACCTGAGGAACGGGACCAAATAAGAAAAAGATTAAGAATTATAAGAAATACCTATCCGATTTTTCTCTGCGATTTTTGGAATGATGGAGCGTACATTGATGGTTGCTTGGCCGGAGGAAGAGAGTATTTTCATATAAATGCCAATGGTGATGTCGAACCTTGTGTATTCGTGCATTTTGCAGTAGACAATATAAAGGATAAGACAATAAAGGAAGTGCTTAGCTCACCATTTTTTAGAGGAATAAGAGCAAATCAACCTTTCTCAGACAATCCTTTAACCCCGTGCATGATAATAGATAATCCAACTGCTCTCAGAGAGCTTGTTAGAAAGTATAATGCAAGACCTACACATGAAGGGGCAGAAACAATTGTCAACGATTTTGGTAGCTTTCTGGACGAATATTCAGCAAACTACAGAAAGATAGCTGAGAAAACGTGGAATGAAGAGTATGGAGCATAAAAAGAGATTTGATTTTTTAAGTACTGTAAGTCCTACCTATGTAGAAGAAGTTTTAAATTCTTATACACCAGATGCAAAAGTTGAGCTTGTAAGAATAGACGACGCCTGTGGAAGGGTGTTCGCAGAAGACGTTTTGGCGCCAGAAGACCTTCCCTATTTTGATAGATCTCTTGTGGATGGTTACGCGGTTGTTTCGAAAAATTCCCAGGGGGCATCAGAGACAAACCCCGTAATGTTACAAAAAAAGGGTAATGTAAAAGTAGGGATGGTACCTCAGATAAGTGTAGAAGATGGTGAGTGCGTGTATGTTAATACTGGGGCTTACATTCCGCCGGGAGCTGATAGCGTGGTAATGCAAGAATTCACTAGGGAAATGGAAAGTGTGGTTGAAATCTTAAAACCGGTATATAGGGGAGAAAACATTATACAAAGGGGTGAAGACGTAAAAAATGGACAGATTGTTTTTAAAAAGGGAAAAGTGATTACACCTTTCGATATAGGTGTTTGCGCTGCATTAGGAATCACAGAATTAATCGTTTTCAAAAAACCAACAGTAGGTATAATGTCAACAGGAGATGAGATAGTTTCCCCTTTTGATAATGCGAAAGAAGGTAAAGTAAGAGATGTAAACGGGTATGTGCTTTTTACCCTTTTTAGAAGACTAGGTGGACAGATTTACTACGTTGGTATAGCAAGGGATGAAATAGAGGATGTAAAGGTGAAGTTATCTATGCTGAGGGATAGTGATATGTTTTGTGTAAGCGGCGGAAGTTCAAAGGGCGAAAGAGACCTTATCATAGAGGCGGTAAAAGAACTTGGAGGAGATATTTTATTTCATGGGGTTAATATAAAACCAGGAAAACCTTTCTTTTACGGACTTCTTTGGGGCAAACCACTATTTGGACTGCCCGGTCATCCACTTTCCTGTATAGCAGTAACATACAGATTCGTGTTACCAGTTTTTTTTAAGATGTTAGGCTTTGAATCAAGAGTACCAAAAACTTTGAAAGGCATTCTAACCACTAATGTACCCTCCACTTATGGAGTAGAAGAGTATGTGAATGTGATAGTAAAAGAAGTAGATGATAAAATATTTGTGGAACCTCTTTTTGCGAAATCAGCCACTATATCTATCCTTTCCCAGTCTTCGGGATATATTGTTGTCGATCAGGATCGTGAGGGATATGAAAAAGAAGAAGAGGTGAGAGTCTTTCTTTACGAAATATGAAAGATAGAATATGAAGCGTTACTTAAGAACTGTATCAAGAAATGAAGCAAAGAAAATAATTCTGGAAAACACAGAATCAGTTATAGACGAAGAATACATTCCCGCTTGTTTAGCTTCGGGGCGGCTAACTTCGAGACCTGTCTACGCAAAAATTTCCAGTCCTTCACACATTCTGTCCGCGATGGATGGATATGCGGTGGACTCATTGAGAACTCGTAATGCTGACGTATCGAATCCTCTTCAGATAAAGAAGTTTGAAGATGCATATCCTCTGAACACTGGAGAACCTCTGCCTCATGGATGTGATGCCGTTATAATGGTAGAAGAGACAGAGGAGGGAGAAAATTCCATAATCATCAGAAAGCCAGCCAATCTGTGGCAAAACGTAAGGATGGTGGGAGAAGACACAATAGAGGGAGAACTTTTGCTGCCCAAATACCATAGAATAAGCACCTTTGACATAGCAGTTTTGCTTACATCTGGGGTGACACATGTACACGTGTTTAGAAAACCGCGAATTTTACTGATACCCACTGGTAGAGAACTTATAGATCCTTACGACGAAATAGAAAAAATAGGGAAAAGGGGATACATAATCGATTTTAACTCATATGTTTTAACTTTGCTGGGGGAATCCGAGGGATTAGAGGTTAGAAAGGCTAATATAGCCAGGAATAAAGATGAAATAGAACATATTTTGGATGAACATTTAGACGATGTAGATGCTTGTATCATAAATGCAGGGACAAGTGCTGGATCAGAGGACTTCACGGACCAGATAATAAGAAAAAAAGGAGAGGTATTATTTCACGGGGTGTCAATGATGCCCGGGAAGCCTTTTCTTTTTGGAAAAATAAGGGGAAAACCAATATTCGGGATTCCCGGTTACCCGGTAAGTGCCATACTTTGTTTTAAGGAGTTCGTTGTCCCCTTTTGCGAAAAGCTTACCGGAAGAATAAGAGATGAAAATTCTCTCATGGTAAAAACAGCATACAAAATTCCATCAAGAATGGGAGTTGAGGAGTTTGTAAGGGTTAATCTTATAAAAAAGGGTCATAATTTTTATGCTATTCCGCTACCGAGAGGAGCAAGTATAGTTTCTTCTCTTGCAACCGCTGACGGAATAATAAAAGTACCTGAAAATTTGGAAGGGTACGACGAAGATATGGATGTTGTTTGCGAGTTAATAAAAGAAAGAAGATACCTTGAAAATCGGATAAATATAGTTGGAAGTCACGATATATGTTTATCCGTTTTGAGGGAGATTTTAAAAAATGTGAACCCCAAATTGGATTTGATCAGTATACACACTGGAAGTTTGGGCGGAATAATGGCTTTTAGAAAGGGAATAACTGATCTTACAACTACTCATATACTGGATCCGGATGAAAAAATTTACAACATACCTATATTAAAAAACTACTTGGGGGCAAAAAGGTGGAAGCTCATAAACATAGCAAAAAGAATAACTGGTATTGCGGTGAGAAAAGGCAACCCTAAAAATATAAAAAAAATAGATGATGTAGCTAAGCCTGGTATAAAGTTTATCAATAGACAATACGGGTCCGGTACCAGGATTCTTTTCGATATGCTCATTCAAGAGAAAGGTATAGAAAAAGAAAAAATAGACGGATATGATCGAGAGGAAGCTTCTCATATGAGAGTGGGTGTGTTGATCAAAGAGGGCATAGCTGATTGTGGAATAACGATTTATAGCGTAGCAAAACTTTTCGATCTTGGATTTATTCCTTTAGCTGAAGAAGATTTTGATCTTTTAGTCTCTGATGAATTCACAAAAGAAGAAAAATTTCAGCTTATATATGATATAATCACTTCAGATGATTTTAAGAGCAGACTTCAAATGCTAGGTGGTTATGAAACCACCGATACAGGGAAGATAAAGTATGTTAACGGATAGGTTTAATAGGCGAATAAATTATCTAAGAATATCTGTTACAGACAGGTGTAACCTCAAATGTAAATACTGCGTTGATGGGAAGTTCCCTTTTATGCCGCACAGCGAGATCCTCTCATATGAAGAAATAATCAGGTTCGTTAGGGTATGTTCAGAACTCGGAATAAGAAAGATCAGGCTTACAGGAGGAGAACCCTTACTTCGAAAGGGGATCGAATTTCTTATTAAAGAAATAAGTTCTATTGAAAGGATTGAAGATGTGAGTTTGACAACAAACGGGGTACTTTTGGAAGAAAGGATTTATGAATTAAAACAAGCCGGTCTGAAAAGGGTAAATATAAGTCTAGATACTTTGAGAAGGGAAAGATTCAAATACATAACTGGCTTTGACGAGATAGACAAAGTGGTCAATGGCATAGAGAAGGCACTGGAAGCTGGGCTCAAACCGGTAAAAATAAATACTGTGATAATGAGAGACATAAACGACGATGAAGTTTTAGAATTTGTGAGTCTAGCAAAAAATCTCGAGGTAGATGTTCGGTTTATAGAGTTTATGCCATTCGGCGAGGCTGGTTTCTGGGACGAAAAAAGAGTAGTTACATCTGAATTTTTGGAAAAGTATATATCTGAGTTTTTTGAACTCGAACCAGATTTGAATTCAGATAAAGGACCTGCCGTTGTGTATAAGATAAAAGGGGGAAGAGGAAGATTAGGATTTATAAGTCCTTTATCTTCACATATATGCAGTGAATGTAACAGAATTAGGCTAACCTCTGAAGGAATGATCAAACCGTGTTTATTTTCAGACGTTGAATATAATTTAAAGGAAAGGCTCCGTAATGGTGTCACTGACAAAGAGATAACGGAGCTTGTTATTAAGGCAGTTAGGGATAAACCGAAAGACAAAGAAGAGCACGGTCAGATAAAAAAATGTCAGAGAAATTTAAGGCATATTGGAGGTTAAATTGGAACTTTCTCACATAGGTAAGGACGGAAAAGCCAAAATGGTTGATGTGACTGAAAAACCTCTGACAGAAAGGACAGCAAAGGCTTTTGGACAGGTGAGATTATCTCGTGATGTGTATGAGCTTTTAAGAGACGGCAAAGGACCAAAGGGTGACGTGTTAAACACCGCAAAGATTGCGGGTATTATGGCAGCAAAAAAAACGCCCGAGCTCATTCCACTTTGTCATCCCCTTATGCTTTCTTACGTTGATTTAAGGTTCAACTTAAAAGAAGAAGAATGTGTTTTAGAGATAGAAAGCACTGTAAAAACTGAAGGAAAAACGGGTGTGGAAATGGAATCACTTACTGCAGTAATGGTGGCAGCTTTAACGGTTTACGATATGTTAAAAGCTGTCGATAAGAAGATAGAGCTTGGCCCTTTCTTTCTAGTGGAAAAAGAAGGTGGAAAAAGCGGGAGGTTTACAAGATGAAAAAAGGTAAGGTTGTTTCAGTAAATGTAGCTGAAAAGAAGGGAGAGAAAAAGAAAAATGTCAATATTGTTCAGGTGATAAAAGGTAAGGGCATTCCAGGAGATGGACATTTTGGTTTCATGCACAGACAGGTAAGCATTTTGCCTATTGAGAGCATCGAAAAGATGAAAGCTAAAGGATTCAATGTCGGCCCAGGGGATTTCGCCGAAAATATTACAACAGAAGGCCTGGATCTTTCAGATGTTCGCTTAGGGACCAAAATCAGGGTAGGAAATGACGTGATTTTAAAGGTTTCCCAAATTGGAAAAGAGTGTCATGAGAGATGTGTAATTTACTATCAGACTGGAGATTGTATCATGCCAAAAGAAGGGATATTTGCTGAGGTAATTGAGGAAGGAGAGATAAAGGTAGGAGATCGGATAGAAATCCTAGAATGAAATACAAGGCAGCTATAGTTACGGTGAGCGATAAAGGGGCGAAAGGTGAAAGAGAAGATAAAAGCGGACCATCCATTAGGTCCCTGATAGGGGACTATTATGATGTAGAAGAAATACTGATTGTCCCTGACGAAGAAGATTTAATTGCTCAAGCTTTGAAAATACTGATTGATGAGAAAGGAGTAGATTTAGTTGTGACTACCGGTGGTACAGGAGTGAGCCCCCGTGATGTAACTCCTGAAGCCACAAAAAAGGTCATAGAAAAAGAACTTCCCGGCTTTGCAGAGATTATGAGGATAGAAAGTTACAAGATCACACCGCACGGGATAATCTCAAGGGGTGTCTGTGGTATCAGAGGAAAGAGCATAATTATAAATCTGCCCGGAAGTCCTAAGGCGGCAACGGAGTGTCTCTCATTTGTCTTGCCTGCATTGCCTCACGCTTTTTCTAAACTTAAAGGTTCAACAGAGGACTGCGGGACACAAATCTGATCAATGGTTCCTCTCATTGTGAAAAAGGAAAAGATCGGTCCGATTATCGGTAGACATCCATGGGTCTTTTCGCAGGCACTACTTTACATACCAGAAGGCCTACTACCCGGCGAACCCGTAAAGCTTCTAGATGAGAGGGGAAGATTTTTAGCGATGGGTTACTTTAATTCATACTCTCAGATCGCAGTTAGAGTATGGGGTTATAAGGAAGATGAGAAGATCGACATTAATTTTTTTAAAAGCCGAATAAATTATGCGCTTTCAATAAGGAGAAAGTACGTTGAAACGAAAGACACGAATGCCTTTAGATTGATAAACAGTGAGGGCGATTTTCTTCCTGGTCTTGTTGTGGACAAATATGCCGACTATCTGGTTGTTCAGTTTCATACTAAAGGGATGGACTACTGGAGAAAAGAAATAATAGCTGCCTTGCAGGAAGTTTTAAGACCGAAGGGGATTTACGAACGGTCTGAGATTTATTCGGGACAGTCTGAAAGATCAGAAGAGAAAACCGGTATAATTCTTGGTGAAGTACCAGACTTAATAAAAATTAAAGAAAACGGTCTTTGTTTTTTTGTTGATGTAAAAAGAGGACAAAAAACTGGCTTTTTCTTGGACCAGAGAGATAAAAGATGTGCTCTAAAAAAATATGCCAGGGATGCTAGAGTGTTAAACTGTTTTTCTTATACCGGTGGTTTTGCTGTTTACGCATTTGCTGGTGGTGCGAAGCATGTTACAAACATTGATACATCAGGAGACGCTCTTGAACTGGCTAAGGAAAATGTTAAACTTAATGGATTTAAGACTGATAGGCTAGAAAGTATAAAGTCGGATGTGAAAAAAGTACTCAAGGATCATTTAAAGCCTTATGACGTTGTGATTCTCGATCCGCCAGCGTTTATAAAGGATAGAAGAAAAAAGGATAGGGGATTGGCAGGTTATAAGTACATTAATAAGAAAGCAATAGAACATCTTACAGACCGGGGTATACTTGTTACGTGTTCGTGTTCATACCACGTAGGGCTCGAAGAGTTTAGATATCTGCTCACGGAAGCAGCCCTTAGCACAAACTCCTCCATAAAAATACTTGAAATCTATACACATGGTATAGACCATCCTGTGCCTCTTCCTTTTGTAGAGGGTGACTACCTTAAGTGCTTTTTTCTCCAGTGCTTTAAAAATTGACAAACTCCAACAGGGTTGCTGCCACAAGCGGAACGGTCAAATTGTCGTCAATACGTAATTTTTCGGAGAATAATTCAATAATGGTCGTGACTAAGGAAACAAGTAGGGCCCTGGATAAAGCCTCGCCACCAACATAAAGGATGAGAAATGTTATCACATAGAACCCTAAGGAACCCTCTAGGGACTTATTGAGAATTTTCTTTCTACCAATTTTTCTCCCGATAAAAGAAGCGAAAGAATCCGCAAAAGAAAGTATAAAAAGAGACAACACAGCTGGTTTATAATCAAAAACGAGAATTACAACAATACAGGAAAGAATAAAGAAAAAACTACCCGTGGGTTTGTTAGCTTCTTCTTCTTTTATCAACTTTTCAAAGAACTTTGTTTTTACGTATCCCTTTATCCTTAAAAACTCTACTAATGAAATAGCGATAAAAGATATACAAGCAATAAACAGTGCTATATTTTTACCCCAAAAAAGATATGAAAATGGAAAAAAACAACCCAGGACATGAAAAATGTTTCTGAACAGCATCATTTTATGGTAAATATTTCCCGCTTATTTTTTCAAGATATGAAATTGTTCTTTTTGGTTTTTTTCGGTCTATATACATTTTTGCACGTCCACTTTTTTTTAAAAGCTAGATACGTATTGAGACAGGGACATTTTTTTCCGATTTTATTGTGGCTCTTTCTTTGCCTAATGATTACCTCACCAATCCTTGTGCGTGTCTTAGAGAAAGGTTCTTATGATAAACAGGCCACAATTCTGGCCTATCTTGGATACACTTGGATGGCTTTCATCTTCCTATTTTTTTGTAGCTCTGTACTGTACGACGCTGGAAGGTTTTTACTTGTACTTATTTCAAAGAAGAACTATGTGTCACAGAAGACTCAATTTATCATTCCACTTTTTATCTCGTTAGTTTTAGTTTTTTACGGCATTTTTGAGGCCAGAAACCTAAGAATCGAAAAAATTGTTATTCAAACGCCGAAACTGTGTGGGGACTTAAAAAAGTTGAGAATCGTGCAAATATCTGACTTGCACATCGGTCTTTTGACAAACAAAAAAAAGATTGAGGCATACGTAGGTAAGATAAAATCCCTTAATCCAGATATCCTTGTTTCTACAGGAGACTTTGTTGATGGACAGTTGGATAGAATAGAAATGTTTTCTGAACATTTTAAGTCCATATCTGCTCCTTTTGGAAAGTTCGCTGTGACTGGAAATCATGAGTACTATGCCGGAATAAAAAGAGCGAAAACCTTTTTGGAAAAATCGGGATTTAAGGTTCTAGAGAATGAGATTTATGTAATAGAAGATTGTTTAAGCTTTGTTGGCATTGACGATAGCCATTCTTCCGAATCTACTGAGCTTTTTTTGTTAAGATCAGGAAGAACTAAAGGTTTTACAATACTATTGAAACATCGACCGATTGTCCTAAAAGAATCGATAGGTCTTTTTGATCTTCAACTTTCAGGACATACTCACGGCGGACAAATATTTCCGTTTAGATTTATAACTAGTCTCTTTTTTGAATATATTGATGGGTATAAATTTTTGGGCACAAATTCCCATCTTTATGTATCCAAGGGAACGGGTACCTGGGGTCCTCCAGTCAGAGTGCTCAGCCCTCCTGAAATAACTGTTATTGAAATCGTTAAAAAGGACTATTAATCATATGGCAAGTGGAACAAAAAATATTTTTGTGCTAAATTTAGTGCATTTAACCTTGTTTAACTAATGCTGAATTTTGACTATTAGCAAATGCCATGATTTAAAAATAAGATTTGAATTTGGAGGAGCCATCCGAAATAAGCTATCTTTTTAATTACATCGAGAAGGGGGTGGGGGTAGATGTGTTATATGTGTACACAATTGACTCGAAGAGATTTTTTGAAAGCGTTGGCGGCTGGCACTTTAGCTTTAGGTGCCAATATGTTTGATGGAGGAATGAAAGTTTTACACGCTCAAACTACCAACATTAGATTCAGC
This sequence comes from Deltaproteobacteria bacterium, assembly GCA_026417175.1. GTDB lineage: Bacteria > Desulfobacterota > Syntrophorhabdia > Syntrophorhabdales > JANXAF01 > JAOADT01. The sequence goes on along the minus strand of JAOADT010000005.1, from coordinate 40,479 downwards.
ACATGGCACACACCGGTTGGAAGAGAAGTAAAGACAGTGTGGATCCCTATGCTTGAGGAACTTAAAAAAAGAAGTGATGGAAAGATTTCATATATTATGTACGCAGGCGGTGCGCTGGGAAAGGGACCAGAACATTATGATATAGTAGCACAGGGCTTATCAGACATGGGGTACTTCACAGCGACTTGGACTCCTGGTAGGTTTCCGTTAACGGACGTTTTATCCCTTGCTGTTTGGTTGGATGGAAAAGATATAGCAACAGATATTGGAAATGCTGTGTATGACAGAATTCTAAAAGCTGAGTTTAAGGACGTCAAAGTAATAGCGCTTAACGGATGTATTCAGTCCTTTATATGGACAAAAAAGCCAATATCAAAAATGTCTGACCTCAAAGGATTGAAACTTAGATCTCCCGGTGGTCATCAAACTCATTACATAAAGGCATTAGGTGCTGAGGCTGTATTCATGCCAATAGGTGAAGTTTACATGGCTATAGAGACCGGAACGGTTGATGGCCTTGTCACGTGTCCTCCCTTGATTGAAGGGTTCAAACTGTATGAAGTCGTCAAATATGCTACAGTGATGACCTTTGGTTGTGTTTCAGAAGGAATAGTAATGAACATTAGGTCGTGGGAGAGACTGTCAGAAGAGCATAGAAAGCTGATTGAACAGGTATGCACTAATCCGTATAGAACAACTGGTGGACTTACAAGAGAGGCATATAAGGAAATGATGAGAAATATTGCCAATCATGGTGTGAAATTTATTGAACTGTCAAAGTCTGAGGCTTCCAGTTGGTATAAAAAGTTCCAAGATGTAACAAGGAATTGGGTCAAAGATTTGGAATCTAAAGGGCTACCTGCTAGAAAGGCAGTCGCTATAATGAACGAAGAATGCGAAAAAAGAGGAATAAATCTAGTTGCGTGTCCACCTGAATTTAGAAAATTATGATTACGGTGAATCACTTAAAGAGTGGTATTAGAAAAGTTACGTTTATTTGTTGTGTAGTAGGGATGTTTTCGGTGGTACCTTTGGTCATAATCACTACCCTGGACGTACTAGGGAGATCGTTTTTTACTAAACCTTTTCCTGGAGCGGTTGAGATTTCTGAATATATACTTTCCATGATTGTGCTACTTGCCGCTGGATACACCCAGCAGGTTAAGGGACATGTATGGGTTGATCTAATCGTGAGACGACTTTCACGGAAAACAAAGAGAGTCATTGACGTAGTAACTACAGTTTTTTGCGCGTTTATCGTGTCTGTTCTAACATATGAGGGCTTAATCCACGCTATAAAGGAAAGAACCGTCTCAGATATGCTTAGAATACCTCAAAAGCCTTTTAGACTACTAGTATTCGTGAGCGGTATGTTACTTTTACTAGAATTCATCGGAACTCTTTTAGACCTCGCCAAAAAAAAGGAAGAAGCCTAAGGAGTTATGGATCCAGTCTCTATTGGTTTGGCAGGATGTGTGCTAGTCGTTTTGCTTCTTTCATTAGGTATGCCCATTGCTTTTTTGATGATGTTTGTCGGATTCTTGGGAATTTCAGTTCTTTCGTCAACTGATGCTGCTTTAGGAGTGTTAGCAAGAACCGTTTATGAGATTGCTTCAAATTACTCATATACTGTTATTCCTCTTTTTGTCCTTATGGGAGGCTTAGCTAATCAGGCAGGAATCACAGAAGAACTTTATAAAACATTTGATAAATGGTTTCGTGGACTCCCTGGCGGGCTCGGAATCGCAACAATTGCCGCATGCGCAGGGTTTGCAGCCGTGTGCGGTTCGTCAGTAGCAGCTACAGCGGCGGTGGGAAATATTGCAGTGCCTGAAATGAAGCGGTTTAACTATCATCCAAGACTTGCTGGAGGAATTGTTGTAGCTGGGGGGACTTTGAGTTTTCTCATCCCTCCAAGTCTAGCTTTTGTGGTCTATGGTATGCTTACTCAGCAGTCTATTGGCAAGCTATTGATTTCTGGGATTTTCCCTGGTGTTTTACTGTCGGTAGCTTACATCATAGCAATTCTAGTTCAGGTAAAGGTCAATCCGTCTTTGGCACCTATGCTTAAGTCTGAGGCCCCGTTTCCAGAAAAACTCAGAGCAATCAAAGGTGTATTAGATACCATTTTTGTCTTCCTAATAGTTATAGGGGGAATTTATTTTGGATTCATTAATCCCACTGAGGCAGGAGCAGTGGGGGTTTCTGCCCTTTTCATATTGTCCGTAATGAAAAGACGACTTACATTAAAAAGTTTGTTTTACTCTCTTCTGGAGATGGCAAGAATTTCTAGCTTTGTTCTTTTTTTGGTTGCAGGTGCAACTGTTTTTAGTTACTTCCTCGCCCTTTCTACAATTCCTGCCAAAGTTTCCGGCTGGATAGTTTCTTTGCCCATACCCCGATATTCAGTTTTAGCTATGATTATATTTATCTACCTAGTCCTCGGTTGCTTTCTTGATGCAGTTTCGATGATGGTTCTTACTTTACCGGTAATTTTTCCTGTTGTGATTAGCCTAGGTTTCGATCCTATCTGGTTCGGTGTAGTTGCTGTTCTTATGATGGAGGCAGGTTTGATAACTCCACCCGTGGGATTGAATGTATACACATTAGCAGGAATTCTAGGTGACATTCCTGCAATGGAGATATTTAAGGGTGCCATTCCATTTCTCATCGCAATCTTTTCTGTAGTTCTGCTGATTACCCTTTTTCCCCAGATCACACTTTTTCTCCCTGGTTTGATGTTCAGAAGTTAAAAGAGTATAAACTTTTCTAATTAATAATCTCGATTTCAAAATCACGTTTGTTTACCATGAAAACCATTGTGAACTTTACTAGCAAGTTATTTTTTTTTAATTGTTCCTTTCGCTATTAAAGGTGGAATGTAGCAGAAAAAGAATTGAAGACAATGGCAGTCGGGCAAGGCTTTAATTTAAAATTGTCTGGTAGCCTAAGGAAAAATGCATTGAGTACACCACGGAAGCTATAAACGTTTGTCTGTGGGTGGGGTTGTTATTACCACAGTGATTACTCTGAACCAGACGCAGCTAAAACAGAGCCAAAAATCATTGGATATACAGCTGGGAGTTTAAGCATCACCTTTATCAACACACCCAGAAACATACTTAGAAAAATGAAAAAAATTATAAGGGCATTTCAATGTTATTTTTACCAGTTGGGTGATTGTGATAAACTTCACTAAAATGGTCTCCACAAGAAGAATAACCGATTACATCACATTAACAGATTCAAGAAACACATGTAAGTGAGACACATAAAACCTATAATTTCGAGATCCCTCTTGGAAAATCGTTTTCTAAATTGACAGATGATTTAATAAAAGCAATTACGGCGAGAAAGCTGTACCGAAAAAATGTATGAAGCTTCTGGATTATTAAAATAAAACTAACCCATTTTATCTTTCTCAGTATATCTACTTGGACTGAGCTACGCTAGGAAATAATAAACTGGCATCATGGTTTATGGGAAGTAACTTACTCAGTCTAGCAGACTCTAAAATTCAAAGGTAATTGTTCTATGTATATTACTCAAAGAGAAACTCTAGGTAAAAAAACAAAAATTAAGGAATAAGGTATAAACTGAATATCCTTTCCTTTCATAAAACACTTTTTTCATTATCTTAGTAAAAATTGAACTTGCAAAACTAAAGCTATTGAATGATCAACAAACATAGAAATGGTATAAAAGAATTTAGTACATAGAATCTAAATTCAACCCTTACCAAACTTCATCCAATAAGGAGAGTGGAGGAAGGAAAACTGATCAACATTTGGTGGAATAGACAATACGTTTCTTTAAAATCGATTTTTTAATTTAGTCTGACTCCCAATTAACCTCCTATGCATCGTTAAATTTACTCAAAAATTTTGGGATATTGGCTGTTTAAAAACTATCAGATAAAGGTTTAGTTAAGCATCACAAACACTACAAACAAACACCCGAAACTCTTGATTGAAATTGGAACGAGAAATTTTTTACAATAGTATTTGATTTAGATCCACGTCAGTGAAAAAGAGTTTTTTTAGTTGCCGAAAAAATGGACCAGATAAATGAAGGTATTCGCTTGCATTAAAGAAAAAAATTGTGGAGAAACACATAAATGGTGAATAACCTTTTTAGAACTGTAAAGGCATCAATCGTACGTGCAGGGTGGTTTTTAAACGATGAAGATTAGTTCATCAATTCAAAGAAAGGAAGGGGTTCCAAGAAGATATTTCATTCTTTCAGCCTGTATTCATATTCTTTTTATTTTTTTTCTGATTCTTCTTGAAAAAGATCCGTCTCCGCCGCTGGAAATTGTTACTGTTGATTTGAGAAGTTATTTGGCTGAAGATAAGTTTCAGACTAAGGTTGGAGACCGAAATATGATAATAGGGCGTGGAGGCGGAAAAGAGAGCTCCAGAGAAAATCAAAAAAAAATGAAATTCGCAGAAAAAAAAGAAGAAATAATTCCTAACGAAAACAAAAATGATAGTAAGAGATATTCTGAAAAAAAAGAGGAAACCCTCAATTCCAATATGGCCGCAGTCAGGAAAGAAATTTCAACTTTTCCAGTAAATGAGGAGGAGCAATTCAAAGAGATTTCTGCGGCCACAGTGGGACAATTAGGAGTGTTTGGAACCAGAACTCTGCAAGGCTTAGATGAGTTACGTGGATCAAATTCCGGGGATGGAGTAGGTTCCGGTTCTGGTACTACAGGTTTAGGAAGTGGACCAAGAGTGGGCCTCGGACGTGGCCAAGGGAACGTCTCAGCGGAACATTATCTCGCATGGAATTTTCACAACATAAGAGAAATCGTTATGAAAAATTTAAGGTACCCTTACATAGCTCGTCTTAGAGGTTATGAGGGTGAGGTGGTAATCTCGTTTATAATAAACGAAAAAGGACAACCAGAGGATATACAAGTTTTAAGCAACTCTGGGCACGACCTTTTGGCAAAAAATGTCGTTGATGTAGTTAAAGGAATAGATAAATTTCCTCAGCCCCCTGTCAGATTAAGAGTGATTTTACCTGTAACTTATAAGCTTAAATGATAAGAAAAGATAAGAGTTAACTTTTTTCACTTGCTGGTGACTGAAAACACCCTTAATATATTTCATCCATGGTAATGGAGTTTTTCCTGACTGACATAGATTATGATGTAATTAACGAGTCACTGTATATCCTACTTTTCGGTAGAGATTCAAAAGGAAAAAGAGTTGTTGTTCTGGATAAGGACTATTCACCCTATTTTTATGTACTACCATCCGATAAAGAAATGGCAAAAAGAGAAATAGAAGATCTGGTTTCCCGTCATGAGGTTAAATTTAAAAGTCTAGATATAGAAACGAAAACAGTCTTGGGACAAAAAAGAGAGTTGATCAGAGTTAACTGTTTATTGCCCCAAGACACCCAAAAAGTAAGAGACATTATTAAAAATCTTGAAAAGAAAAGAGGTGGAAGCGGCTCAATAATCGAAGAATACGAATATCAGATGGGATTTTATAGGAGCTACCTAGTTGACAAGGATTTTTCTTGCCTTGACTGGTTCTACGTTTCTGGAGATGAAAAAAATCTGCCTTTTAATGCAGAAATCGTAATAGAGGCAAAAGAAATAAAAAAGATAAATGGAAAAGTAGGTAACATTAGAGCTCTAGCATTTGACACAGAAGTTCTCGAAGAAAAAAGGGGTGAAAGACAGCTAGTTATGATATCCCTTTTTGGAGAGAATTTTAAAAAAGTTCTCACGTACAAAACTGCCACTTATCCTAATTTTGTAGAGGTTCTCAAAGACGAAAGGGAGATCATAAAGAGATTTGTAGAACTCGTAAATGAATACGATCCCGACGTTATTGTAGGATTCAATTCTGATCTTTTTGATTTTGTGGTATTGAGGGAGAGGGCACAGAAAGTAAAGGTTAAATTAGACGATCTATCCATAGATGGGTCTGGTGTATCGCTCTCTAAAAGAGCAAGAGTCAGTACTGCGAGAATCAAGGGAATAGTCCATATAGATATATTTAGTTTCATAAACAACATTCTCTCACCGATACTACAAACTGAAGTTTTAAGCTTAGATGCGGTCTCTTCAGAGATTTTGGGAGATGAAAAAATAGAAATGGAATATTCAGAAATGCTAAAGATATGGAAGGAGGGAAAAAATCTGGAAGTTCTTGCTGCTTATGCGGTGAAAGATGCGGAATTAACTTATAAACTGTTTCTTGCGCTTTCTCCCCAAATATTTGAACTTACTAGAATAGTGGGCCAAAGCCTTTTTGATATCTCAAGAATGACGTATAGCCAGCTTGTTGAATGGTATTACACAAAGAAAGCAAAGGAGACAGGAAGAATCATACCGAACCAACCCAGGTTTGAAGAAATACAGGAAAGACAGAAGTACACATATACGGGAGGTTACGTAAAGGAACCAGAGGCCGGACTACGCGAGAACTTGGCAGTTATAGATTTTGCGTCTCTTTACCCATCAATCATAGCAACTTACAATGTCTCAATCGAAACTTTGAACTGTAAATGTTGTAAAGAAGATGGATACAAAGTACCAGATCTTCCTTATTGGTTTTGCAAGGAAAAAAAAGGGTTTGAATCTGAGGTAATAAGAAACCTTCTTATCGAAAGACAAAAATTGAAAGACCAGATGAAAAACCTCATGCACTACAATTTGGAATTTAATCTCTTAAACAACAGACAATTGGCACTTAAGACAATTGCTAATGCCAGTTATGGATATTACGCGTTTCCAGCGAGTAAATGGTATTCAAAAGAATGTGCAGAATCAGTGAGTGCTTTCGGGAGATACTGGATAAAAAGAATTATGAAAGAAGCTGAATCTTATGGATTCAAGCCTATATATGGGGATACAGACTCGGCCTTTCTTGAACTGGGTGAGAAAAAAAAGGAGGATCTTCTTTCTTTTCTTGATAAGTGGAACTCGGAACTCCCGGGTGTTATGAAAATTGAACTTGAGAACTTCTATCTAAGAGGACTCTTTATACCAAAGGAAATAGGAGGGGGCGTTGCAAAAAAGAAATATGCCCTCATAGACGAAAATGGAAACCTGAAAGTGAGAGGACTTGAGAAGGTAAGGAGAGATTGGTCTTTTCTTTCAAAAAAGACCCAAGGAGAAATCTTAAGATTAGTCCTTGAAAAAAAGGATGTAGAGAGCGCAGTCCAATTAGTAAGGGACACGATAAAGAGGCTCAAAGAACTTAAAGTGGATATAAAAGAACTAGTTGTTTATGAACAGTTATCAAAGCCTTTATGGGAGTATAAATTACTTGCCCCCCACGTAGGTGCTGCGAAAAAATTGGTAGAGAAGGGTATCTCTGTGACCGAAGGTAGTGTAATAGGGTTTGTTATAGAAAAGGGAACCGGTTCCATATCCGATAGGGCGAAACCTCTGGAATTCGCTCAACTAGAAAACATCGATACTGACTATTACATAAACCATCAGATCCTACCCGCATCATTGAGGATTCTTAAAGTTTTTAATGTGGACGAAAAAGATATCTTATCTTGATATTTCTATTTTTCTTTACCTATGGGAATTATGTAAAGAGGCTGCTCATCTGAGGGGATATTCAAAGCCTTTTTTACTTCATCGTCGTAAAAGGCCCCAACAGGTACCGCTCCTAAATTTAAAGCCACTGCTTGAAGTAATATATTTTGAGCCACGTGTCCCACTTCTATAAATACGTATCTTATTCCGCGTTCGCCGTATTTTTTTGTAGTTCTCTCAAAAATGGCACTTATAACGATGCTTAAAGGGGCATCTTTCACCCAGTACTGTCCTAGGGCAGCACTAGAAAGGACTATTCTTCTATCTCCTTCAGTAATCTTCTGAAGGGAATGTTTTTTTGAGTCGTATCTGTATACACCAGGAGTTAATCCTTTCACATTTCCACAGACAGCGTAAATCTCTAAGGGATAAAGGGCACCTGCAGAGGGTGCTGCTCTTCTTCCAGATTTTACCTTCCCTTGCGAGACCCAAAGAAGCTGGGATAAATCTTTTAGACTCAAAGGGTAATCCGAAAATTCCCTTACTGACCTTCTAAGAAAGATGGTTTCCTCAAATGACATCTGCCCCTTCTTTGAAGGCTCAGGAAGGAAAGTAATCTCTTCTGATAAAGCCTCCATGAGACCCCCTGATATAGCAAGAATTAGGAAAATATATACTATCTTCACGTTATTATGATAGCCCATACATTTAAACATCTCAAGACTATGGAGTACAAAACCTTGTGAAATTATTCCCTTGACATCCCATCCCTTTATCTTTAAAAATTAGGAAACCAAAATCTGAGGAGGAAATGAGATGCTTCAGGAAGGTATCAAAGTTGCTCTCATAGGGTTTTCAACAGTCTTCATTGCCCTTATCATCCTTGAGATAAGTGTGAATCTCATGAGTTTCTTTGTGAGGAGATTTGAGAAGAAGGAGGGTAAGTGATATGGATTTGGCCTTCTTTGAAAAGATGATCGTGAAAACAGGTATTTTCCATCTCACAGTAGGCCATGTGATAATGTGGTTTATAGGTTTCTTCTTCATGTATCTCGCAATAAAAAAAGATTTTGAACCCCTCCTTTTAGTTCCAATAGGCTTCAGCATCTTTTTAGTAAATATGCCCATCGCCCCACTTACAGGCCCAGGAGAACTCATAAACCTCTTCTTCAAATACGGGATAGAAACAGAGATAATCCCTTGTCTCATATTCTTAGGAATAGGTGCCTTAACGGACTTTGGTCCAATGATAGCAAACCCAAAAACATTACTTCTCGGCGCATCAGCTCAGCTTGGTGTTTATGTTGCCTTTTTCGGCTCTCTCCTTTTAGGTTTTGACCTTAAAGAGGCGGCATCTATAGGTATAATAGGTGGTGCAGATGGTCCAACAACAATATACCTTGCCTCATCTTTAGCTCCACATATCTTAGGTATGGTTGCAGTTGCAGCATACTCCTATATGGCAATGGTACCTCTCATCCAACCACCTATTATGAAGCTCTTAACCACTGAGAAAGAGAGAAAGATAAGGATGAAACAGCTTCGTCCCGTATCAAAGACTGAAAAGATTGTATTCCCCATAATTGGAACGATAGTTATCTGTCTCCTTACTCCTCCTGCTGCTCCACTTATGGGTATGTTCATGATAGGAAATCTCTTCAGAGAATGTAGGGTGGTAGAGAGACTCCTTAAAGCATCTCAGAATGAGCTACTAAACATAGTCACAATCTTTTTGGGTATATCGGTAGGTTCCACAATGAAAGCAGAGGTTTTTCTAAACCCTAGACCCATTTTTATATTCTTTTTAGGTCTTGTGGCATTCGCATTCTCAACAGCAGGAGGAATACTCCTTGCAAAGTTCATGAACCTTTTCCTGAAAGAGAAGATAAACCCTCTAATCGGCTCAGCAGGTGTCTCTGCTGTTCCCATGGCAGCTCGTGTATCCCAAAAGATAGGTCAAGAAGCAGACCCTAAGAACTTCCTCCTTATGCACGCTATGGGTCCCAATGTTGCAGGGGTTATTGGAACCGCTGTTGCAGCAGGGGCATTTTTGACATTGCTTAAATAAATAATAAATTAGGAGAGAAAAATGGACTTAACCCAAATAGTCGCTAGTGCTATATTTCTTGGAAGTGTGTTTCTCGTTATTGTTGGATGGATAGATACTGTAGTTGCCGCTGTACTAGGGGTCATCTTTATGGTCATCTTTGGTATTATGAGCGATATAGAGGCTTTTCAAAATGTGGACTGGAACGTGATCTTTATACTTTTGAGCATATGGATGATATCTGGATATTTTGGCAAATCTGGTGTACCGGAGTTTCTTTCTTCACTTATGTTGAAACTTTCAAAAGGGAACGTAGCCTTATACGTCACTGCTGTAGGTGTGATCGCCGGATTTGTGTCTATGCTCATAGATAATGTGGTCGTTGTTCTTATGTTTGCTCCTGTAATATTTCACGCTTGCAGGCGATTCAAGTTCGATGCATTCAAACCCGTACTTTTTGTGGGATTGTGTGCGAATTTCATGGGAACAGCAATGCTTCTTGGTGATCTTCCCCCTCAGCTTTTACACAGTGTTACTGGGATCGAGTTCTGGGGTTTTATTTGGCATTCTGATAGACCTTCCTCTTTTTTCATTCTTTTGATTTCTTATATTGTGACTTGTGCTTTCTTCTATATGAAATTTGCGAGGGAGTACAAGGGGCTAAGTATGGATGTTCAATCTGTTGATGAGAATCCGCTAGACCATATAAAGGATAAAAGATTTGCTTTGACATCGTGCGGAGTTTTTTTACTCACAATACTCGGAATGGCATTTAGACCTGTTTTTGGTTATCATTTAGGTTTTATTGCCCTTATGGGTGCAATCCTACTTGTTTTGATTTTTGAACTTTTTCGGAACAAGTTCAGTTTAGAAATACCCAAGGTGGAACAGGCTCTTTGTGAGTTAGACTGGAGAGCAATAGCATTTTATGTCTCACTCTTTTCACTTGTTGGAGGATTGGAACATGCTGGAGTGATAAAAGTGATAGCTGATGCACTAACACCAGTTATCGAAAAAAGTTTGATAATGGGGAGCACTCTTCTTTACTGGGTAACTGCTCCTATTGTAGGGATCGTGGAACACGATGCTTATATACTTACGATGCTTTATGTGATACGTGATATGGCTAAGACCGCAGAGATCAACCCATGGCCTTTATACTGGATGTTACTCTGGGCTGGTACACTGGGAAGCAATTTAACGATAGCCGGAGCGCCTGCCTTATTCGTTGCAAAGTGTTGTGCGGAAAGGGAGGAACAGAGATATGTTGGGCTTAGGGAATTTTTCAGTGTGACTGTACCGTACGTTATAATTTCCCTTGTGGCGTGCTATATTCCGGCTCTTTTTATATGGGTGATCCCGTTTAGTAATTGAAACAAATAACCAAGAAATTCTATTCGCCACACAAATGTTTGACAAAAAACAGAAAATATCTTTAATAGACAGGATCTCTATATAGAAAAATCCCACGATGATTGGAATTTCATCCACATATTTTACTCATATGCGGCAACTTCCATAAGCTTTAAAAACTACAATTTATCTTATTATTAGAATTAGTGATGTAATAGTAGCGAGTGTTTCACAAAGACCCTTATTATTAGCAAGCGTAATCCTAGAAGCTTGCGAATACACAACCTTATAAGCGATGTGTTTGGAGTACTTCAAGACCAAGATCGATCGTAAAATTTTTGCCAATCTTTGTTTCGGTTATATACTCCATGCCACAATCAAGCACATCCTTTCAATACATTTTCAAAGACTAAGAAACAAATAAAATAACCCACAACATTTCTCAGCTTTTTTTCGCACGTCGTGTACTATAATTATCAGTACGTTTTTGGATTTACTACTAGGTTTTGCCCTTATCATTTGGAGCAATAACTAAGTGCCTTTCTGCTAATTTAACATTTAAAGGAGAGCCGAACATCTGATGGGACTTTTTAAGTTTGATAGGACATTAAGGTTAGAGGCATACCCTATATCTTTGTTTAACCGGTCTCATTCAGTTTTTTTAAAAGAGAGTGCTTTTGAAAATTGATCCACAAACGATTCTCCAAATCAATAAGTGGATCGGAAAGGCCCAGATGTACGAGCAAGTTTTAAATGTGGTAAGCGTTGTGCTTGAATCAATAGGGTTTAATCTTACATTTGTAAGGACCCTTACATGGAGGCAAAAATAACACAGAAAACATATTAATTCTTTTTTTATTTTTTCTCTCTAGTTCCGTTCTGCTCCAAATTTAGGATTTATTGTGCGTAGAACAATTTAAGGTTCAAACAGTAAACCTCCACATACAGTACATATCATCCGGATGGGGATCAGGAGGTGCAAAAAGGCATTCTGTTTTTATCCGGGGATCTATCTCTTTAGCAAATGATTCAAACTCCGCTTGATGCATAAACTTACATACAAATTCTTGAAGTCCCCGTCTTTTTCTAGCCTCCTGGGTAGGACAAACAGGTACCTTTATTATGAGCTCATTATCCTTTTCCTCGAATTTATACTCGACAATTATAGTCCAGGTAAAATATTTAAGCGCCTCCGCGAAGCCTTTAAAACCATTATCTTTTATATTGAACCTCTTTACAATTTCTTTTGCGGCCATTCCAGCTACTCTTCCCCATACTTTCTCATTGATTCTCTCTGCCGTCTCCTGATTAAGACTCTCCGTTACATATATGAACCAAAACGCATCAACAACCCGGTAATGCCATAGTAAGAATTCAATGTAACTTACGAGTTCTTCCTTATCCATTTTCTTGAAAATGCTAAGATCCATAGATCCTCCTTATGGCAGTAATTTAAAAAGACTAGGCTTAAGATAGCATTCTACCGGATTACAGAAGCATAGTAAAAAATTTTTACAACTCATGCAGAAATAGAAAGCGAACTTTGTCGAAAAGTAAACAAGGAAATAAAGATTTAGAGACTCCTTCGAGAAAGAAGAACAAAAATGGGAGTAATTTTTATTTTCTTAAATTTTTTGGTTTGAATAACCATACGCTTTTATTCTTTGCAGGAGAAACTTAAAAAAAGAAATGTTCAAACAACCAAAAATTAATACTGAACCAAAACTGCCTTTTATTTACCCGATATTCTTTATTCGTCTTCATCTTTCATAGCTCTTTCCGTTATATCTCTCATCGACGCACGTATGTCTTTTCCCTCGAAAACAATGTAAAAAAGCTCGGATACTATGGGCATTTCTACCCCTATTTTTTTTGAAAGATTGTAAACCGCTTTCAATGAGTAATACCCCTCAATCACGTACCTTTGTGATTCTATTAAATCTTTAGCATTTTTGCCATTAGCAAGCTCTATCCCAAACCATCTATTCCTACTTAGTGGTCCAAATGAGGTGAGGATAAGATCTCCCATGCCAGATAAACCCATAAACGTACTTTCTCTCGCGCCCAAAGCTTTCCCAAACCTTTTCATTTCGGCAAGTGCCCTCGTGATGTAAGCTGAAAGCGTATTTGTCCCTAAGGAGAGACCCTGTATTATTCCAGCCCCTATTGCCATGACATTCTTTAAAGCGCCTCCCAATTCAACTCCTATTAAGTCATCAGTGGTATAAACCCTAAAGTTCGTACTATGCAGCATCCTCTGGAAGTACTTTGAGCAAAATCTATCTTCGGACGCCACAACCACAGATGTAAAAACACCAGACGCTACCTCTTTTGCAAAGGAAGGCCCAGAAAGAACAGCAACTTTTACCTTTCTTTGACCTAGGATTTCTTTGACTATTTCGCTCATCCTTTTGGAAGTTTGAAAATCCAGACCCTTTGTAAGAATCAAAAATTTTTTTCCTTCACTTCCATCTTTAATTTTTTCAAGGACAGAACGAAATGCATGGGAGGGAACGCTTACTACAATATCATTCGAATATTTCGTCGCCACATTAAAGTCAGTCGTAAACTGTATAGACTCTGGAATGTAGAACCCTGGCAGGTAGTAAGTGTTTTCTCTCTTTTTTGAAAGAATATCGTACAGATCATTCTCATATACCCAAAGGCATACACTGTTGCCAAGCCTCGAAAGGTGCATAGAAAAGGCTGTACCCCATGCCCCTGCTCCAATTACAGTAATCTTTTTACCCATATGATTTCTTCCTAGTCTTCTGTCACCTTTGCAACACCTGTTATCCTCTCGTTTTCGTTCACATCCATAAGCTTGACTCCAATGCCTCCTCTTTTCTGAACAGGAATGTCACTGACTTTAAATCTAATTGTTCTCCCTTTATCCGTGATCAAAATAAGTTCATCTCTTTGAGTTATCTCCTTTACACACACCAAACTTCCGTTTTTCGGCGTTATTCTCACATTTATTACCCCAAACCCTCCCCTCGACTGGGTCTTGTATTCTTTGGCTACAGTGCACTTCCCATAACCCCTTTCTGTAACTGTAAAGAGATAGTTATCATCATTTATTGAATCGCAAGAGGCCACTTCATCGCCTTCCTTAAGTTTTATGCCTATCACACCATACGCCCCCCTTCCCATTGTGCGTATATCGGTCTCTCTAATCCTTATTGACATCCCTCTCTTTGTGGCAATGATTATGTCTCTTTTACCGTCAGTTTCTAAAACTCCTACAAGTTTGTCATCTTCTGGAATATTTATAGCTTTTATTCCTTTTGTTCTTAGAGATCCTAGTTCTGAAACTTCAATTCTTTTGACATATCCCTTTTTTGTTACAAAAAAAAGAAACCTGTTTTCTGAAAAATCGTCCACGTGTGTAACTGCTGCTATCTCGTCTCCGTTATCAATACTTATAAGGTTAAGAATGGGTTTACCCTTCGCTGAGAGTGGTGCTTCAGGTATTGCGTAAACTTTCAGTCCGTACGCCTTTCCAGATTTTGTAAAAAAAAGAATGTGAGAGTGGGTAGAAACCGTGTATATATGTTCAACCACATCTTCTTCCCTGACCACAATCCCTAATTTTCCTTTACCACCTCTTGCCTGATGTTTATATTGGTCAAGTGAGGTTCTTTTAATAAATCCCCTATGAGTGATCGTAACGACGACTTCTTCTTCTTTTATCATATCTTCTACCGATATTTCCGGTAACTCGTCCAATATCTCTGTAAACCTTTCGTCCCCGTACTTTTCTTTTATCTCTATCAGCTCATCTTTGATTATCGAGAGTAGAATCTTTTCTTCTCTTAAAATAGATGTAAGCCTTTCTATTTCCCTCTCGGTCTGGCTGTATTCTTCAAGTATTTTTTGCCGTTCAAGAGATGTTAGCCTCTGGAGTCTCATCTCCAATATACTCGAAGATTGCTTTTCGGTGAGGCCGTAATTTTTTATAAGTCCTTCTTTGGCTTCCTGAACGCTTCTCGATTTTTTTATCAAGGCAATTATTTCGTCTATGTGGGTAAGTGCCAACTTTATACCTTCCAAAATGTGCAGTCTCTCCTGGGCTTTATGTAACTCAAATTGAGACCGTCTCTTTACGATTTCCTTTCTGAAACTTATAAACTCTTTTATTAGTCCCTTTAGATTTAAAGTCTTAGGCTCATTATTTACTATGGTAAGGAAGATTATCCCGAAGGTAGTTTGCAATTGAGTGTGTTTGTAAAGTTTATTTAGAATAGGCATCGGGCTCTCGCCTCTTTTAAGTTCAATAACTATTCTCATTCCTTCTCTACTCGATTCGTCCCTTATGTTAGAGATGCCTTCTATTTTTCTTGTATTCACAAGGTCAACAATACTTTCTATTAGTCTCGCCTTATTCACCTGGTACGGTATTTCTGTTACTACAATTGCTACTTTTCCATCTTTCTTACTCTGTTCTATGTGAACTCTCGCTCTCAAAACAATATGGCCCTTTCCAGTTTCATAAGCTTCCCTTATACCCTGTCTACCATATATGATCCCCCTTGTAGGAAAATCTGGACCTGGGACTATCTTCATGAGTTCATCAGTCGAGATATCTGGATTGTCTATGCAGGCTAGTACGGCATCCACAATCTCCCTCAGATTATGAGGAGGAATATTTGTGGCCATACCCACAGCAATTCCTGAAGATCCGTTTACAAGAAGATTGGGAATACGTGATGGAAGAACTTGTGGCTCAAATAGAGATTCATCATAGTTAGGTCTAAAGTCAACCGTGTCCTTTTCAATATCTGTAAGTAGCTCTTCGGCGATCTTTGAAAGTCTGATCTCGGTATATCTCATTGCAGCCGGTTCGTCCCCGTCAATAGATCCGAAATTTCCTTGACCATCTATCAAAGGGTATCTGAGAGAAAAATCCTGAACCATGCGAGTTATTGCGTCATAAACAGCCTGATCTCCGTGGGGGTGATACTTACCTATTACATCACCGACTACTCTGGCGGATTTCTTATAAGGCTTATCGTGAAAATTTCCCAGCTCATACATTGCGTAAAGAATCCTTCTATGTACAGGTTTAAGCCCGTCTCTTACATCTGGAAGAGCCCTCCCTATTATGGTGCTCATAGCATAATCGAGATAAGATTTTTTCATCTCCTCTTCTATTGGAACAACTACAACGGCTTCTTTAGTCAAAACTAACCTCCTCGATTTTTGAGTAAATCTATCACAAAGTGAACCTGTTGACAAACTTCGATTTCTCGTGGAATCATAAATATTTATGAAAAAGCACTTGGTTTCTTTCATTATATTTTCATCTTTACTTTTCCTCCTTATGGGATGTGGGAACGAGAAAAAAAATTTAAAAGAGGAAATTAAAATACTAAAAGAAGAAAACGCGTATTTAAAAGCTGAAAATAAAAGCTTAAAAAAAGAAATTGAAGAACTCTACAAGAAAATAGAGGAATACAAGGACTGTCAAAGAAAATAAACAGAAAATGAGAAACTTAGCTATGGTGGTAGCCTATGATGGCACTGACTATCATGGCTGGCAGATACAGCCGGGTGTCAAAACTGTCGAAAGTGTTCTAAAAGAAGCCATAGAAAAAGTGGTAGACCACCCTGTAAGACTAGTAGCCGCGGCAAGAACTGATGCTGGCGTGCACGCAGTTGGTCAGGTTATAAACTTTAGAACGGAAACAAAGATACCTCCAGAAAATATCCTAAAGGGAGTTAATACATTTTTGCCTTACGACATAAGAGTGACAAACTGCTTGGAAGTGGATCCCACATTTAATGCAAGAAAATTTGCAAAAAGTAAAACTTATGTATACGTTATACTTAACTCTAAAACCATATCTCCATTCTTTTTTAGATACACTTGGCATGTACCTTATCAACTGGATGTTGGCTTCATGAATACTTTAGCGGGATATCTAGTGGGCAGAAAAGATTTTTCAACTTTTAAAAAGAAAGGCGAGCTTTACCGTAAAACAGAACGAGAAATTATAAGGGCACGTGTAAAAAGGAGAGGAGAGTTTGTTTACTTTATATTCGAGGGCACAGGTTTTATGCGTTACATGGTGAGAAATATTGTAGGTACTCTTTTTTTAGGGGGAACAAAAAAAATTACGGAAGAAGATTTTATAAAGATCTTGGAGTCTGGAGATAGGGATATGGCGGGACCTACCGCGCCAGCCAGAGGTCTTTTCTTAAAAAAGATCTCTTACGATGGGTATACACTTGTGCCTAGGAATCAAATCTTCACTAGCTTATAAGATTTAGTACCCATCCCAAGCTTTTCTGCATGGTTAAGTTGAATCTCCCAATCTACTTCTGGATATAAATCTCGCCACTTATCAAGTCCTGATTTTTTAGCTCCCTTTATGGCAGTCCTCGGTAATGAATCTTCCTGATTCACAAGATCCGCCGAAGCCTTATCAATTGCTACGGGGTCATTTGATCCTAAAATTCCAATATCCCTCACAATGGGAGAGTCACTATTAGGATAACAGTCACATTCAGGACTTACCTGGACAACAAAGTTCAAAAAGAATATTTTACCTTTTTTTTGCTTCCAAACTGCGTACGCGTGTTCTACCATCTTTTTCTGAAAAACATCAGGAGGCTCGTTATACTCCACGTGTATAGCTTTCTTCTGGCATACTATAATGCATTCGCCACATCCTATACATTTTTTCGGTTCAATACTCGCCTTCTTCTCTTTGACAATAATAGCGTTTTCAGGACAGTAAGATATACATACCCCACAACCTTTGCATACACTTTGGTCAACTTCTGGAGAAAGACTTGAATGTTGGATAAGCTTTCCCTCTCTTGAAGCACACCCCATACCCAAATTTTTGAGTGCGCCTCCAAATCCTGTGAGTTCATGTCCTTTGAAATGAGTTACAACGACAAGACCGTCTGCTTCCACAATAGAAGACGCTATATTTACTTCTTTAAGTACTTCACCTTCTATGCTGATTTTTCTTGCATTTCTTCCTCTTAACCCATCTGCAATGATTATGGGACAACCAGTAGATGCATAATCAAAACCGTTGTAGATAGCCGTTAAGAGATGAGAAACCCCGTCACTTCGAGAACCTTTATAAAGCGTATTGGTGTCAGTCAAAAAAGGTTTTACTCCAATTCCCTTCAATCTTTCTACGATTGGCCTCAAAAGTAACGGTCTTATGAATGCCGTATTTCCACGCTCCCCAAAATGGATCTTGATCCCTACAAGCTCATTTTCCCTAAAACTTTTATTTATATTCAGTCTGTCGACCATGGATGCTATTTTGTCAAGAAGGTTTCTTTTTGGATTTGTTCTTAAATCAGTGAAGAAAACTTTCGACATATTTACGTCCCTTTTATGTTTAATTTGCTGGAAAATTATGTTAAAAGTTTCTCTGTTTGTCAATGTAAAAGGAGGGAATAGGGAATGATAAGCTTTTCCGAAAAACACAACATTGTAAAACAGATTGCCGAAAGAATAGCGAAAGAGAAAATCCTTCCAAGAGCTAAGGAAATAGACGAGACAGGGGCTTTTCCCTGGGATATAGTAGAGGTTTTTAAAAGGCAGGGGTTTCTCAATCTAATGCTTCCCGAAAAGTTTGGGGGCTTAGACGGCGACATAACATCTCTCTGTGTGGTCGTGGAAGAGATTGCCAAAGTATCCGGAGCGTGTTCTTTGATTTTACTTGCACATGCCGTGGGGATAATGCCAGTCATGATTGCAGCTAACGATTCTCAAAAAGAATACGTATACAGTAAAATAGCCCATCCAGAGGAAATACATATCGTAGCTTTTTGTCTCACCGAACCGGAAGCAGGGTCTGATGCGTCTCACATGAGAACAAGACTCACAAAAGAAGGGGATTACTATTACTTAAACGGCAAAAAATGCATGATAACAAACGGAGCAGTTGCTTCCATATTTACTGGTTTTGCCACTTTGAATCCAAAGCTTAGAACAAAAGGTATATGTGCTTTTTTTGTTGAAAAAGATTACCCGGGAGTAATAATCGGAAAAAGCGAAAAAAAAATGGGAATGATAGGGACAGACCTCACGGAGATAATTTTTGACAATGTGAGACTCACGAAGGATAACATTATAGGAGATGAGGGTCAGGGATGGGATATCGCTATGTCCACGCTTAATCTTTCCAGACCGGCAGTTGGGGCCCAGGCTGTAGGAATAGCACAGGGTGCCTTGGATTTTGCTGCGGAATACGCTTGGAAGAGGGTCCAATTTGGGCAGAAACTCGCAGATTTTGAGGGAATACAGTTTATGATAGCAGATATGGCAACTCACGTGGAAGCAGCAAGGGCCCTTGTCTATGATGCGGCCCAGCTTTTAGATATGAAGGTTTATGAAAGAGATAAAATGAGTGCCATAGGCGTAGACAAACTTTCAGCAATGGCTAAGATGTACTCAGCTGATGTAGCTATGAAAGTCACTACAGATGCTGTGCAGATTCTGGGAGGCTATGGGTATACAAAGGACTACCCCGTGGAAAGAATGATGAGAGACGCAAAAGCAACCCAGATCTACGAAGGAACCAATCAGATTCAGAGGATTGTTATAGCAAGGGATATTTTTAGGAAATTCATAGGTACCTAAGAATTAAGGAGTCTATTTCTAGCATATTGAAGTGCTTCTTCTTTAGTTTTTATCTCTGACGAAAGTTGTTTTTCCTTTATTTCTTTTAGAACTTCTCCCAGAAAGGGCCCTTCTTTATACCCTATAGATAGAAGGTCATGTCCATCTACTATTTTCGGTGGAGGTTCTTTTATAAACTCTCTATAAGTTTTCATAATCTCATTTAAATGCCTGACTATTTTTCTTGTTACTTTATTTCTCCTGCCTTCGGTTGTTCCAAACATATCGCAAAGAGTGAGTAAAACTAAAGAGGGCGTAAGTTCACCCATCTTAATTATGAGTCTCCTTGTTGCTCTAGCTGTCGGTGTATCTTTATTCAGAAGAAAAATCCACATATGGTTTTTTATGAGTTCTAGCACATTTCTAATTTCCCAGTGGCTGAATCTAAGTCTTTCCATTATACTTTCAGCTAGTCCCATTGAGACCTTCTCATGACCAAAGAAGTGCACTACCTTTTTGTTAGAATCAAAAGTGTAAGTAAAAGGTTTGCCCAGGTCATGAAATAGAAGCGCGTATCCCACACACAAAAACTCTTTCTCTTTAAGTTTAAAAACCTTATTGTACTTTCTAAGGAATCTCAAACCGTATAGAGTATGATCCAATGTCTTTAGCTCGAGATTGGTTTCTTGATCAAAGGATTTAAGTGTATAAAATTCAGGAAAAATTTCATAGAGAAGCCCCAACTCTTTCGCCATCACAAAGCCTTCATAGGCCATATGTGATCCCAAAATCAGGTCTAATTCATATTTTATCCTTTCTCCCGGCACTACTTTTATATTTTCTCTGTGTCTCATTATTGCCATTTTTACCTCATCAGTTAAAGAAAACCCTTTTAGGTATGTAAAGTGTCTTATTGTCTTTAACATCCGCAAAGGATCTGAAAGAATCACGTTCTCGCTTGGAAACCTAAGAATTCCTGATTTCAAGTCTTTAAATCCCCCTAGGATATCCACAAAGGTATGATCCTTTAAATCATAGGCCATTGCATTTAAAGTTAAATCTCTTCGTTTTAAATCGTCCTCTATGGTTCCATCAAGAATGGTTATATCTATCGTAAAAAGATCAGAGCAAATGCGATGCGCATGGTTAGGCTTTTTACCGAGAACAAAACTTTTTCTGCCTAAAATCTTTTCGAAAGAACCTATGTCTTTTTCGTCTGAGACAACGAAATCATAGTCCTTTGGGGTTTTTCCCAAAGCCAGATCTCTTATAGCACCTCCTACAAGATATATTTTCCCCCAAGATTTAACCCGGTTGAGTAACTTTACTAAGGTTAACTTTCTTAGCTTGAAAGTAAGTTCATGCTCTGACTCACACTTTCTCGGCAAGGTTCCTCATTTCCCTAGAGATCTTTCTTATAGAATCTGTCATATCCAAATAAATGTACGAGGCTTGAGGCATACATATACCCGTTATAAGACGCCTCTGATGAGTGGAATCGAAATCATACGCCATTTTTATGATTTTCTGGGTTCTTTCATCTATCTTTTTCCTAAGCTCGGGATTTTTCGTAAGAACAAAATCTTTGAGATCCCTCAGTTCGGTTACCACTTCATCCAAAAGATCAGAGATCTCCTTTTTCGCCTTCTCACTAAAAAGAATGCTAGATTCCACTTTTAAAATCATTTTCGTGGCTAGATTCTCTATTCCTGCAGCTATCATCTGTGCAATCGTAAGAAGTTCTATCGCCTTTTTTTCTGTATTATCCTTTTCTCTTTTCTTTGCGATTCCATCGAAAAACGGCACATATGACTTTATTATACTCCCGAATTTTTTTGCCTCTTCTTTTAGAAGAGTACCATTTTCCTTATTGAAACCTTCTTTCAAATTTTTGAGGATAGGTAAGGCCTTATCAAACATTTCATGGAATACACTTAAAACCTCTTTTTCCTCCATAAAATCTCCTTTCTATTCCTTCAAAAGATAAACAGAGTCTCCTTCTCGGACTCTCTCTTTAACCTTTATGCCTACGTCTTGCCCTTCAACGGCTTTTTCTACTGGAGCGTGTTCCACTTGCATCGATTCAACGGTTTGCTCAAAATCGGTTGTATGACCCTTTATCCTGATCCTATCCCCGACTTTCAGTTCACCTTCAGTTATTCTAATAGCTGCTACGCCTATTTTTGAAAAAAACTTTTCTACCCTTCCAATATTAATCTCCTCCATTTTACCCTCCCTATCGAATAGAATAACATGAGAAATACAAAAGTTGAATTTCTTTTTGCTACGCTTTCTGTATTTTTACCCCCTTTAACCTAGGCCTTGTAAAATCTCTTATTCTTTCTCTCATCTCCTCGTATCTAAATAGGTTTTTGAAGTCTGCTAGTCCTGCGAGTGTTCGAGAATAAGTTCTAACACCCACCTCTTCCAATACGGAAACCGCATTTAACCCGCCTACGACTACCGCTCCTACTCTACCTTGATATACAGGTATCTCGAGAATACTATGCCCTGGTAAGCCTATTTCTAGTAACCCACCAAGTCCTACTTTTTTCATTCTCTCCGCTAGGCGTAAAACCTCATTTCTACTTTCTGAAGGGAATTCCCTGAAACTTGCCCCTATTTTTCCTTGACCAGTATAAATTGCTCCTAAAAAATCGGTCATTCCGCTTTTTACAAATATCTCGAGTGGATCAATGCTCGTACCATCGTACATAATTATTTCTACGAATCGGTAAGGTTTTCCATTTCTAAGCTCTAAAAGCCCACCAAAACGCGAAACAGTAGGGATAGCATGCTTTAGTAGAACACCGTTTAAAGTTATGGAACAGACAGTGCCGATTCCAATCTTGCCTTTCGGTATAGAAATATGACCAACCGTTTCTCCGGGACCGTAAAAAGTAAGAAGCTCTCCCATTGTATATCCCTTCTCAAAGATCTTTTCCACAACAGGGATCTTTCTTTCAAATTTTTCAGGATCCACCACGGTAACATTGACAACCACTGTTCCTTGAAGGGTGTCAATATCGAAGCTCATAGCGTATGCCATTTGGTCAATTTTCGATGAGAGGAATCCAACTTTTTCAATTATTAGTGAAGATTCGGTTTCTTTTAATCCTTTATCAGTTATCGAGTATCCTTTCTTTCCATGATTTACAGTTAATCCTTTAAGCTCCATTTTTTTGAGATAAAACCTTACTGTCCTTTCACTGACTACGTAACCGAGATTTGCAATGATTTCCGTAAGTTTCCGGCTAGTGGCAGAACCGTTTATTTTTTTTAGGGCATCAAGTATTAATAATTCCTTTCTTTTGACTTCTTCTCTCATGCTACTTGAGAATCCTTCTAGTTATCTACAAATTAACTGGCAACTTTGCCAAATTTATTCTATTCCGTTTACCGGATTTTTGCAAACAACTTTTTTTATGTTGCCAACCAACAGTTGTTCTTGACTTTTTCATTCACGTCGTGATAAATTTCCGGGGCCAATTAGACATCCTGGCAATTACTTGCCAGTCTGAGGAGTTTAGATTCCCATTAGGAGGTCAATATGATAGAGTGGCCAAAGTCAAACGATGTTTTAGGAACTGTAAACAGGGGTAACCCTGCAGAATCGGGACTGTGTACTCTTTGTAGGGCGGACTGTAAAGGAAGGTGTGAGACATGGCTTTCAAGTTTAAAGGGTAGAAAGATGTTATATCCTAGAGACTTCGGATGGGTAACAGCGGGAAGTAGTAACACCTGCCACATTGGGGTTTCT
This sequence comes from Deltaproteobacteria bacterium, assembly GCA_026417175.1. GTDB lineage: Bacteria > Desulfobacterota > Syntrophorhabdia > Syntrophorhabdales > JANXAF01 > JAOADT01. Next base: position 17,213 of record JAOADT010000005.1, on the reverse strand, counting down.
TACAATTCTTTAAGAATCCAAGGATATAATTACGGAGCAAAAGGTATTCCTCCAGGACTCACTTCTTCCTCAGATGACTGCATATTTCCCAATGTAAACATCGAAACAGAGTTTGGAAATGAAATAAAGACGAAAGCCCGTGTCCCCTTAATGACTGGCGCTCTTGGATCCACTTTTATAGCTCAAAGGTACTGGAACTCTCTTGCTATTGGAGCTGCTTTAGTCGGATTTCCCATCGTAGTAGGAGAAAACGTAGTTGGTATCGATAAGGAAGCTGTTATAAAAAACGGAAAAATTGAAAAAGCCCCTGAACTCGATAGAAGAATTACTACATATCTTAGATATTTTGACGGTTATGGAGCAATAATTGTCCAGATGAATGTTGAGGATACAAGAAATGGGGTTGCTGAATACGTAATCGACAAGTATGGAGATAAGGTCATAATGGAGCTCAAATGGGGACAAGGAGCAAAAAGTATAGGTGGTGAGATCCAGGTAGACAATTTAGGTTACGCTCTCTTTTTAAAGGAAAGGGGCTATGTGGTTGATCCTGACCCGACCAAACCTGAGGTTCAGAAGGCTTATGAAGCCGGCTCTATAAAGACTTTTGCGAGACACAGTAGATTAGGGTATACGGATTTAGCCACGGTAGAGGATGTATATGAAGCCTTTATGTCATCTGTAAGATATTTGAGAAGTCTTGGCTATAAGAGAATATCTCTGAAAACCGGCTCCTACGGAATGGAAGGTCTAGCAATGGCCATAAGATTCGCGTCAGAGGCCGGAATAGACCTTTTAACCATAGATGGTTCAGGCGGCGGAACAGGGATGAGCCCTTGGAATATGATGGAGACCTGGGGCGTACCGTCCATACTTTTGCACGCCAAGGCTTACGAATATGCAAAGATACTTTCAGAGAAAGGTGAAAAAGTTGTTGACATGGCTTTCGGAGGAGGACTCGCACGAGAAGACCACATATTTAAGGCGCTAGCCCTGGGAGCCCCCTTTGTAAAACTCGTCTGTATGGGAAGAGCCCTCATGATACCCGCCTTTTTAGGTTCAAATGTTGAGGGGGTGCTAAGACCTGAATCCAAAAAAGCTGTGAACGGTAATTGGGATGATCTTCCCGCTGCAGTGAAAGAGTTGGGAACTAAACCAGAGGAGATCTTTGCCGGATATTTTGAAGTCCAAAAAAAGGTCGGAGAATCGGAAATGAAGAACATACCCTTCGGAGCCATTGCGATGTGGACTCTTGCTGACAAATTAGCAGCAGGATTACAACAATTGATGGCTGGAGCGAGAAAGTTCAGCCTTAAAGAGATATCCAGGGATGACTTAGTCTCAGCAAACAGAGAGACCGAAAGAGAAACAAAAATACAGTTTATAACCGATGCCCAAGACGAAAGGGCAAAAGAAATTCTAACCTCTGGATTGAAAGCTAGAGTTGCGAAAAAAAGTTCTTAAATTGTAGATAAGGGCGGGGGTTATTCTCCGCTCCCTTCTTTTTTCTTGCTATTTTAGAGCAGGCGATGTTATATTAAGTATCAATCAAAATACCGGACGTTTAATATACTCCAACCAATGAAAGCGTATATTGCTTTAGAAGATGGAACTATATTCGAGGGGAACAGCATATTCTTCCAGGGAGAAAGAGAGGGGGAAATTGTATTTAACACAAGTATGACTGGATACCAAGAGATAATGACTGATCCTTCATACAAAGGTCAGATTGTAACCATGACCTACCCCCACATAGGCAATTACGGTGTAAATGATGATGATATAGAATCGCAGAGCCCAAAGATAGAAGGTTTCATAGTCCGCGAATTAAGTAAGATAACAAGTAATCAAAGAGCTTTGGATAGTCTTCTCGCCTATTGTCAGAAACACAACGTTTTTCTCATTGAAGACGTCGATACTAGGGCTTTAACAAAGCACATAAGGGTAAAAGGAGCGATGAAAGGTGTAATTTCTACGGTCGATTCAAATCGGGAAAGCCTCATAAACAAAGCAAAAAATGCAAGAGGTGTTGTGGGAATAGATCTTGTTAAAGAAGTAACATGCCAAACCCCTTACGTGTGGCAAAGTGGAGAGAAAAGACCTATTAACAATTTTAGAAAATGTGATACGAAGCCTCTATGTGTGGTCTTTGACTTTGGTGTAAAACTGAACATTCTTAGGCTCTTAGAAGAGGTTGGCTTCCAATTGGTAGTGGTCCCTGCTACGTCCACGGCAGAAGAAATTTTAAGTTTAAAACCCAATGGAGTTATGCTGTCAAACGGACCTGGTGATCCGGAGGCTCTACCTTATGCCGTAAAGGAGATAAAAAAACTTTTAGGGAAAGTTCCTATATTTGGAATATGTCTTGGTCAACAACTAATAGGCTTAGCACTGGGCGGAAAAACATACAAACTCAAGTTCGGTCATAGAGGTGCCAATCAACCCATAAAAGAACTTTCCTCAGGAAGAATCTACATAGCATCAGAAAACCACGGTTTTGCCGTAGACGTTAATTCTTTGACCGACACACGGGTCATAGTAACCCATATTAACTTGAATGACATGACTGTTGAAGGGCTACAGCACGAAGTTTATCCGTTGTTTTCGGTTCAATTTCACCCAGAGGCTTCGCCTGGACCACACGATTCATTTGGGCTCTTTCGTAAATTCAGAGAACTAGTAGACCGATATGCCTAAAAGAGAAGATCTGAAAAGCGTTTTAATAATAGGTTCTGGTCCGATTGTTATAGGTCAGGCATGTGAATTCGACTACTCCGGTAGTCAAGCATGCAAGGCTCTAAAAGAGGAAGGGATAAAAGTAATTTTAGTTAACAGCAATCCTGCAACTATAATGACTGATCCAGACATGGCTGAGAGGGTCTATATAGAACCTCTCACTCCTTATATTTTAGAGTCAATAATCCAAAAAGAGAGACCTTCTGCCATTCTTCCCACTTTGGGAGGACAGACCGGGTTAAATCTCGCCACGATACTTTATGAGAGAGGGATCCTGGACAAATATGGTGTTGAACTTATTGGTGCAAACTATCATGCAATTAAAAAGGCAGAGGATAGACTAGAATTTAAAAATGCCATGCAAAGGATAGGTCTCGATATTCCTAAAAGTGCCCTTGCCTATTCCCTTGAAGAAGCCAAAAGGGTAGTTAGGGAGATAGGCTTCCCGGTGATAATAAGGCCTAGCTATACTCTCGGAGGAACTGGTGCATCTTGTGCGTACAACATAGAGGAATTTGAGATTTTAGCCCAGAGAGGGATTGAGAGTAGCCTGATTGGTGAAATACTAATCGAAGAATCGGTTCTCGGATGGAAAGAATTTGAACTTGAGGTAATGAGAGACAAGAACGACAATGTGGTCATTATATGTTCTATTGAAAATGTCGACCCTATGGGTATTCATACGGGTGATAGTATAACCGTGGCTCCTGCTCAGACTCTAACTGACAAAGAATATCAGAAAATGAGGGACTGGGCCATAAAGATTATTAGAGAAATAGGAGTGGAAACTGGAGGATCCAACATCCAGTTTGCTGTAAATCCTGAAGATGGCAGAATGGTTGTGATCGAGATGAACCCAAGGGTTTCCAGGAGTTCTGCCTTAGCATCTAAGGCAACTGGATTCCCTATAGCAAAAATAGCTGCCAAGCTAGCCATAGGCTATACTCTCGATGAAATCAAGAATGACATTACAAAGAAAACTCCTGCATCCTTCGAACCAACAATTGATTACTGTGTCGTAAAAATCCCAAGGTTCGCTTTTGAGAAATTTAAAGGGTCTGATGAAACCTTAACGGTTCAGATGAAGTCGGTTGGGGAAACGATGGCGATAGGGAGAACCTTTAAAGAAGCTTTTCAAAAAGGTTTCAGATCCTTGGAGATAGGTGTCTCAGGAATTATAAACGAAAAGCTAAAAGATGTTGAACCAGAAGTCCTGAGGCAAAAACTCATCGTCCCAAACAGAGATAGGATCTTCTATATTTGTTACGCGCTTAAAAATGGCTATTCCATAGAAGAAGTATATTCTCTAACCAAAATAGACAGATGGTTTTTACATCAGATTTACGAAATACTTGATTGCGAACGAGAAATAGTGGAAAGAAAGAATGGTATTTCTCGTGATCTTTTATGGAAAGCGAAAAGATACGGTTTCTCAGATAGATATTTAGGTTATATCCTCGAGATGAAAGAGGAAGACGTAAGGAAAATGAGGAAAGACCTGGGTATCAAGAGCGTATACAAATTAGTTGATACGTGTGCTGCAGAATTTGAAGCAGAAACCCCCTATTATTACTCGACTTACGAATTTGAAGATGAGTCTCGAATATCAAACAAGAAAAAGATAATGATTATAGGTGGGGGACCTAATAGGATCGGTCAAGGAATAGAATTTGATTACTGCTGCGTGCATGCTTCGTTTGCCCTGAAAGAGCTTGGGTATGAGACTATCATGGTAAACAGTAATCCGGAAACGGTAAGTACAGATTATGACACTTCCGATAAGCTTTACTTTGAACCGCTAACTTTTGAGAATGTGATGGACATAATCGAAAAAGAAAAACCTGATGGTGTTATAGTCCAATTCGGTGGACAGACACCTTTGAATCTGACTGTAGAGCTTGCGAAAGCAGGGGTAAAGATAATAGGAACTCCGCCTGAAAGTATAGATATTGCAGAAGATAGGGAAAAATTTAAGTCTCTTATTACTAGACTGAGCTTAAAGCAGCCAGAAAGCGAGATAGCCTTCTCATTTGAAGAAGCAAGAAAAGCAGCAAAGAGAATAGGATATCCCGTAATAGTGAGGCCTTCCTATGTTCTTGGCGGGAGGGCTATGGAGATAGTTTATGATGATGAGGACCTTCTTGGTTTCATAGCAAAGGCAGCAGAGGCTTCGCCGGACAAGCCAATCCTTGTGGATAAATTCTTAGAAGACGCCATAGAGATAGATGTCGATGCTGTATGCGACGGAGAAAGGTGTGTAATTGCTGGAATAATGGAACATATTGAGGAAGCGGGGATACACTCTGGAGATAGCGCGTGTGTCTTACCTCCTTACTCTCTCTCCGATGAGATTATCTCAAAAATACGAAAACTTACCGAGGTTATCGCTTTAGAATTAAAGGTAGTTGGGCTTATTAACATTCAGTATGCAATTAAGGACGATGAGGTCTACGTACTGGAGGTCAACCCAAGGGCTAGTAGGACAGTACCCTTTGTAAGTAAAGTAACAGGAGTACAGTGGGCAAAAGTTGCAGCTAAGCTCATGATAGGAATGAAATTGTCTGATCTTGGAATAGAAAAGGAGATAGAAGTAAAGCACTTTGCCGTAAAGGAAGCCGTGTTTCCGTTCAATAAATTTTTTGGAGTTGATCCCATTTTAGGTCCGGAGATGAAGTCTACAGGTGAAGTTATGGGAATAGACTACAGCTTCGGTGCCGCTTTTCTTAAATCTCAGCTAGCAGCCGGAATGGAACTTCCAACTGAGGGAAATGTACTTGTAAGTGTAAAAAACAGAGACAAGAGAAACATCGTTCTAATCGCTAAGAAGTTACAGGATTTAGGTTTCAAGATTTTTGCCACAAAAGGAACTGGCAAGGCCTTGCAAAACGGGGGTATCAACGTCAGTTTTGTGAATAAAATTTCAGAGGGTCGACCCCACATCGTGGATTTGATTAAAAATGGGGATCTCCAGTTCATTATTAATACGCCTAGCGGAAGGCATCCAAAAATGGATGAAGTCTTAATCAGGACCAACGCAGTTCAATACAAGATCCCTTACACCACTACCCTTTCCGGTGCACAGGCAGCTACATACGCCATAGAGTACTTAAAAAACGGTAAGGTTCACGTAAAGGCTCTCCAGGATTATTTCTCAAGCTAAAATGGATATTTTTGACGTGATTGTTGTTGGTGCAGGACACGCGGGTTGTGAGGCAGCGTTGGCTGCATCGAGAATGGGAATGCATACACTTATACTGACCATCAATTTAGATCACATAGCTCACATGTCCTGTAACCCAGCAGTAGGAGGGCTGGGTAAAAGTCACCTGGTCAAGGAGATAGATGCCCTAGATGGCGAGATGGCTATAAACACAGATAAAACAGGAATCCAGTTTAGAGTCTTAAACATGAGAAAAGGACCAGCGGTCCGTGCTACCAGAGTACAGGCGGACAAGGTCAGATACTCCCTCACAATGAAAAAACGGCTTGAAACTCAAGAAAAACTGTATCTTAGACAAGCAACAGTAGAAAAGCTTCTAATAGATGATGGAATAGTTAAGGGAGTTGAGACTACATGGGGGGAGAGATTCTTTAGTAGAGCTGTAGTGGTTACAACGGGAACATTTCTCAACGGACTCATTCACATAGGACTTACCCATTTTGAGGCAGGAAGAATGGGGGACCCACCATCGGTAGGTCTTTCGCAAGAGCTAAAAAGACTAGGTTTTAAGATGGGAAGGTTGAAAACTGGTACGTGTCCTAGACTTGATGGGAGAACTATAGATTTTTCGCAGATGGAGGTGCAGCTAAGTGATAACCCACCAAAGCCGTTTTCTTATATGACCGAAAAAATAGAAAATAGCCTCGTTCCTTGTTATCTAACATATACAAACGAAAGAACTCACGAAATAATAAGATCAGGATTAGATAGATCCCCACTCTACACAGGTAAGATAAAGGGAACTGGGGTTAGATATTGCCCTTCAATCGAGGATAAAGTTGTTAAATTCTCAGACAAAGATAGACACAGGATATTCTTGGAACCAGAAGGTTTGGATACTTACGAGTACTACCCGAATGGGCTATCGACAAGCCTTCCCCTTGATATACAGATCGAGATGCTAAGAACCATACCTGGCCTTGAAAAAGTGGAGATTACTAGACCAGGTTACGGAATCGAATATGATTTTGTCGATCCAACACAACTATACCCCACATTAGAAACTAAACTCATAAAAAACCTTTTTCTAGCGGGACAAATAAATGGGACAACAGGCTACGAAGAAGCCGCTGCTCAAGGGATAATAGCGGGAATAAACGCGGCACTAAAAGTAAAGGGGGAAGAACCGTTTATCCTAGGGCGAGATGAGGCATACATAGGGGTGATGATAGATGATCTCATAACAAAGGGAACTGATGAACCGTACAGGATGTTTACCTCAAGGGCAGAGTTTAGACTGATCCTGCGAGAAGATAATGCGGATCTCCGTCTGACTGAGAAGGGTTACAAAATAGGTGTTGTGAAAGAAAAAAGATACAGTAGACTACAAATCAAAAAAAAGAAGATAGATGAAGTCAAAGAAATTTTAAGAGAAGTCATTGTAAAGCCGGGAGATCATTTGAATAGTACCCTTAACAAATATGGGATTGAACCTATTGGTAGACCATGTTCTCTTCAAGATCTTATAAAAAAACCAGAAGTAACGATGGAAGTTATTAAAGATATAGAATGGAGACTTAGAGATTTTGAAGAAGACATTCTCACCAATGTTGAGATTGATGTAAAGTACGAAGGTTATGTAAAAAGACAGAACGAAATGATAGAGAAAATGAAAAAATTAGAGGAAAAGAAGATTCCTTTAAACCTCGATTACTCGGAGGTGGCAGGACTCTCCAAAGAAGTTGTAGAAAAACTTACAAAGATAAGACCTTTAACATTGGGACAAGCCTCTCGAATTCCAGGGATTACACCTTCTTCTCTTACGGCACTGATGGTGTACCTTAGAAAAAGGGGGCAAATCTGATATTTTAAAACAAACTCATTTTACTTTTCCCCTCTGTTCCCGATTCCTCATTTATGAGCAACAACCGCTATGGCACTGGAGGCTTGACTTTATTACAAATCCCTCTCCCTCAGGTGTAGAAACAAAATCTATCCAAATAGGTTTAGAAGCCTCATAAAGGTCTTTATGTATCACGAAGCTAATTCCGCCTGTCTCAAAAAAAATATCGTCGTCATCCGGCTCGTCCAGAGCCATCGAAAGATTAGATCCACTTCAGGCACTGTGGAGATAAACCCTTACCACACTTTCCCTTCTGTCGTGTGCTTCCATAAATGACCTTATTGCTTTTATGGCGTTCTCTGTAACTTCAATCATAAATCCTCCTTTTAAGAAATGCATTTTTATATTCAAGGGAAAAACATACAGCTAAGTTGTATTTCAATTTTTGGATAGGAGATGGACAAGATCGATTCATTCAAAAGTTTATCATCTATGATTCACAATGGCAATCATTTTTCAAAAATAGTAGAGTTTTTATTTCAGATCAATGATGACTTTTGATTTTGTTTTGTGAGACCTATCAGAGGTTTTTAAATGTCATATAAAATTGTTTTTTTTTATTTCCACCTTACGAACTTATGATGAATAGCCAAATTATGATAAAATCTATCTCGGGCCGATTGTGATAGAAGTTGAAGGACAAATTGAAAAAATAACATTCAGAAACCACGAGAACGGTTACACGGTAGCAAGATTAAAAGAAAAGAATGGGCATACTACTATTACTATTGTTGGTTACCTGGAATCTATTTTCCCAGGAGAAGCGTTGAAAATAAAGGGATACTGGGAAAACCACAGGAAGTACGGTAGACAGTTCCACATTGTCTCCTGTGAACATGTAATCCCGGCTACCCTTATAGGTATAGAAAAATATCTGGGATCTGGAATGATAAAGGGAATAGGCCCAGAACTTGCGAGAAAAATAGTTTCCACTTTCGGAAACGACACCTTAAAGATCATATCTGAGAATGTAGAAAGGTTAAAAGATGTACCAACGATAGGTGAAAAAAGGGCAAGAATGATAAAGGAAAGCTGGGAAAAGAATAATGATTTTAGAGAGATATTGATTTCTTTACAATCATTAGGCATAACCCGTAGACTTGCACTCAAAATTTACAAAGAGTACGGGAAAGATTCTTTGAATATCTTAAAAGTAAACCCATTTCGGTTGGCTCAAGATATTTATGGAATTGGGTTTGTCACAGCAGACAAAATTTCAAAAATGTTGAACATAGATAGGAATTCTGATTTGAGAATTGAGGCCGGAATCCAGTATATGCTTAAGAAAGCCCAGGAGGAAGGACACGTTTATTATCCGGCGGATCGATTAGTAAAAGATACTTCTTCCTTACTGGAAATAGATGAAAGTGCCGTTAAAGGTTGTTTATTGCGGATAAAAGAATCCGAAAAAATCATTATGGACGAATCCTACGAGGACAAGCCGGTCTATGCAAAAAACCTATTCCAGGCAGAGATTGAGGTTGCAGAAAAGCTTAAAAAAATTTTCTTTTGCAAAAAAAGACGTAACACAGCTGGCATGGATATGAAATTCTCTCAAATAGAAAAAAAACTTGGTATTAGGCTCACCGATGCACAAATGCTTGCAATTAGAGCTTCCCTGGAAAACAAGATAATTCTCATAACTGGTGGACCAGGAACAGGAAAAACGACAATCGTAAGGGGGATATTGGAAGCTCACAAAATCATGGGATCAAAAATTCTTTTGTGTGCTCCAACTGGAAGAGCTGCTAAAAAATTAGAAGAAACAAGTAAACATCCTGCTCAAACAATGCATAGATTGCTGGAGTATAATCCACAGACAAAGAGTTTTAAAAGGAACGAGAAACACAAACTCGACTGTGACCTCGTAATAGTTGATGAGTCCTCAATGGTAGATTTAGTCCTAATGCATCATTTTCTCCAAGCTATACCTGAAAGAGCAACTCTCGTCTTTGTTGGAGACGTAGATCAGCTTCCTTCTGTGGGACCGGGAACGGTTTTTAAGGATTTGATAGAATCGGACTTTGCCCCATGTGTGCGACTCACGGAGATATTCAGACAATCGAAAGAAAGTCTAATAGTCCTTAACGCTCATCGGATAAACAAAGGCAAAATGCCCCTTTTGGAAAATAACTCCAAAGATAATGTGGACTTTCTTTTTTATCCTAGGGAAGAACCTGAAGCAGTGCTCAAAACTATAGTCCATTTAGTTCGGGACTACATTCCATCGAAATATGCGATACCAAAAGACGATATACAGGTCCTCACGCCCATGTACAAAGGTGAAATCGGAGTTTCAAACTTAAACAGTATACTTAGGGATGTTATAAATCCAAGGAAAGATGAGGTTCAAAAAGGTGGAAAATCATTGAGAGTGGGTGAAAAGGTTATTCAGATCAGAAACAACTACGACAAAGAAGTTTTTAACGGAGACGTGGGGAAAATAAAAGAAATCGATTGGGATCGCGCGGAGCTTAAAGTGAGTTATGATACCAGGGAAGTTGTCTATCATTTTTCAGAATTAGACGAGATAATGCCCGCTTACGCTATATCCATACACAAATCCCAGGGAAGCGAATATGAGGCTGTAATTGTTCCAATAACGACTCACCATTATATACTTCTGCAAAGAAATCTTATTTATACAGCGCTCACAAGGGCAAGAAAACTAGCCATTTTCGTAGGAACAAAGAAAGCGATAGCTATCGCCGTCAAAAACAACAAACCCCAGCTTCGCTATACCCTGCTTAGAGATCGGATTCGAAGATTATTTCAAACTGGCTTGGAAAATAAACATGGAGCCCTTCTTTAATTTAACTCTTAATGAACTTGAACATATACTAGGTGTCTGCGGAAAGGAAAAATTTAGGGCAAGACAACTGTTCAAATGGATTTACAACAAGTTTGTATTAGATTTCGAACTAATGACCGATATACCGAAAAGTTTGAGAAAGATTTTCAAAGAAATGTTCTCGTTTACTTTCCTTAATCTGGAAAGTATGGAAAGATCTAAGGACGGATCGACTAAATTTGCATTTAGAACCCATGATGGATATACGGTTGAAAGTGTCCTTATGCCTGAGGAAGACAGAACCACACTCTGCGTTTCAACCCAAATAGGGTGTAAAATGGGATGTAGATTTTGTGTAACTGGAAAAATCGGTTTTATAAGAAATCTCACAACAGATGAAATAGTATCCCAAATGATGAGCGTAAAAAAGCTTACAGACACGACAATTACAAATGTTGTCTTTATGGGCATGGGCGAGCCAATGGACAATGTGGAAAATGTGATTAAAGCCATCCAAATCTTCGGAAGCCCTTACGGTCTAAACCTTTCTAAAAGAAAAATAACGGTTTCCACCTCTGGCTTAATCGACACCTTAAAGACAATTCCCCAGAATTTATGTGTTATAGCAATCTCTTTAAATGCTGCAGATGACGAAAAAAGGACATACCTTATGCCCATAAACCGCATTTATCCCCTTGAAACAATTGTGGATTTTGCGCGAAGTTACAGGCCGGATAAACGTAGTCGTATAACCTTCGAGTACGTTATTATCGGTGACATCAATGATTCTGGGAAAGATGCTGAAAAACTTGCAGATCTCCTTTCAGGAGTAAAATGCAAGATAAATATAATTCCATATAACGAATCAAAGCATATTTCTTTCAAGACACCTAGTGATGAAAAGATACTTAACTTTCAAAGGATTTTACTGAAAAGGGGCTATACTGCCACAATAAGAAAATCAAAGGGTCAAGACGTCTCTGCTGCCTGCGGTCTGCTAGGTTCTCGGTATTTGGAAGTCTGATATTCTAGCTCTTCTTCGATCCTTTTTAAGAGCTCGTATATTCCTATTTCCTTTAGGCAAGATATCGAGATGGCATTGTATCTCTTTTCAAGATTCTTGAGATACTCTCTTTCCTCTTCCATGAGTCTATCTATTTTATTGAACACTATAATTCTTCGCTTATTTTTTAAACCCAGCCTTTCTAATATCTCTTCAACAGATTCTATCTTGTCTTCCACGTGATAGTCAGTGACATCTACAAGGTGGATCAAAAGATCAGCGTGTCGAAGTTCTTCAAAAGTGGAAAGAAAAGCATCTAAAAGGGGTTCTGGAAGGTTACGAATTAGTCCCACCGTGTCACTTACAATTATGTTTTTCCTTTCAGGATACTTTATTATCCTTGTCGTCGGGGTAAGTGTGCTAAAAGGCTTTCCGTCCACTTCGACGTCACTTTTTGTAAGAAGATTTAAAAGACTAGATTTACCAGAATTAGCATATCCCACTATCGAAACTATTGGCAAGTTTGATTCCTTTCTTTTTCCTCTTTTTACTTCTCTAACTCTTTTTATATCCGCGAGTCTTTCTTCTAGCAAAGCTATCCTCTCCCTTATTCTTCTTTTGTCTATTTCCAGTTTTGTTTCTCCCGGACCCCTTCCTCCTATCCCTCCTGTAAGCCTAGAAAAAGCTGTGTTTTTTTCTGCTAGTCTCGGAAAAATGTATTTGAGCTGGGCGAGTTCTACTTGAACTTTTGCTTCTCTAGTTTTGGCTTTCGTTGCAAATATGTCAAGAATTAACTGATTCCTATCTATCACTTTCATGTCTGTAATCCCTGATATGTTCCTCAGCTGAGCTGGAGTTAATTCCTCGTCAAACACTAAAACATCTGCACCAATATTTGCAGATCTCATGACAATCTCCTCAATTTTTCCACGTCCTATAACATAGCCGGGGTGAATTGTTTTCGGCCTCTGGACAATGGTATCAAGAACTGAGAGTCCAGCAGACTGACACAGAGATTTCATTTCGCTCAAATGCTGATCAAGATCTTTTTTTGACCTTGGAGGTACAACGGAGACAATTACACACTCTTCTTTCTGCTTCTTAACGGAATGATACCTACCCCATGTTTTCAGAAACTCATTTTCAAGTTCATTTATAAATTCTAAGAAATCTATCCTAATTTCGTCTGTTGGTAAGGGCCCAATAAAATCCCAGATTTTACCTGTTCTCTCCTGTGGTATGAGATAACCTCCGTGGAGTATGATCTTTTCACTTCCTTTCTTTTCTATGAGACACGCAATAAAATCAAATTTGGAGAGTGCAAGAATATTCATGTCTTCTTTTGAGAGTGATGCCCCATCCAGATGGGTATGTATGAATCTTAGCCCGTTAAATTTCGCTTGAGTTTTTCTCTCGGTCCCTATTTCAGGGATTTTTATACTTCTTTTTTCTCCTACAATTACATATTCGATGTTACCTCGTCTATTTATGAGTATCCCGACTTCTCTTTCTATCTCTTTAGATATGCCAAAGAGAGTTTTTGCTACATCTGGGTCAACAATAGACCTTGGATTGATTCTTTTCTTATAGATATTAAGAAGTCTTGTTTTTAGGCGTGGCGTAAGGCCTGAGGTATTTCCGAAAACCTCTATAAGAGACCCTCCTTATGAAGTTAATTTTTCTTTGTAGGAAGAGACAAGCTCTCGATGGATAATGATTTTAGCATAGTAGTTCAATCCTTCAAGCAATATTGATATCCTTTCGCTAGGTTTAAGCTCTTTTTCAAATATCCCCACAAGACCTTTGAAAGGACCATCCGTTATTATCACCTTTTCTCCACTTTGAAATCTCTGTCTTTCAATCTCTGCAACACCGTTCTTTAGCTTACTTTTTATGTATTCTATTATATCATCTTCTACGGGGATTACCTGATCCCCGAAGTGAACTACTTCCCTTACACCTCTCGTATATTTTACAGTTCTATAGTCTCTTGAAGGAAGAAACTTTACAAATATGTATCCGGGAAACATTTCTTCGATCACTTCGGTTACATCCCCGTCTTTGAACTTCTTGTACTTTATTTTCGGGGCAAGAACCTCAAAACCACCATTTTGCAAGTTTCTTTTTGCTCTTTCCTCATTCTTCGGTTTCGTCCGAACAACATACCATTTCTCCATCAATTATTATTATCTACCTTTTTTCCAGCCTTATCAAGGCAGTAACCCTTTTGTCCATCTCATCACCTTTCAAAGATGAAACACCTTTCTATCTAATTTTGTTGGCTAGAATAGGAATAACCGGATTGGTTAGTAAAAACTAAACTTCAAATGCCAGTTGCTTTGCGGGCATGACAATTTAAAGTCATGCCCGCGTTTTTTCACTGAAGTATCTCTTTAAGATCTTCGTCAGGGTTTCCAATTAGTTTGATGTTGAATTTCTCAATGAGAATTTTAAGCACATTGGGACTTATAAAGGCAGGTAATGTTGGACCTAAACGAATGTTTTTTATTCCAAGATAAAGAAGGGTTGTTAGGATAGCCACAGCCTTTTGTTCAAACCACGAAAGAACTAAAGACAAAGGAAGATCATTCACCTCAAGATTAAATGCTTTGGATAGGGCTACTGCAATTTGGATGGCAGAATAGGCATCATTGCATTGACCTATATCAATTAGTCTAGGTATCCCATCTATGGTTCCCAGTTTTTTATCAAAAAATCTAAACTTCCCACAGGCCAGAGTGAGTATTACTGTATCATTCGGTGTTTTTTCTACGAAATCAGCATAGTAGCTTCTCCCGGGTCTTGCCCCGTCGCATCCGCCAACTAAGATAAAACGTCTAATCTTCCCAGTCTTTATAAGATCTATCAACTTGTCTGAAACCGAAAGTATTGCATTCCTTGCAAATCCAACCATAATCTCGCCACCTTCTCTGTCTTCTTCGAAACCATTTAGTTTAAGGGCTTTATCGATTATTAAAGAAAAATCATATCCCTTAATGTGATTCACACCAGGCCAGCCAACCGGACCTTTAGTGAAAATTCTGTCCATATAAGCATCCTCTGGTTTTATGAGACAGTTTGTTGTCATAAGTATCGGGCCTGGAAATGCTAAAAACTCCCTCCTTTGGTTTTGCCATGCAGTACCATAGTGTCCGTAAAGATGTCTATACTTCTTCAGCTTAGGATATCCATGAGCAGGGAGCATTTCACCGTGCGTATAAACATATATTCCTTTTCCATCCGTCTGTATTAAAAGATGCTCCAGATCCTTAAGATCGTGACCCGATACAAGAATTGCTTTTCCTTTCTTTACCCCGAGTGGTACCTTTGTAGGAATGGGATGACCATAAAGTTCTGTATGGGCATTATCTAGTAATTCCATGGTTTTAAAATTTATTTCGCCTGCTTTAAACACCATCTCCATCCAAAAGCTAAGATCACTATCTCTTAATATTTGATCTAACGCATCAAAAATAAACTCATAAACGGTCTTATCGCTTCTTCCCAGTATTAAAGCATGATAGGCATAGGCCGCTATTCCTTTTACTGAATACAAGGTAATTTCTTTCAGAGACTGGATGTCCTCATTAGGTGTGTTAAAAAAGAGCCTTCTTTCAGCCTCATCACCCTTCTTTATCAACTCAGAAATGTTATCTTCTAATTTTAGATCTCTCGCTTCATTCTCATTGACTGATAGACCTTTTGATTTTAAATCCTCACTTAACCTGTGAATGGTCAATATATACCTTTTTAATGCCTCAGGATCAAAATTCACATTTGTAAGTGTGGAAAAAAGTGCTTCGAGTATGTACTTAATATCGCCTTCTTTTAGCTCACCTTTTAAAAGACTGGCTTTTGCGTAGGGGGCTAATCCACAAAGCGTATATATTAGCAAATGCTGTAATGAGGAAACTATAGGATCTTTTCCACACACCCCTACTTTTGTACATGCCTTTGAATTTACGGTTTGTTCGCATTGTCTACAAAACATGGGATACCTCCTTCCTTTGTTTATGGTTACATGTATCTTTATAGCAAAGAGAATCCTGAAAGACTATGATTTGAATCATAATTTTGCTAAAATTGACTATGGTCAAAAACATCAAAATCTTTAGTAATATCAAAGAAGAGGATCTCTTACGTCTAGAAAGAAATGCCATTTATCAAAACGTAAAAAAGAAAACGATCATATTTAACCAAGGAGACAAAGCAAATTGGTTTTATGGACTTTTGGAAGGCAAAGTCAAAATTTCCAGAGTGTCCACAGGAGGTCGAGAAGTAACAATCGAGATTATAGACCCTGGCCAATTTTTCGGGGTTCTTGCAATAATAAAAGGTTTTCCTTATCCTGCAACTGCGACTACCGTTGAGAACAGTAAAGTTTTAAAGATCGCTAAGGAGATATTTTTAGACGTATACAACAAGTATCCTCATATAAATAAACTGATTCTTCAAGAGATAACGCTTCGTATGAAAACGAGTCTTGATGTATTGACAGGGGTTGCTCTTGACGACTGCACTTCAAGGATCGCTTATCAATTGCTAAGGCTTGCTGCCAAATATGGAAAAAATACAGAGGAAGGGATTCTCATAGATACAAAGTTAACGAGACAACAATTGGCAGAATTAGCAGCAACAACCACAGAAACCACAATCAGGATCTTGAGCGAATTCAAAAAAAACGGATACATAAAAGAGAAAAATAAGATGATTCTGCTTGCAGACGCAAAAGGCTTATCATCCCTGATAGAAGAGATGGTAACGCGTATATGACACAAACTAGGGAAGTAAAGTTAGAGGAGATTAGGCTAAAAATGATACACATGTTATTTGTACCAAGGACTTGTCTAGAATTATTATCCATTTTTTAGTTGAGTACCAAAACCTTTAAGTCCTGACCAAAGTGGGACGTTACTTGAAATAAAAAAGTGCTTCCAGGGTTTTCCTGTCAAGTATCATTTTTCCTTCCGAATCTTTAGGGATCTTTCCTACCATATATAGCACGCTATCCACTAATGACCAAATACCAAACCCCCCGAAAGTCAGAAGTTTTAAAATGCCCATCCCGACTTGTCCTCTATAAAACCTGTCTACGCCTAAGAACCCAAAAAAACTGGAAAGAAGAATGAGAATACCCTTGTCTTTGGAAGAGATATTTCGGCTCATTTCCGGATCAGGAATAAACATTCATCTCCCTCCTTCTCTAAAAATCATCTCTTTAAATCTCCACGCGTTTTGCAAAGCTTTACCTATATCACAGTTATTAAAAAAATGAACAGTTTTTCCAATGAAGATCGCATCTTTTTCACATGGGACATAAACGATCTGAACTCTCTATCTGAGTATAAATAATTATACTGTTCTGACAAAGGAGTGTTAAACCACTTTTTTCTTCAGTCAAAGTCGTAACCCTTCCAGATCTGGAGCCATTTCAAGGCCAAACCCACCTCAATAACTTTGACCATCATGAGTCGTAACCCTTCCAGATCTGGAAGCCATTTCAAGTGGAATTGAATTCGGGCGAGAATTCAAAAAGAATAAAAGTTAGTCGTAACCCTTCCAGATCTGGAAGCCATTTCAAGAAAAACAATCTATAAGAGATACAAAGTCTGCTAAAAAA